>DASWTB010000229.1:0-32732 GCA_036402315.1 Pseudoduganella sp. | reverse complement strand
GCTTCGGGCACATCATCAAACGCCCACACTTATCGACTGTTGATTTTTAAAGATCGCTGCCTGTTTGTTCGACGAAGCGTTGTGTTCGTCAGCAGCAGAGAAGCGAGATTATGCGGTACAGCGTGCAACTCGTCAACCCCTTCTTTTTTCTCGTTTCGCTTTACTGATTTGTCAGCGCTGCGTTGCGAGGTACAGAACTATAGCCGACGAGCGCCGACTCCGCAAGGGCTATCTGGCATCTTGTTTGCTTGCATAACAATGCAACGCATCCGGCGAACTGCTTTTGTTCAGTTTTGACACAGGTGCTACATTAAAGAAAGCCGCAAAGGCTGTTGGGGGAGACATGCAACAGGAAACTGTTCCAAATGTGAACAACGCGATCATCGAGACGGCGCACCTGCGCTCACGCAGGTATGGCCTCGATCCGTGCAGCGATGTGGACCTTGGCCCGCTCGACCGCTGCTCCCTGTCCAGTATCATCGAGCAGAACCGTCTGCTGCACACCCACGCGGTGCCGGCCATGGAAACGCTCTACCAGCAGATTGTGAACACCCACAATATGGTCATCCTGACGGATGCCAAGGGTGTGATCCTGCATTCGCTGGGGGATGACGATTTCCTTGAGAAAGCCAACCGGGTGGCCCTGCAGGCCGGCGCCACCTGGTCCGAGCAATGCAAGGGAACGAATGCGATCGGCACTGCGATCGCCGAGGCCAAGCCGGCCCTGGTGCATGCCGATCAACATTTCCTGCAAGCCAACCACTTCCTGACCTGCTCCGCGGCGCCGATTACCGACCATGCCGGCAATGTGATCGGCGTGCTCGATGTTTCGGGCGACCAGCGCTCTTTCCACAAGCACACCATGGCCCTGGTGCGGATGTCGGCCCTGATGGTGGAGAACCAGCTGTTCGCCGCCGCCTTTGAAGACGTCATTACTCTGCACTTCCACGCCCGTGCTGAATTTATAGGCACCCTGATGGAGGGCATCGCCTCGTTCACGCCCGGCGGACGCTTTATCGCAGCCAATCGTGCTGGCCTGTTCCAGCTTGGACTGTCATTCGCAGCCCTGCAGTCCCATACATTCAGCTCCTTGTTCGGGCTGCCGGTGTCGGCGCTGTTCGATCATTACCGCACCGCGGCCCCAGGCCTGCTCGACCTGTGCCTGCACAGCGGCGTACGTGTGTTTGGACGCGCCCAGCTCCGGCTGGCCAATAACCACTTCCAGCATCCGATCATGTCGGCGCGCGAGGAAAGCCACCCGGCGCAGACCAATCCAGCCCACACGGCGCGTCGCCTGTCCGGCCTGCGCTACCTGCGCACTGGCGACCAGCAGCTGGAAGCCGTGATCGACAAGGTCACCCGTGTGCTGGGCAAGGATATCCCGATCATGATCATGGGCGAGACCGGCACCGGCAAGGAATTGCTGGCGCAAGCGATTCACAACGACTCGCCGCGCGCCCAAGGGCCGTTCGTGCCGGTCAACTGTGCTTCGATTCCCGAGACCTTGATTGAGTCGGAGCTGTTTGGCTATGAAGATGGCGCATTCACCGGCGCCCGCAAGAAGGGCGCAATCGGCAAGATCCTGCAAGCCAATGGCGGCACACTGTTCCTCGACGAGATTGGCGACATGCCCTTCCCGCTGCAGGCTCGCCTGCTGCGCGTGCTGCAGGAACGGATGGTCACGCCGCTCGGCAGCGGCAAGTCGATTCCCGTGAATGTAGAAGTGATCTGCGCCACCAACCATAACCTGCGCGACCGCATGGCGAAAGGCTTGTTCCGCGAAGACCTGTATTACCGCCTGAACGGCCTGGTGGTGAAGCTGCCGCCCCTGCGCGAACGTACTGACCTTGAGACGGTCGTCAACAAGATCCTCACCACCGACACCGGCGGCAAGCGCTATACGGTGGCCCCGGAACTGATGCAGCTCTTCCTGCAGCACAAATGGCCGGGCAACTTCCGCCAGCTCACCAACCTGCTGCGCACCGGCGTGGTCATGGCCGGCGACGAAGGCGAGATCGGCCTGCAGCACATGCCGGACGACTTCTTTGACGACATGCGCGAGGCGCAGGCGGCAATCGCCGCGGACGGTGTTCCCGCCCCAGCAAGCGCCGCGGCATTTGCCGGCGTGGCCGCCACCGCCGCAACCATGCCTTGCGCCGGCGCGCGGCTGGAAGACATGGAGCAGACCCTGATCGTGCGCACGCTGGAGGCGCATGGCGGCAACGTCTCCGCCACGGCGCGCGCCCTGGGCGTTTCGCGCAACACGATCTACCGCAAGCTGCCCCATCTCAAATAGCCCGCTTAGAAGAACAGGATGCCGCCGAAGGCGGCGCCGTTCATCTTCGCCTCGCCGCCGGTGAAGGATTTCGAGCGGGTCTGTCCCAGCTCGCCAACCAGGGTGATGGCGCCGGTCAGTGCATAGTAGGCGCCAGCCGTCAGGTTGGCGTTCGATTTCAAGCCATTCGTGTCGGCGGTGTTGTCTTCGTTTTTGCTGATGCCATAACCCAGGCCCAGCTTCAGCTTTTCGCTGGCCTTGAAGGTACCCTGCAGCAGCCAGTGCTTGCTGCACACATCGCCCTGGTCCGCATCAGACAGTACGCCGAGGCCTTTGCCACCCTGGTAGTTCGCCAGCAAGCCGAAGGCGCCCTGCTGCAGCGATGCTCCGGCCTCCCATCCCGACATGGTGAAGTCACTGGCTCCCGCTGCCACGCCCTTGAACTTCTGCGACTTGGCGCCGACCCAGGCTTTGAACGGGCCATCTGCATATGTGAGCTGCGCCTGAACCTGCGGATTGGAACGGGTGGAATACTGCGATGCCGAAACGATTGGCGAGTCAGTTACGGGATTGAACACGCCGCCATCAACGCTGAATCCGGACAGCTTGGGCGAGCTGTAAGCCATTTGTCCATAGTACCCGACGTAGGCATAGCCGGCGCCGATGTGGCCGAGAGTTACGCGGCCCCGCTGCGTGGCCTGCACCGGCGCGCCTGCGCCGATCAGCGTCATGTCGCCAAAGATGGCGTTGGCGCCGAAGATGCCGTTATCGCGGCCCAGTTTGAAGGTGCCCAGCTCCGCATTGCCGAAACTGAAGTAAGCCTGGCGCACGTCGACCTCGCTGTTCTGTGCGATGGCGCTGTCGGTCGCGGTGGCGTGATAGATGCCGATATGCGCCTTGATGTCAAAGCCCGACTGCTTCGTGGTGGCTGACGTTACCAGGCCATTCGGAAGCAGACCGTTGCCGATGGTGGTGCGGCGATCCTCGCCGCCGCAGCCAATGCCCTCGGTAGCCAGCGCCAGTCCGCCCACGGCATCGCCACTGCATGACACGTGCGTGTAGTAGGCGTTGACGATGCCGCCAACATTGACATTCCAGTCCCCTGCCTTGATTTCCACAGCGTAGGCGGCAGGGGCAAGCATTGCGCCGGCAGTAGCGGCAAGCATGATCTTCTTCATTGTTGTCTCCTCGGTTTGATTAATGGATGCTGCACAAGGGACAGGGCAATTAGCGTGCCGGTACCGCCCACTGGGGCGGCACGGCAAATCGTTGTGCTCAGCTGTGCCATATCGGATCAGCGCTGTTCAAAAAAAAGGCGGCCCGCAGGCCGCCAATGCAACACATGGAGATCGGATTACCTAGGTGCGAGCTTGAAGACCCACACCGAGCCGCCCTGTTCGAGCAGGTTGACTTTCTTCGCCACTTCGCCGCCCCACAGCGGCACTGCGCCGCCCCAGCCAGAGACCACGGCCACGTATTGCGTACCGCCGTCCTGCCAGGTGATCGGTGGCGCCACGACGCCGGAGCCAGTCTGGAACTTCCACAACTCCTTCCCGGTCGCTGCATCGAGCGCTTTCAGGTAGCCCTCCGGCGTGCCGTAGAACACCAAGCCGCCTGCAGTCGCCATCGCACCACCCCACAGCGGCGCGTTGTTCTTCACCTCCCATTTGATCTTGCCTGTCTTGGGATCGATGGCGCGCAGCGCGCCGATGTAGTCGTCGAACAGCGGCTTGATGGTGAAGCCTGCGCCAAGATAGGCACCGCCTTTCTTATAGCTGATCGGCTCATTCCAGATGTCCATGCCCCATTCGTTCGCAGGCACGTAGAACAGCTTTGTCTGCGGGCTGTATGCCATTGGCTGCTGGTTCTTGGCGCCGAGGAAGGCAGGCGCAGCGAACACCGACGTGCCTTTCTTGCCTTCTTCACCTTTGGTCGGGTCGCCAGGGCGGCCTTCGACAATGTAGTTCGGGCGGCCCGTCTTCAGGTCGATGCCGCTGGCCCAGGTGATCTTGCGCACGAAGGGGAAAGCGTTCTGCAGCTTGCCGTCGTTCGCATCGATCACGTAGAAGAAACCATTGCGGTCGGCCTTGCCGCCGTATCGCTTGCCATCCATGTCGAAGGTGACAAATTCATTGGCGCCATCGAAGTCCCAGGCATCGTTCGGCGTGTTCTGGTAAGCCCATTTGATGGCGCCCGTTTTTGGATCGAGTGCCACGGTGGACGAGGAATAGAGGTTATCGCCAGGGCGCAGGTGGCTGTTCCATGGCGCCGGATTGCCGGTGCCGAAATAGGCCAGGCCTGTCTTGGGATCATAGGTGCCGCCCATCCAGGTCGAAGCGCCGCCGGTCTTCCACAACTCGCCAGGCCAGGACTTGTTGACCGAGCCGGTAACGCCGGTCTCGGTTGCCTTGCCTTCGCTGTCGTACTTGTAGCCCATATGGCCTTCAACGGTCGGGCGGGACCAGCGCAGTTCGCCGGTCTTGGGATCGCGGCCTTCAACGCGGCCGACGATGCCGAATTCGCCGCCGGACACGCCGGTGAGCAGCACGCCGTTCGCAATCAACGGTGCGGCGGTCATCGAGTAGCCTGCGGCGTAATCATCCACTTTCTCTTTCCAGACTACTTTGCCGGTCTCCTGGTCCAGTGCCACCAGCTGCGCATCCAGAGTGCCAAAGATCACCAGGTTGTCATACAACGCAGCGCCTCGGTTGACCACGTCGCAGCAAGGCATGATGGCCTCCGGCAGGCGGTGCTCATACTTCCACAGCTTGTCGCCGGTCTTGAGGTCGATGGCGAAGATGCGCGAATAGGAAGCAGTCACGAACATCTTGCCGTTGTAGATCAGCGGCTGAGATTCCTGGCCGCGCTGCTTCTCGCCGCCAAACGAGAACGACCATGCCGGCACGAGGCGGCTGACGTTCTTCGTGTTGATCTGCTTTAGCAACGAGTAACGCTGCCCTTCCGAGCCCATGCCGGAAGAAAGCACGCTGCCGGTGTCTTTCGCAGCGTTGTCCAGCATTGTGGTGGTAACGCTTGCCGCTTGCGCCAGCGCCGCCGCACCCAGCAGCATTCCAATAGTGATGTATTTCACGTCCTGTCTCCTTTGTTATGGTCTATTTTCCCGAGTGCCGTGCATTCCTCGTCGGTGAAGAGGCGCGAACGCAGCAGGAAACGTTTGCCGGTGCCGTTATCGAGCGAGAACATGCCGCCAATGCCGGCCACCACGTCCACGATCAGTTGGGTGTGTTCCCAGTACCCGTACTGCTCAAGCCCGATATAGAAAGGCGCGCCGCCCAGGCTACCGAGGTAGACGTCGGTCTCGCTGACGTCAAACTCGCCGGCCGGATAGCACATCGGCGCGCTGCCGTCGCAGCAGCCGCCCGACTGGAAGAACATGATCGGGCCATGCTGCTGGTGCAGCTGGTCGATGAATTCCAGCGCGGGTGCGGTCGCAGTGACCCTGGCAATTGCGTTATCCATGCTTCGCCTCGCCTTTTCGGCCTTAGAAGAAACCCAGCGCGTTGGGGTTGTAGCTGACCAGCAGGTTCTTGGTCTGCTGGTAGTGGTCGAGCATCATCTTGTGTGTCTCGCGGCCGATGCCAGACTGCTTGTAGCCGCCGAACGCAGCGTGGGCCGGATAGAGGTGGTAGCAATTGGTCCAGACGCGTCCGGCCTGGATGGCGCGGCCCATGCGGAAGGCGCGGCTGCCGTCCCGGCTCCAGACGCCCGCGCCCAGGCCGTACAGGGTGTCGTTGGCAATGGCCAGCGCTTCGTCTTCATCCTTGAAGGTGGTGACCGAAACCACTGGGCCAAAGATCTCCTCCTGGAAGATGCGCATGGTGTTGTCGCCCTTGAACACGGTAGGACGCACGTAATAGCCGCCTTCCAGGTCGCCGGCCAGCACCTGGCGTTCGCCCCCTGCCAGCAGTTGCGCGCCTTCCTGGCGGCCGATGTCCATATAGGACAGGATCTTTTCAAGCTGCTCCTGCGAGGCCTGGGCGCCGATCATAGTGGCGTGGTCGAGCGGGTTGCCCTGCTTGATGGCGGCCACGCGTTTCAGGGCGCGCTCGATGAAGCGATCGTAGATCGATTCCTGGATCAGCACGCGCGACGGGCAGGTGCAGACCTCGCCCTGGTTCAGCGCGAACATGGCAAAGCCTTCCAGGCATTTGTCGAAGAAGGCATCGTCAGCCGACATGACGTCTTCAAAGAAGATGTTGGGCGACTTGCCGCCCAGCTCCAGGGTAACCGGGATCAGGTTCTGCGCGGCATAGCCCATGATCAGGCGGCCGGTGCCGGTCTCGCCGGTGAACGCCACCTTGGCGATGCGCTTGCTCGATGCCAGCGGCTTGCCTGCTTCCAGGCCGAAGCCATTCACCACATTCAGCACGCCGGGCGGCAGCAGGTCGCCGATCAGTTCCAGCAGCACCATGATGGAGGCCGGGGTTTGCTCGGCAGGCTTGAGCACTACGCAGTTGCCGGCAGCCAGCGCAGGGGCCAGCTTCCATACCGCCATCAGGATCGGAAAATTCCATGGGATGATCTGGCCAACGACTCCCAGTGGCTCGTGGAAATGATAGGCATAGGTTTCGGAATCGACCTGCGCCACCGTGCCTTCCTGGGCGCGGATGCAGCCGGCGAAGTAGCGGAAATGGTCGATCGCCAGCGGAATGTCGGCAGCCATCGTTTCGCGGATAGGCTTGCCGTTGTCGATGGTCTCGGCAGTTGCGATCAGCTGCAGGTTCTGCTCCATGCGGTCGGCCATCTTGTTCAAGATATTGGCGCGTTCGGTAGGCGAGGTCTTGCCCCACGCTGCTTTGGCTGCGTGGGCGGCGTCCAGCGCCAGCTCGACATCCTCGACGGTGGAGCGTGCAATCTCGCAGAATGGCAGGCCGGTGATCGGCGTGATATTGGCGAAGTATTCGCCTTTGACCGGCGGGACGAATTTTCCGCCGATGAAGTTGTCGTAACGGGTCTTGAAGGGATTGGCGACGCCCAGTTTGCTGATGTCGGCGAGATTCATGTCGTCCTCTATATGGGGTGGTTGTGGGTACTGCCTTATTCGCAATTGCCGTGCCAGCCACTTTTGCTCCTGGCGGGAAGCGCCCTGCAACAACAACTGCTCCAAACTTGAACAACTGTTGCGCAAATCAACGGATCACTACGCCCCAGGGCAGTTCGCCAACCGCGATATCGGCCACCTTGCGCACGCTGGCGGTATCGATCACGGAGACACTGTTGGAACGGCCGTTGGCCACATACAGCTTGGTACCATCTGGAGTAATAGCCATGTTCCAGGGCCGCTTGCCGACCGCGATGGTCGCAGTGACTTCATTGCTGGAGGTATCGATGCGCATCACGCTGCCATCCGTGCCGTTGGAGACAAACACGCTGCGTCCATCCGGGTGTACCGCAATCCCATTGGCATTGCGCCCGGCCGGAATGGTGGCCAGGGTACGCAGCGTCGCGAGGTCGATGACGTAGACGGCATTCGCCAGTTCGCAAGCCACATAAACCCGGCTGGCGTCGGGCGCGAAACCGATGCCGCGCGGGCGCAGGCCTACGGCCACGGAGCCTGACTGGCGGCGTTGCGCGACATCGATCACGTCGACCTGCTCCGCCTCTTCGGCGCTGACATAGAGATAGCGGCTATCGGGACTGAATACGGCGTGCTCGGGATTCCGGCCCTGCACCGGGATATCGGCCAGCCGGGCATGGGTGGCGGCATCGAACAGAGCCACGCTATTGCCCTCCTCGACCGCGACCGCCACCAGCTTGCCGTCCGGTGACACGCTGACGCCCTCCGGTGAGCGCCCCAGCGCCAGCGCCACGCTGCTGCCTGCTGCATTGTTAATGGCCAGCAGGCTTCCGCTCGAGGCGTCGCTGACAAAGATCTGGCGACCATCCGGATCGCTGCCGATGCCACGCGGCCGCTTGCCTGCATTCAGCTGGCGCACCACCGTATCGGTAGCAGTATCGATGACACTGATCGTACCCGACTTCTCGTTTGGGACGTACGCGAATGGTGCAGCACCGGCGCTGCCGGCAAAGCAAAGCGCTGCAAACACAATTGCTCTCATGATGTCTCCTTTGGTATGGTGTTGTGTCCATGATTTATGCAAGCGATGTGCCAGCGAACGGAATGGTGCGTCCGGGACCTTGGCAGGCATATTGCTTATGTGTCAGGGAGACCCGCGCAGCGGGCACGCTGAAACGATCCGAGGAGACTGAAATGCACCCCATCCGCTTGAACGCCCTGGCCGCCATGCTGGCCGGCCTTTTTTCTCCCATGCTGGCCCATGCCGCGCCAGACAGTCCGGCCCTTGAAGGCGCCACAGTCCCTGACGTTGTCGTGATCAGTGGCAGCCGAGTCGAGCGCCCAAGTGTCGACCTGCCGGCGGCAATCAGCGTGCTGGATGCGCAGCGCATCCGTGAGGGACAGGTGCGCGTCAACGCGTCAGAGGCCCTGGCGGCAGTTCCCGGCGTGGTGGTGCAAAACCGGCAGAACTACGCCCAGGACTTGCAGATTTCCGCGCGCGGCTTCGGCGCACGTTCTGCATTCGGGGTACGCGGCGTGCGGCTGATCACCGATGGCATCCCTGCCAGCATGCCGGATGGCCAGGGCCAGGCGGCTACCTTCAACCTGGACATGGCCGAACGGATCGAAGTGATGCGCGGACCCTACTCCGCCATCTATGGCAACCATGCCGGCGGGGTGATCCAGCTGTTCACCCGCGAAGGCGAAGGCGCACCAACGGTGGAGGCCAGCTTTGCCGCCGGCAGCGACGGCTTGCGCAAGACCGACCTGAACGCACAGGGCAGCGCCGCCGGCATCGGTTATATGCTGGATGCTTCGCGCTTCGATACCGACGGCTACCGCGACCACAGCGCCGCCCGGCGCGACCAGGCGATGGCCAAGCTGACCATGGCGCCCATGCCGGGTGCAAAGCTGGTCGTGGTTGCCAATGGCCTGCGCCAGGACGACACTCAGGATCCGCTGGGTGTCACCTGGGCCACCTGGCAGCGCAACCCGCGCGCCGGTGAAGTCGATGCCACCGATACCCAAGTGCCCAAGCGCACCTTGGCGGAACGCTATAACACCCGTAAAAGCATCGACCACCAGCAGGGCGGTGCCAGCTGGGACCAGCGCTTTGACTCCGGCCGCTTGCACATCGGCTTGTGGGGCGGCAATCGCCGCGTGACCCAGTTCCAGTCGTTTTCCAAAGGGTTCCAGGCGCCAGCCAGCCATTCGGGCGGCGTGATCGACTTCGACCGCGACTTCTACGGCACCGACATCAATTGGCAGGATATGCGCGAAGTGGCGGGCGGCAGGCTGACCACCACGCTGGGCGTGGAGTACGGCCGTTCAAGCGATGACCGCAAGGGCTATGAGAACTTTATCGGCAATAGTTTCGGTGTGCAGGGTAAGCTGCGGCGCGACGAACAGGATGTGGTGTCCAACACCGACCCGTACCTGCAATCCGAATGGCAGGGCGAGCGCTGGCAGTTCACGGCCGGCCTGCGCCACAGCCGCTTGCGCGTATCGGTGGATGATCGCTTCCTGAGCAACGGTAACGACAGAGGAGCGCTGCGCTACAGCCGAAGCACACCTCTGCTTGGGGTGTTGTACAAGCTGACCCCGGAGATGAACCTGTACGCGACAGCGGCACGCGGCTTCGAGGCGCCGACCCTGAACGAACTTTTCTACTCCGGTACTGGCGCAGGCTTCAACTTCAAGTTGCGTCCTGCACGCAGTACGCATTTCGAAGCGGGCATCAAAGCGCGTGCCGGCGATACCCGTATCGACGCGGCGCTGTTCCAGGTGCGCACGCGCGACGAACTGGTGGTGGATGCCGCGAGCGGTGGCCGTACCAGTTACCGCAATGCCAGCGAAACCCTGCGCCAGGGGGCGGAGCTGTCGCTGGACAGCAAGCTGGGTGCAGGCTTCAGCGCACGCGTAGCGGCCACGATGCTGAAGGCGACCTATGAGAAGCCGTTTGGCAGCGTGCGCGAAGGAGCCCGCCTGCCGGGCGTGCCGCGCGCCAGCCTGTTTGCCGAACTGGCCTGGAAGTCCAGCGGGGAACACTTCACTGCAGCGCTCGAGTCGCTTTCCGTGGCGCGCGTGTATGCGGATGATGCCAATGCCGACGCACCGGCGCCGGGCTACAGCATTCTGAATGCGCGCCTGGTAGCAAAGCAGTCCGTCGACAAATGGCGCATCAGCGAGTTTGTGCGCCTGAACAACCTGACGGATCGCAGCTACATCGGCTCCGTCATTGTCGGCGACACCAACAAGCGCTATTACGAGGCCGCGCCCGGCCGCAATTGGGTGATGGGTGTCAGCGCCCAGTACCAGTTCTAGAAGTTGATGCGCAGCCCGGCCGTCACCGTGCGTGGCGCGCCGGGCGCCACAAAACGTGCTTCCTGCGGCTGGGCGGCGGAGAACAAGTCGGCTGCAACTGCGCCAAACGTTTCATAGCGGCGGTTGGTAGCGTTATTGACGCGCAGCTGCCATTCCCATTTTTCGTTCGAGCGGTAGCTGGCCTGCAGGCCTAGCAGGGTGTGGCCGGCTACCCGCCATCCTGGCCGGCCACCGTCTTCGTTGCCCAGCAGTACCGTGTGCGAGGCGGCATACAGGGTCGCGCCGAGCGTCAGCGCATCCGTTGCGAGCCACTCGGCGCCAAGCTTGAAAGTGTGGCGTGGCAGGCCGGCCAGCCGCGTGCCTTTTTGCACCGGCACATCGCGCGTTCCGGTGAACAGGCTGCCGTCGGCGCCATAAGTGGCATCCAGGAAGCTGTAGGCGATGTTCACCTGCACCCGGCCTGCATGCAGGCCGGCTGTGAAGTCGGCGCCCTGGTGACGGGTACGGGGAAAGTTGGCGAAGTAACCGTGCTGGGAAATCCCTGCGGTGCGGAACAGGATGTCGTCCTTATTGAAAGTGCGATAAAAAGCAAGGGAGGCTTGCTGCCCGCCCCTTTTCCAGCGTGCTCCCGCTTCGACTGTACGTGACACCACCTGTTTCAGGTACGGGTCGGATTGCAGGCCCACCGGCAGGCGGCAAGGCTGGTCCGGGTCGGCGCATCCCAGCTCAATCACGGTCGGCACTCGATTGCTTTGGGAGGCGTTGGCGAACAAGCTTGTTTCAGGCGCGGCCTGATAGGCGATGCCTAGCGCGGGGTTCAGCTTGCGATACGTGAAACGTTCATGCTGCGCCTCGGCGTCGTCGTGCCTCAGATTGTTTGCCAGCTGCGACCGGCCATAGCGTGTGGAGGCGGTCAGTGACCAGCGCTCGGCCAGCGTCCAGGTGTCGCTGGCGAAGACGGAGGCGCTTTGGACTGTGCCATCGACCGCAGCTTCCAGTTCCCGCTCGCTGCCGGGCAGCGCCCGCGCTTCGCGGCGCGCGGTGAACTCGCCGGTCTGGCTGTATTGGGCGAAAAGCACGCTGCTGCGGTCGAAGGTTGCGCCGAGCGCCAGACGATGCGCCGCGGCAGCGCGCTGCCAGCTCGCGCTTGCGCCCTGGCTGTGTTGGCGCGTGGCGGCCGTGTTGAAGCTCGCGGCCGGAAGGCTGCTGCCATCGCCCTCCTCGGCTTCGGCGGCGTCGCCATTGACGCTATCGCGCCGGCTGCTGCGGGCATAAGCGGAGAGCGAGAGCTGCGCCCCGCCATCCAGGCGCTGGCGGAGGCTGGCCTGAAACTGCCGCAACTGGTTGCGGCTGCGGTCAGGGCTGGTGTACACCGAACGGCGGTCCGCCTCGTACAAGCCATCCGGCAGCAAGCCATTCCCTACCAGCCGGCTGCCGCCGGCGAGCACAGAAACCTCCCACTCCAACGCGCCTTTGCTTCGTCCCATCTTGCCGAACAGCCTGGCCAGCCTGCCTGGCGAATCGGTACGCCAGCCGTGGTCGCGGAACAACGTGGCCGCGATAAAGCTATGCCAGCCATCGACGCCGCTCGCCCCGTGCGAGAGGTCCAGCTGCCTGCGTCCATAGCTGGCGCCCGTGCTACTGATACTGCCGCCTGGATCATCCCTCCCATTGCGCGTTGTCAGCACCAGCGCGCCGCCCAGAGTGTTCAAGCCATACAAGGGGTTCGAGCCCGGCGTCATAAGTACTCGCCCGATGGCCGCTTCCGGCAGCATGTCCCAGTTCACGACATCGCCGAACGGCTCGTTCACCCGCACGCCATCCAGGTAAACCGACAGGCCCTGTGCAGTTCCCAGCAGCGGTGAAGCACGAAAGCCGCGGTAGGTCACGTCATGCTGGTAAGGGCTGCCCGAGACCTCGTTCAGGTTGACGCCTGCCAGCGTGCGCACCATCGTTTCCGCCAGGGTTTCGCCCTGCTGCGGCAAGGCGCCAAGCTGCAAGGCATACGGAACCAGGCGGCGTTCGACGGCCAATACGCCCACCGGCGCGATGCCGACAATCTCCACCGATTGGATGCCGCCGCCAGTGCCCTCGCCTTCGCCGCGCGCAGCCGACGCCAGCAGCGCCAGGGCGCCGCCCAGCACTTGCCGCTTCATGGCCTGGCCAAGTGCACGCCATGGCGCGCAAAGATCTCTTTCAGCTCACCGCTGGCCGCCAGCTCATTCAGGGCCGCCTGCAGTTTGCGCGCCAGCTCGGTATTATCCTTGCGTACTGCCATGCCAACCGCCCATCCCGCGCGCGGAAGGCGCTGGAAGCTGACCTGCTCCACCGGGAAGGCTGGATCGCCACGCAGTTCGGCTTCAATCTCGGAGCGCGTCGCCAGCACGGCATCCAGCTCGCCGGCCTTCAGCTTTTGCAAAGCCTCGGCCGAAGTGTGGAACAGGCGTACCTGGTCGCGGAAGCGCCCATCCCCTTCCCCCAGCATCACCATGCCGGCCAGCGACACCTGCTCCACGCCGATACGCTTATCCGCCAGCGAAGCCAAGCCGTCGAACAGCGGAATGCTGCGCGCGCTGCGCACCAGGCGCACCGCTTCGACATGGTAGGGAGCGAAAATCTCCACCTTGTCGTTGGACGCCATCAGTGCGCGGTCCACCGGCACATGCAGCATCACGTCCGCCGGGCCATAGCCAAGGTAGTGCCCTTTCCAGACCATATTGCGCAAGTCATCGTTCAGGTTCTCGCCCGCAGGGAAAGGCAGCAGGCTGAGTTTCAGCGACAGCTTGCGCGCCAGGGCTGCAGCCAGGTCGATATCCACGCCCTGGCCATTGTCGGAGAACGGAGCAAACTCCTTGTAGACGGCGACCTTCAGAAGGCCGGTTTCAGCACGGACGGGAAACACTGCAACCAGCAAGGCGCAGCAGATCAGCAGCATGGCGCGGAGACCGCGCAGGCGCAGGGTAAGCATGGCAGCCTCGCATCAGTTGGTGGCGCGGCGGGTTTCCAGGTAGGTTTTGATGGCCCACATGGCTTCCTGGTTGAAGACCCCTTCGAATGGCGGCATGTAGACAGCGCCGTTACGCACCTTGCCTGCGCGGATGGAGGTCAGGTAGTAGCGATCGATTTCCTTGTAGCAGGCCTGCTTCTTGGCCTCGTTGCGCATGCCAACGCAATCGCGATCGAGCATGCGCAAGTCGGGGGCAATACCGCCCGATACCGCTTCCAGGCCGTGACAGCGGGCACAGTTCTGGTTATAGGCGGAAGAGCCGATCTTCAGCGCCAGCTTGTTGTCTTTGTAAGGGTTCTCATCGCGCCATTTATCGCCCAGTACCGGCAAGCCGGTGGTATCGACGCCCTGCGGCGTGACATTGCCGTGGGCAACGGCGAACAGTGAGGTGGTGACTGCGGCCGCTGCGGCAGCGGCAAGAATCAGGCGTTTCATCGATGTCTCCTGCATGGTGTGGTTGTAATACCCATGCAGGAGCAAACGGCGTGCCATGATTTTCCAGCCCTGGCGGCGGGACAGTTGCTCCAGTTTGGAACACCTGTCACATGGCAGGTGTCACATCAGGGATAGACGAAGGACTTCACCAGGGTCAGCTCCCCCGGGGCACGCAGCGGCACCATGAAGGTTTGCTGCTTCTCGCTCGGCGTATTCTCATTGCTGATGATCGACACCGTGGCAACGGTAATCACCTGTTTTTCGGAATTGCCGCCGTAGTAGTTCACGTAGACATGGTAATTGCCCTTGGCCGGAGACGGGCTGGAATAAATTTCCGGTCCATAGCCGCCGGTTACGTCGACATCCAGTCCGCTGCCATCGGGCAGCATGCGCTGGCCAAACCAGGAGTGGCCGCCATTGGGTGTAATCACGTGCAGGTCGACGTCAGTGCCCGGACTGTCCCAGGACAGCACAACCCGCAAGCGGGACTTGGTCTTGCCGCTGTAGCTGTCGTAGAACTGGCTGCGGGCGCGGCTCTTGCCGTCCGGCGAACGCACCTCGACGCCGTTCGAGCCGGGGCCGAAGATGTAAGGCCGCGCAAAGCTCCCGTCTTCCTGCAACTCGACCGGCATGGCCACGCCGTTGACGATCAGCTTGGCCGGTTTGCCCCGGCTGGCGCCCGCGATCTTGCCGCGGATCTGTGCCGTTTCGGCCTGCCCTGGCTGCATGTTCACGACAGATGCCGGGTAATTCACAGTCTGGCTGTATTGCTCCTCGCTGCCGCCCGAATGGCGCCAGCCGCCCTTGGGCGACTCAATGCTCACTTGCGCCATGGCGCTGGCGGGCAACAGCAACAGCGGGAAGCAGAGTTTCTTCATGTGTTCAATATACAAAGGATTTAACAAGGGTCAGGTCGCCGATCTTGCGCAGCGGGACCACGAAGTCCTGCCGCTTCTCGCTGGGCGTGTTTTCGTTGAAGACCAGGGTGATACGCGTGGTGATAATGGGCCGCTGGCGGGTCGCTTCGTCAAAGTGATAGCCCGAGCTGCCGAAATTGCCCCAGTAGTTCACCCATACCTGGTAGGTGCCGTGCAGGGGCGAAGTCATGGTGAACATTTCCGGTCCCGGACCGTCAACGCTGTCCGCATCCAGGCCGCCGCCATTGGTCAGAAAGGGATGACCGAAGAAGGCGTGCTGGCCGTCAGGCGTGATGATGTGCAGGTCGATCTCGGCCTGGTTGTCGTCCCAGGCGCCGATAATGCGCAGCCGTGGTTGCGGGCGGCTGGTGTCCGCCTCGTAGAACTGCATGCGCTTCAGCGACTTGCCGTCCGGTGATCGGATCTCAAGGCTGTTCGAGCCGGGGCCAAACGCGTAACCACGTGCATAGCGGCCTTCGTCGTCTGTGTAGAGCGGCGTCGGATTGCCGTTCACAATCAACTGGTGAAACGGGCGCTTGGTACTGATCTTCGCCAACTGGCCGCGGATCATTGTGCGGTTCTTTTGCGCTCCACGGTCGATCAGCGAATACGGATAGCTCACGGCCAGCTCGCCGGATTTATCGGTCATGCCGGCGCGGTTCCAGCCGCCAACCGGCCCGGTCAGCGTCTTTTCTTGCGCCAGCAATGGTGCGGCGGCCAGCGCCAGCATGAGTGCGGAAGCGAATTGGATGCGTGTCTTCACATAGCCTCCAGTGAGAGGTCATTCAGGCGGCGCGCCAAGCGCTCCACATAGTCTTCGTCCTGTCCGCGCGGATGGCGGCGCAGGCCAATGTGCAGGTATTCGTGGGCCAGCGTGATGCGGTCCTCGCGCGTGGCCAGCGGCCGCATGAAGATGCGGTTGCGCGACTGTTCGGAATACGGCGCTCCCGCGGCAAGCGCGCATACGGCCGGCAGTTGCGCAGGCGCTTCATAGCCGTCTTCCCGGCGCAGCAGGCGCTCCCAGCGGGGCAAAACATAGGCCAGCCACTGCTCGTTTTTTGGGAGCCGCGCGCAAACGGTACCGGTATTTCCTGCGATGGCGAGCGTCGTGCCGGGATAGGCTGCAGCCAGGATGTCGTCGAATCCTTTGCCTGTACGCGCCTGTGCTTCGGCATCGCTCCAGGCCAGGACATTGGTGCCGGCCTTGCTGCTGTGGTATCGCACCTGGGCGCCATCCAGCACCAGCTGGTCGGTCCAGCGTGCCACTTCCAGCGCGGCTGCACTGGCGGGATTGGGGCTGACGCGCTGGGTGGCGCTACTGTCCGTGATGAACTGGCAGGATTCGGCGCGGCGGGCATTCTGCTGCAAGTAGCTGCGGGCCGCAATAGCGAAGGCACGCGCCGCTTCCAATTCGTTGGCGCTGGCTTCGCGGTCGATCACGCGTGCCACATACTCGTTCACGCCCATGCGGCCGCGAATCTGCGGCTTGCCGTTCGCCCCGGTGACCAGTGTCAGCTCACCGCTGCTGCGAATGGGCAGGCTCTTGCCGTTCTCGAACTGCACCACGTAGCGACCATTCAGCGCACCTGGCGCTGCAACGCCTTCCGTTGTGCGTACCGAGCGGACCGGGTACCGCTTGAAATAGTCGACCACGACGCAGCCGCTGTCTTCCGCCACTTGCACAGGCGGCAGTGCAGCAGCGATTTGCGGCGCCCATTTCTGGAAGATGCCGGTACTGCTGTCGCTGCCGCCAAACCATACGGGAGTGCCATCAGCCAGCCAGCCGGCGGCGCCGCCCAGCCTTGCGTCCTCACGCTTGGGATGGTGCCAGGAGTAAGTCTTTACGCGCAGCTGGCTGCCAAACCAGCGCACGCTGCCCGCGCCGCGGCCATCCAGCACCACGCGCAGCAAGGCTGCTTCAGCTTCGGCACGGCTCGCGGCCGGAATGCTGCCCAGCACGCGCAGCAAGGAGCCCAGCGTGACCAGCCGCGCAGGTTCCAGCCGCGCCGGATCGGCCAGCCAGGAAAATTCGCCGGCGGGCGCGCTGCCCAGGCGGCGCTTCCAGTAATCCTGCCACGACTTCTGGGCAATGCCCAGGCGCTCCGGCACGAAGAACAGGCCGCAGGATTGCGCCAGCGCTGCATCGCGGCTTACGCTGCCACCGGCCTCGCAGCAATACACTTCCTCCTGCTTGCGGCCACCGCAGTTGTAGTCGGGCATGGGCAGCTTGCTGTCTACCGCATATACGTAGACGAACAGCTTCCACAGGCTGCCAAGCGGGATTTCCGTGCTGGCGGCCATCGGTTGCACCGCCGATGCACTGCGCTGCTGCAGTTGCACCGCCTGCACCTTGCCGTCCCGCCACCACGCCAGGTCGAGTGAGGCCGCCGCCGCGATGGGCGCGGCGCTGGCCAACAACAAGGCGGGCAGCAGGCGTTGCAGCATTACTCGACTTTCAGCGCGCGCATGGTTTTACCGCCGCCTTCGAGCGCTTTCTGCTCCGGCTGGTACATGCGGTGGAAGCGGGTTGGCGGCAGGGTGTAGCTGCCTTTCTGGCCGAAGCGCAGCAGGTGGCGCACGACGACCTCGCCGCTCAGTGGCTCGATCGGCACGGCATAGCCGTCGCGGCGCTCGACGTGGCGTGCGCGCTCCAGCTGCACCGGTTCGTCGCCCGCCAGCTTCATGCCCCAGGTGGTCGATTCAACCATTGCACCCGGCGGCAGGGCCACTTCCAGCAGGCCGAAACGATGCGTGGCGCTGCCGGCTTTGAGCTTGATTTCGTCCATGTACAGTTCGTCGGTGCGCAGTGCTTCGCCCGGCTTGACCAGTTCCATGGTGTAGCCCTTGGAGCCCGCCTTCATGCGCAGGATGCGGCGCTCGACACCCACCTCCAGCGAGTGCGCCTCGACGGCGCGGCTGTCGTACTGCACGATGGCGACCGTGCCGGCCGGCGCAGCTTGCGCCAGTTTCAGTTGCTCGGGCAAGGCTTTGGCGTCGGTCCAGCGCCATACCGGCTGGCCACTGCGGCTGTCCACTTGCTGCCATGCGCCTTCCAGCGCGGCGACAGGCGGCCTTGCGGCAGGCGAACCGCCCAGCTTCTTCTGCACCCACACCAGGGTCAGTGCGCGGTCCATGGTCGGCATGTCTGCACGCACGGCCGACAGCACGGCGTCAGCCTGGGCAACCGGCAGTTCTCCGGCCAGCATCAGCAGGGCCTGCGCTACTGGCGCCGGCGACGCGCGCAGCGCGGCCCATGCCTGCGGCAACTGCTGCTGCAGCGATGCCGGCAAGGCGATGCCGTTCTGCGCAGCGACGACGGAGGTCAGTCCCACCGCCATGGCGCGGGTGACGCTGTCCTGGCCATCGGCGAGCAGCACGCTGCTGGTAACGCCCTGCTTGCGCGGCGTGGAACCTACTTCCAGGCTGGCGGCATCGGCCACCAGGCTTTCCGCCAGGGTCTTGGTCGGCAAGCCCATTTCATGCATCATCCAGAGGCTCATGGCGCGTTCCAGCGGGGCATTGTTCTTGCCATGCTCGGAGTAGACGCTGACCAGGTTGTTCCAGTGCTCGCCCGGCAGGTCCAGGCGCAGCGCGCGCGAGGCGTACCAGTCGGCGTAGTAGGCATAGGACGTCATCAGCGCGTCGCCCTGCGTCGCCGGGCCCCACCAGCTGAAGACAGCGTTCGGGCCAGCCATCTGCACCAGGCGCAGTCGCTGCGCCTGCATGATCGCCATCAGGCGCTCTCGTACCGCACCGGCATCCGGCGGCATGCTTTGCGCCGCCATGGTCAGCGGAATCAGGCGGCTGGCCGTCTGCTCCACGCAGCCATACGGATAATCGATCAGGTCATCGGCAATGCGGGCGAAGTGGCCGGCGGCGCCTTGCGCGAAGGAGACGCGGATGTTGCGTGCATCAGCCGGCAGCTTCAGCGCATTGTCGGTGCCGGTCAGCGCCACGCTCATGCTGCGCGGGCTGCTCCAGGCGGCAGGCTGCTCCTGCACCCTGGTGTCCAGCGCATCGACCAGCTTGCCGTCCTGTTTCACTTCCAGGCGCAGCGGCGTGGTGCCAACTGCAACCGGGAATTCGACGTAGTTCACGCCAGGCTTGGCGGACAGCTTCTCCACCTTGGGCTGCGGGCCGCCCGACAGGGACACTTCCAGCGCCTTCGTCTCGCTGGTCTGGTTGAAAATAGCGATCGACGCGCGCGGCGCATCGCCAGTACGCAGCCAGTCCGGCGACGTCCACTTGGCGTAGAACGACTTGTCGGAGCGCAGGTAACCGGTACGCTGGCCGACGCGGCCTTGGGCATCCATGGCGCGGCCGGTGATGCGCCAGCGGGTCAGTGCATCCGGCATGGTGAAGGTCACGCGCGCCTTGCCGTCCGCATCGGTTTTCAGCGACGGCGCCCAGAAGGCGGTATCGATATTGTCGCGGCGTGGACGCTCCAGCACTTTCACGCCACGCTCATTGTAGTTATGGCGTGCCGGCACGTTCTCGCGGCGTCCTTGCGCCATGTCGTAGCTGATGAAGGACAGGCTGGCCGTGGTGCGCACGTTATTCCGGCGCGGATGGTAGAAGAAGTCCGCGATATCGGGTGCAATCTCCGGCTGCAGCACGTAAATCATTTCATCCACCACGCCCAGCGTCACCAGGGTGGAGAGCGGCTTGCCATCCATCTGCGCCGTCACGTCCAGCGTGACTTTTTCGCCCGGCTGGTAGACTTCCTTGTCGGTCTTGAAGCTCAGTGCAATGCGCGGCTCGATCACCTGCAAACCGGCATTCTGGAACACGAAGTCGCCGTTGCGGGTATACGCCACGGAGAAGGTCATGTTGGGGCCGTGCTCCTCCTTCACCGGAATACGCACGCGCCACTGGTTCTTCGCCACACGCTTGGCCTGGTACCAGCCGGCGCCGCCGTTCATCAAGCCGTATTGCTCGACCTTGTCGCGCTCCATGGTCAACAGGGCCTGGTCGACCGGGTCGGAGAAGGTCACGAGCGCTTCGGCAGTTTCGCCTGGACGATAGCGCACCTTGTCCATCACGATCTCGATGCTGCCCGGCGCCGCCTGCAGGCCCTCGCCGCTGACCCAGTGGCTGGCGCCCGCCAGCAGGTTGCCGCGTTCGTCGCGCAGCGAAAGCTGGTAGGAGCCCGGTTTGGCAAAGGTCACGTCCCAGCCCTTGGCAGCCGGATCGAACTTGCCTTCGGTCTTTTCCTGCTTTTCAAGCTGCACCATCTCCCAGCGCACAGGACGTGCTGCACCCTGGCCATCCGTCACCAGGTCGAAGTGCACCTGCTGGCCCGGCTCAGAGAAAGAGCGCGCCGCCTTCAGCTGGTAACTGGTGAGGGAACGTTCGATCATCAGCTCACGCGTCGCCTTGACGCGGTAAGCCGCGCCGTCGGTCGCCATCACGGTCAGCACGTAGCGCGACGGGTCGGACGCCGGCGGCAGCGTGAACGAATAGTCGCCGCTGCGATCGGTCTCGGCTTCCTCGGTCTTCAGCTGCACCGGGAACATGCCGCTGTAACGCAGCTCGCCTTCGACCATAGTGTTCTGCTGGCCGCGCAGGGACAGCGACAGCTTGGCATTCTTTACCGGCTTGCCGTCAGGGTAGCGCAGCGAAATGGTGCCGCTTACTTTTTCGCCGGTCTTGAATTCCGGCTTGGACGGCTGGACATTGATCTCGAAGTGCGGCTTGACGTATTCCGCAACGCGGAAGGCTGCACCATACAAGCCGTCTTTGTAACTGAAACGCAGCTCATAGCCGCCAGCGGTGGCCTGCTCCGGCAGGCGGAAGCGGGTTTCCGTGCCCGTTTCAGGAGACAGTTGCAGGGTCTGCGTCAGCACCGGCGTACCGTTCGGATCGAACACGGTCAGGCCGATTGGCGCCGCAGCGGCGGCCTGCGACAGGCGCGCCGACTTGAATTCGCGGCCGAGGAACTTGACGTTCACTTCGTCGCCCGGACGGTACAGCGGACGGTCCGTCACTGCGTACATCTTGGTGTTATAGATCTCGCTGTCGTAGTAGAAGTTCTCCGACACGAACACGCCGCCGCTGCGGTCTTCGCCGATCACGTAGGTGTGCTCAGGGCTGCTGCGCTCCATCGACACCACGCCATCCTTGCCGGTCTGGCCCGATTGAAGCACGCCAGTGCCATCGGTCCACATCACATTGGCATCAGCCACGGCGGCGCTATTGTCGCGGCGCGCTGCCCATACCAGCATCTGGCCGGACGACACCTTGGTCACCGCCATGGTGTCGGAAACGAACACCAGCGTGGTCGCACGGTGCTGGCCGATAATGGCTTCGACCAGGTACAGGCCCGGCTTGCGCTTGCCGACCGGGATCATCACATTGCCGCTGTTACCGGCAATGAACTCGCTGCTGGAGCCGTCCATCTTCACGCCTTTCGGCGGTTCAATGGCCTTCGCCTGCCAGATCGGATAGCGGAAGCTGTCCACCATCTCGAAGCCCTTGATCGGCTTGTACTGCGGATTGTTGGCGAACACGGTCGCGCGCTTCATGGCTTCGCCGTTGGTCGCCAGCTTGGGCTGGTTGGTGGTCACCGCGTGGCGTGCCTCGGACGAGAAGATCCGGCGCCAAGCCAGGCGCGATTGCTTCCACCAGCTGTCCCACAGAAAGCTCAGGGCATTGGCCAGACCCTCGCCCTGGTAATTGCCATCCACCTGCACCCGGTGCAGGTTGCGCTGCTTCTTCAGGAATTCCAAGGGCTGCGGCACGCGGTACACCACGATGTCGGCGCCGGAATACTGCTCAAGCTGGGAGCGTCCGAAGTCGCGTCCGGGCACTTCCAGGCGCACGCGCGCTTCGTCCGCGCTGCCATAACTGGCATCGGACAGCAGGAAGAACGGCTCGCCCTTGAACAGCGTGTAGCCGCTCGATGGCGCCTCCTGTGCTTGCGCACCTGCCAGCGCGGTCAGCGCCAGCAAGCCTGCGAGGCACAGCTTCAGGACAGAAATGACAGCCGGAATACGCCGGCGAAGTTGGGATTGTTGACCGCTGGTTGCCACCGCGTGTCCTTCCATGTCGTTAGTTGTTGAATATCGACGGTACGAAGACCGTTATCGGTTGGAGTGACGGTGCCCGTGTGGTAAGCGATATGCGCCCCCATCCACACCATCAGATGTTGTTCGTCGCCCTGGTCGTAGAACAGCAGGTCGCCTGGAAGCGCCTGGCTGATCTCACGCGCCACGAAGCGGCTGTTGTGCTGTACCAGCGCCAGCGCCGTGACGAAGTGGCCTATCTTGCCCTCGCCTTGCACCCAGCGGTTGCGCAGGGCCGCCTGCTGCGGCGTCAGGTCCAGTTCCGGCGGCAGGCGGCGGTCGCTGGCGATGCCGTTGGCGCGCATCCACTTGGCGTCGTGCACGGACAGTGCTTCGTTGACGGCAAAGCGCACCAGGCCCGCGCAGTCGCGGTGCTGCCAGCGCGGCGAAGGTCCTTGTTCGACCTGGGCGCTGATGATGCGCAGCATCCACGCCTGGAAGGTGCGCGACTGTGCCTGCGACAGGCGTACCTGCGCATCCTTGGCACTGGTCAGCGCCAGCACCGGAGGCGCAGCTACGGCAGCGGCACACCCGGCCAGCAGGCGCAGGGTACTGCGGCGCTTCATTTGCCTGCTGCCTGCCATTCCAGCGGCTGCCACGAGACACCTTTGTCCGGCAGGGTTTTGAGCACCATGCGGTAAGGCGGGTATTTCTTCAGGGCCTGCAACCGCGGCACCAGGTGAGCATCGACTGCACCGCGCAGCACAGGCTCGCTCCGCCCTGGCAAGGTGTTGAAGCTCTCTTCTTCGATCAGTTTGGCCAGCGAGGCAGGCGCAATCAGGCCGACAGTGTGCTTGGCATCCGGCAGCAGGTCAGACGCTGCCGGCAGTTCCTTGCGCTTCACCGCCAGTACCTGGTCGACCAGCTTGCCGTCCGCCGAGAACACCACGGTGTTGCCGCTGATGGCCAGCGTCGGCGTGGTACCGCCCTGCGGAGTGGAGACCGCGCCGGTCCAGCGCAATTCTCCCTTCTTGCCTTGCTGTTTCTGGACGCCCTTGCCATCGCGGATCGCGGTCTGGAACAGGCTTTCGAATAGGGCTTCATTGCCCCCTGCGCGGTTGGCGACAAAGACCGGCGTATGCAGGCGGGAGTTGCCGTACCAGCAGGCAGCGACAGGACCACTCAGCTCGGTCGCCAGCGGCAGCACCGGCTGGCTGGTCTTGCCGCCTATGCTTTTCAGTACCGGCTGCAGGCTGGTCCAGTCCACCGGCAGCGTAAAGCAACTGCTTGGGTTGTAAGGCAGCGCACTCCACAGCGCGCTGCTGTCATAGCCTTCTTTCGGCAGCTTGGCCGCATCGAGCAGCACCTGCGAGCGCCAGGCGCCCTTGCTGAAATCGAAGCGCAACGCTTCCAGGCCGCCGAAGAAAGGCTGGTAGCCGAAGGACAGGAAATCGGCCTTGATGGCGATGCTGTGGCCGTCCTGCGCCGCTTTCTCGAAATGGAACTGGTCGTGGAAGACCTTCTGCTGCGCGGCGTTCTTCGCCAACAGCTTGGTAACGGTGGTTTGCGCCTTGTCGTCACTCACCTTGCGGTCGGCGCCGTACAGCATGCCGGGATGGGACAGGATCACCATGCGGTCGCCGTGCGCGGCGAACAGCAGGTTGCGCTGGTAGGCGTAGTTCAATGCGTAGACCGGCACCTTGTCGCCGTCGACGCGCAATTCGCCGGCGATGGTGAGCTGCGTATCCTTCAGCGCCACCTTGCCCGCTTCTTCGAGCACGCGCGCCAGCTTGCCGCGCGAAACGGAGATCACATAGTGTTTGAGGGAGCCATCGGCATCGCGCCACATGGCCACTTCCGCCGGTTCGTCCAGCACCATGCGGATCAACTGGTCGCCCCAGCCCAGCTCATGCTCGTAGGCGATGCGGCGCAGGCTGCCCTTCAGGCCCAGGCGGTCTTCGGTCTGCTCGTAATAGAACAGGAAGTCCTCGCGCAGCACGTCGCGCGCCAGGGGCACGGTCAGCAAATCGCGCGGCAGGGTGGAAAGGCTTTTCGTGACGACCAGGGCGTCCGGCTTGGACAGGTCGATCTTCAGGCTGTTAACAGGGCCATTCATGGCGCCCCAGCCAAAAGCCCGGTAGGCGAGAGCGCCGCCGGCAACGACAACAACTGCCGCGGCGATCTTGGCCAAAGTCTTTTTGTTCATGGCGGGTCCGGCAAAGTTATATTAAATACAACGAGGCCAAATTTTGCCACGGAGTAATCAAATTAGCTAGCTAATTCGCCAATCGTGCGCGTGCTTTGCAGCAATAGCTGGAGCGTTCCGGTCCCTTCGTAGTCAGGAATCTGCTTCACAGCGGCGTGTTCGATCCTGGCCAGAAGCGACGGTTTCTTGAGCTTCCCCTGCTGGAACAGGAAAATACAGTCATCCACCAAATGCATCATCTCCTCGCGTGACAGCGAGGCGCGCGCTTGCAGTTCCGTATAGCGCTTTGCATGGTGCTTTGCATGGCGCTTGGCCTCACGTTGCTTGCGCCGACAGGCGACGCAACGCACGCAATCGGCATCGATATAAAAGCCCAAAGTTTCGTACCAGTAGCGCTGCTCTTGCGCATAGAAGATGAATGCGTGCTCGCAATCGACACAAGTCTTCAGCATATCCACATAGTATGGCCGTGGATATATCGTATAGCGCTGTATGATCACATCGGCGCGAAGGGCGGTCTGGGGAAAAATATGGGCGTCCGCGTAGCGCCAGTAAGATCGGCGGACTTCCTGCTCCATGAGCTTAAGCTGCGGGCATGGCGGCCTTCCGCAAAATCGCGGATGCGGCACCAGCTTATCCACGTTTTACCTCGCAATAGCTGCACGCATCGCGCTTTTCGAACGTGATAGAGACCGGCAGGAAGCGCGCGATCACTTCTGCGTTGGTGCGGGTGTGCTGCGACAGCACGTCCATGGTGAAGCTGCCGCCGCCGGCCAGCGCCATCGGAACCAGCAGCTGGTCGGCCAGATGTTCGCTGACGGCAGCGCCCGAAGCGATGAAACGGCGGGCCTGCGCCACGACATCGCGCGCCACTTCCTCCGCACGGCGAGCCTTTTCGCCAAAGGCGACGAAGACTTCCGTCACGTGTTCGTGATCCAGCGTAATCAGCAGCGCGTTACCCGGGCCCCAGTTATCCGGCAGCGTCCGGAAACGCAACTGGTCGCCGGACCAGCCCATGGCGCTCGCCACGCAATCGAGCTCGCGCTTCGCCACGCCGCCCGGCACGGCAGCCACCAGGCTTTCCGCATAGGCCTCGCGCCGCTCACCGCGCTCCTCCAGCGCAAGCTTGCGCCAGGCAGCCAGCGGCTGGACGGTGGCCCGCACGGCGCCACCGCCAGCCGGATAAAATCCGGTGCGCTCCAGGTGGAACTCGACTTGCGCCCCCATGTCGGCCATGGCGCGGCCATAGGCGCGCTGCAGGAATTCCGCCGGCGGCGCCTTGGAGTTATGGGTGCCTCCGCTGACGCGCACCACAGACTCGCCCTGCGCGTACAGCAGCGCCGGCACCACGGTTTGCAGTACCAGCGTCGAGCTGCCGGCGGTACCGATCTGGAATTCATACACGCCAGCCTTGATCGGGCCGGGCGTGAACGACAAGGCTGTAGAACCCAGCACATTGCCTTCTACTTTCGCGCCGGAGATTTCCGCAGCCGCCTTGACCGAGGCAAGGTGCTGCCGCATCAAGCCCGGTTTCGAGCGGTTGGCGCGGATGTTCGAGATGCGGAACGGCTGGCCGGTAATCATCGAGAGCGTCAGCGCGCTGCGCAGCACCTGGCCACCGCCCTCCCCTTGGGAACCATCAATTTCAATCATTTCTTTGTTCTTATCCTTGTTTTTATCCTTTAACGCACACCACCTGCTTCAGGGTATGCACAACTTCAACCAGCTCTTCCTGCGCCTTCATGACGGCCTCGATGTCCTTGTAGGCCATCGGGATTTCATCGATCACGCCTTCGTCCTTGCGGCATTCGACGCCTTCGGTCGCCTTCACCTGGTCTTCCAGCGAGAAGCGGCGCTTCGCCTCGTTACGGCTCATGGTACGGCCGGCTCCGTGGCTGCAGCTGTTGAAGCTCTCCGGGTTGCCTTTACCACGCACGATGAAGCTCTTTGCCCCCATCGAGCCCGGGATGATCCCCAGCTCGCCTTCACGCGCCGACACCGCGCCCTTACGGGTCACCAGCACGTCCTTGCCGAAGTGGCGCTCTTTCTGCACATAGTTGTGGTGGCAGTTCACTGCTTCCACGTGCGTCTGGAACGGCTTGGTGATGACGGTACGCACGGAGGCGATCAGGTTCTGCATCATCACTTCACGGTTCATGCGGGCGAACTTCTGCGCCCAACCTACCGCTTCAACGTAATCGTCGTAGTGCTGGGTACCCTCTTCCAGGTAGGCCAGGTCTTTATCCGGCAGGTTGGCGATATGGGTGCGCATATCCTTCTGCGCCAGTTCGATGAAGTGGGATCCGATGGCGTTACCCACACCACGCGAACCGGAGTGCAGCATGAACCACACAGAACCTTCCTCGTCCAGGCACACTTCAACGAAGTGGTTACCCGAACCCAGGGTACCCAGGTGGCGGTAGTTGTTGGTGTTCTTCAGCTTCGGCGTTTTCTCGCAGATCACGTCGAATTCATCCTTCAACTGCCCCCACGCCACGTCCACGGCCGAAGGCGGGTTCTCCCACGAACCGCGGTCGCGGCCGCGGAACTTCGGCGTCAAACCGTGCGGGATCGCTTTCTCGATCGCGCTACGCAATGGGCCCAGGTTATCCGGCAGGTCACGCGCATTCAGGGTGGTCTTGGCGGCCATCATCCCGCAGCCGATATCCACGCCAACCGCCGCCGGGATAATCGCACCCAGGGTCGGGATCACGCTACCGATGGTCGAGCCCTTACCCAGGTGGACGTCCGGCATCACCGCAATATGCTTGTAGATGAAAGGCATCTTGGCCGTGTTGGCCAATTGCTGGCGCGCTTCCGATTCAACCGGCACGCCCTTGGTCCACATCTTCACCGGGCTACCGCCCGACACTTCCATCACTTCGAATTCTTTATCTTTCATCATAATTCTCATCTTCTAACGATTAATCTGCGCCGACAAGGGTGGAGACCACGCCATTCCACACCGTGCGGCCTTTGCCGGGGAGCGGCTCGGCATGCCAGCTGACGGTCGTGTGGCGGCGGCTGGTGGAAATACTCATCGCCGTGTGCACGCCGTAGCTGCGCTTAACGGGTTTCTTGCCGACTGCGCCGGCGCTGATGGTCCAAGCCTTGATTTGTGATTCCGCCATTTTGATCTCCTTTCGTCTTTGCGTATCTCTTCTATTGCAAAGGGTGTGCCAGCTTGCTAAGTCATTGATAAATATAGATTCATGGAAATCAATGATTGTGGTAAATTATCTGGAAAGATAAACATTTATCCGCAATGAAAAAGAAGATCGTCATCCTCGGTTTCCTCGGCACGCAGCTGGACGGCGGGCCACGCACTGCCGCGCGCTGGGAGAAATGGCGCCCCAGCGTCTCCCTGCTGCAGCATGAAGACCTGGTCGTCGACCGGTTCGAGCTGCTGGCCAGCGCGCATCACGACAGCCTGGCGCGGCAGGTCGAAGAGGATATGCACGCCATCTCGCCGGAAACCGTCGTGCAGCGCCACACGCTGCCGATCAGCGACTGGTGGGATTTCGAGGACGTCTACAGCCAGCTATTCGATTTCGCCCGCAATTACCACTTCGATACCGAGAACGAGGAATACTGGGTACACATCACTACCGGCACCCACGTCGCCCAGATCTGCCTGTTCCTGATGACGGAAGCGCGCTACTTCCCGGGCCGCCTGCTGCAGACCTCCCCGCCACGCCGCGCGGCGCCCGGCAAGACGGGCGACTACGTGCTGATTGACCTGGACCTGTCGCGTTACGACCAGATCGCCCAGCGTTTCTCGAATGCGCAGCGCGAGGGCGTGGAATTCCTGAAATCCGGCATCGCCACCCGCAACCCGCACTTCAACCTCCTGATCGACGAGATCGAGCACGTGGCCGCGCGTTCGCGCGCACCAATGCTGCTGATGGGACCGACCGGCGCGGGCAAGTCCTTCCTGGCACGGCGCGTGTACGAATTGAAGAAAGCACGCCACCAGCTCGACGGTGCGTTCGTGGAGATCAACTGCGCCACACTGCATGGCGACGGCGCCGGCTCGACCCTGTTCGGCCACGTGAAGGGCGCATTCACCGGCGCGGCATCAGATCGCCCTGGCTTGCTGCGTACGGCGCACAAAGGCTTGCTTTTCCTCGACGAGATCGGCGAACTGGGGCTCGACGAGCAGGCCATGCTGCTCAAGGCAGTCGAAGAAAAGCGCTTCCTGCCGATGGGCGGCGATCATGAGGTGCGCAGCGATTTCCAGCTGATCGCCGGCACCAACCGCGACCTGGCGCGCGAGGTGGCAGCAGGCCGCTTCCGCGAAGACCTGTTCGCCCGCATCAACCTGTGGACTTATTCCCTGCCCGGACTGGGCGATCGTCCGGAAGACATCGAGCCAAACCTGGACTATCTGCTGGCGCAATTCGGCGCGGAGAACGGCTCCATGGTGCGCTTCAATACCGAAGCGCGCCAGCAGTACATGCGCTTTGCGGCATCGCCCGACGCGCTATGGAACGGCAACTTCCGCGACCTGTCGGCCTCCGTCACGCGCATGGCAACGCTGGCCGATGCCGGGCGCATCACAACGCCGATCGTCACAGCGGAAGTGGCGCGCCTGCAGCGCCAATGGCGTCCTCTCGCGGAAGGCAGGCAAGCAACCGTGACCCTCGACGGATTGTTCGATGAAGAAGCGCTCGAGCAGATCGACCTGTTCGACCGCATGCAGCTCGAATCGGTAATCGCAATTTGCCGCCAGTCGAAGACCATGTCAGATGCCGGCCGCAAGCTGTTCGCAGCCTCGCGCCTTGGCAAGGCGAAGCCGAATGACGCCGACCGCCTGAAAAAATACCTGGCCCGCTTTGGCCTCGAGTGGGAGCAAGTCAGCTAGATTTTGGCGCGCACATGGCAGGTGTTGAAGTGCTCGCCCTGCTCGAAGCCTATCGTCACCGGAAGGAAATGCGTAATCACTTCCGCATTGGTGATCGCATGCTGCGACACATGATCCAGTGTATAGGCGCCACCGCCGGCCAGCGCCATCGGCAACATCACCTGGTCACCCAGGTGTTCCCCCACTGCTGCGCCGGAAGCCAGGTAGCGGCGCGCTTCCAGGGCCGCCTCGCGCGCAACCGCTTCTGCGCGCACGCCGCGATCGCCGATGGCGGAAAACACTTCCGTCACCGTTTCACTTTCGACGGTGAGCAGGACCGCATTCCCCGGACTGGTCGATGCAGGCGCGAGCACTTCCCGCAGCTGATCGCCTTCCCATCCCAGCAGGTTACGCACTGTCGCGTATTGGCGTTGTGCCACTTGCGCCGGGAGGCGGGCCGCGATTGCTTGCACATAAGCTTGCTGCAAGCCGCCGCGGTCGAGCAGATCGAGCCGGTGCAACTGCTTGCATGGCCAGACGTTGACTGAAATGCTGCCGCCACCGGCCGGGTAAAAGCCGTACCGCTCAATCTCGATTTCGACATCCGCACCCATGGCTGCGAGCACGCGGCAATAGGCCCGCTGCAAGAACTCGGCCGGCGGCGCCTTGGGGTTATGCGTGCCACCCGTCACTGTGACGACAGTCGGATGCTCAGCGAACAGCAAGGCGGGGATAAGGGTTTGCAAGACCAGCGTGGTACTGCCGGCAGTGCCGATATCAAAATCGTACACACCCCCGGTCACGCGGCCAGGCGTGAATTCCAGTGAAGTCGAGCCTACTTCCGCATGGGTGACGGTAGCGCCACAGGCGATCGCCGCTGCGCGTACCGCCGACAGGTGCTGGCGCCGCAAGCCGGGCGGCTGACGGTTGGCGCGAATATTGCGGATGCGAAAAGGCTGGCCGGTAATCATCGACAAAGTCAGTGACGTACGCAGGATCTGCCCGCCGCCTTCGCCCGTCGAACCGTCCAGTTCAATCATCGCGCACCTCCCTGCCGGCATTATGCTGCCGCCGCCAGGGAGGCGGCGCACGAACATTAATAGGTGTTCAGTGCCTTCGAGAACTTGATCAGCCACAAGCGGCTTGGGCGTTCACGGTCGTCGCCACGCGCAACGCGAATGGTGTTGGCCGCGTTGCAGCCGGCAGCACTGCTGGTGATGATGGCGCCATTGGCATCCACATTGCATTTGGTGACGTCAGCATCGGCCACTGCTTCGCCGGATGGCTTGAAGATCTTTGTCTTCAGGCCGAAGTCATTGTCGTTGGCCAGTGCCAGCGTATTGCCGTCGACGACGGTCAGGCCTTCTGCCTTCTCGGCCAGCCAGCCGATGGCGTTCAGGTCGAGCAGCAGGGTTTTCTTCAGCGTGACAACCTTCGACCAGTCCGCGCCATTGACTGCCACCGCGCCCATCGAGCTCTTTTCCAGGTCGGAGGTGGCAGGGTTATAGGCCGCTGCATTGATGTCGGTCGCGCCGCCGATCTCCACCAGCATCAGCTTGTTAAATACCTTGCCGCCTGGCGCTGCGCCTTGTTCGATCACGATGAACTTGCCGTTGCCCAGGGCCACCATGTCGCCCAGCTTGGCATTGCCGGTGCGGCCATCCGCATAGTCGGCGCCATTCAACGGATAGGCAAACATGCGGCCAGTGGTGCCGGTCACCGGATCGAACTCGATCCAGCGCGTGAAGCGCGCGAAGCGCTCCACCTGTTCGTTCTTGCCAGTCACCGCATAAGGCGCGCTGCCATCGCTCAGTGGGCTTTGCAGGAAGCCATGCAGCTTGTCGGTCGCAGCATCGAGCGCCATGCCTTCCATGCCGCGGTTGGCACGGCGCTTGGCGAAGATGGCAGGCAGGCCGCTACCAGGCGCGTAACGGGACTGGACCACACCACTCGCCGCGTCGATCTTCACGATGAAGGGACCATATTCGTCGGACACCCACAAGGCGTTACGCTTCTTGTCGAAGGCAATCGCTTCGGTATCCAGGCCATTCACGCTATACGCAGCCTTGCTCGCGGGGTCGTACTTCATCGCGTCGAAGACCGGGACTTCAGCGGAGTTGCCCAGCGTGCCAGGCGGAATGGCCAGTCCGGAGCTGTTGGTACTCGCCGAAACCTTGATCGGCAACGTGGAGTTCAGCACAGCGCCGCCTTTGCCGACCGTGATGATGCCGATTGACGGCGTGAAGCTTGGCGATGGGAAGATCTTCGCGCCCAAGGTGCCGCTACCGCTTGGATTCGGCACGTTCGGACCGTCCCCGTTCGGGCCACGGTCGGTCAAACCGTAGAACTCCAGGTCGCCGTTGGCGGTCGTACCTTTGAAGGCCAGTGCCGAACCATAGGAAGGCAGGAAGCCCAACGGAAAATCGGCCTTCACCTTGGCATTGCTGCCTTCGTAAGGGATGTAGAAGCTGTTCGCAGCCTGGAGCTGGTAACGCGTCACGGTAACGGTGGCGGCGGGCTGGCTGAAGGTTTCCTGCACAGGAGTGCCAACCTTCGAGGCCAGCGTGTCTTCGAAATGCTCGCGCACCAGCTGGCGGCGATCGTCATCGACGCCACGCGCCGCGTATGCAGTGCCGGCGGCGACCAGGTTGGCAGCCATGGCCTTGTTGAAGTCCGCTGCTGCGGCGCCGAAATCGACCGCCTTGCCAGCCAGCGCAGCCTTCACATCAGCCGTGATCTTGATGCCGTTGGAAGGATCATTATCTTCATCCAGCAGTTGCAGTGCCAGCAGGCGGTTGACCACCTTGGCATCCTTGACGTCGGCCACGCCCGCAAGTTGCAGCGGCGTGATCATCGGCGCGCAAGCGGCGCTGCCCAAGGCGATGCCGCCCACGCTGAAGCTCACCGTTTCCCCTTCCTTGCAGGTGAACTCGCCCTTGGCGCCAGTGGCCGCCTTGGCAGAAGTGCCGGCCACATAATCCGCGCCCTCAACGGCGGCGTCGACGAAGGTGCCGTTGACGGCAGTTTTGACGGGTTCATCGCTACCGCCGCCACCGCAGGCGGCAAGGGCGAGTGCTAAAGGAAGGAGCGACAGGGATTTCATGCTGGCCTCTGGAGTTCAAAAGGCGCAGCTTAATTAGACGAAGTGACAAGCCGATGACACAAAAGCAAAAAGGCCCGCTGTTGAGCGGGCCTTTTTGGCTTATTACTTAGTCTGACGATAACCTACTTTCACACTGGTTGCAGCACTATCATCGGCGCAGAGTCATTTCACGGTCCTGTTCGGGATGGGAAGGGGTGGGACTGACTTGCTATGGTCATCAGACTGACCGGTACTTGGCTCGCGCGGGGCGCGTCACCAGGAATAATTAGCTTGACGATAACCTACTTTCACACTGGTTGCAGCACTATCATCGGCGCAGAGTCATTTCACGGTCCTGTTCGGGATGGGAAGGGGTGGGACTGACTTGCTATGGTCATCAAGCATGACTTGTATGCAGCGCGCCTGGCGCACTGCGCAATCTGGAAAGAAGTAAAGAGTGGGGGTAGTGTTCTCAAACACGGTAAGTGCTACATAACCGTCAAGGTTATAGGGACAAGCCGTACGGGCAATTAGTATCAGTTAGCTTAATGCATTACTGCACTTCCACACCTGACCTATCAACGTCCTGGTCTCGAACGAC
>DASWTB010000228.1:0-2194 GCA_036402315.1 Pseudoduganella sp. | reverse complement strand
CGCAGCAATGCCGTGGCAGGCGGCAAGTCATGCGCCTGCGCCGGGGGGATGGTGCGCCCGCAACGAGGCTGCGAGCCAGCGCGGGCGAAGATGTCCTTGTGCGCCAGGCCGACGCCCGCAAGGATTGGTTGCGCTCGCCCTTGGCCAGTGGCGCGGCCCTGGCGCATGCCGGACCGCTGCGGCTCGCCCATCTCGACCACGCAGCGCAGGGCGGCGGCCCGGCTGCGCAACCAGTCAAGCTGCGCGTGCCCGGCCTCGTCGGCGTCGAACTGGCCCGACGCGATGGCATCGCGCAGGCCACAGATCGTTGCCGGCAGGCACTGCGCGCTCATTGCCTCATCTCCCTCATCTCCCTCATCTCCCTGATCTCCGTCTCGCAGGCAGGCACGTCATTGCGGCATGCCAGGCTGTCCGGAGGGATTGCGAACGACGCGCAAGGCTCGGGCGCCAGCCGCCGCATGGCCTTCTCGATCATCTCCAGTTCCGCCGCGGATGCCTGCACCCCGAGGCATGCGAGTGTCAGTGCGTGAGCCAGCGCCGGCTTTACCGGGGCGCCCATGCCAGGCGCGTTGGTGGCCTGGCTCACTTGGCCTTCCGGACGAAGGCGAGGATCAGCACCGTCGCCATTAACTCGAGCGCCGCGACGAAGTACAGGCCAGAGGACAGCTTGCCAGTTGACGTTTTCAGGGAGCCGATGAGGTACGGGGCCGCGAAGCCTGCCAGGTTGCCGATCGAATTGACCAGCGCGATCCCGCCGGCGGCGGCGGTTCCGGTCAGGAAGGCCGTGGGCAGCGACCAGAAAACCGGAAACGCGGCGAGGATGCCTACCGCTGCCAGCGACAGCGCGCACAGCGCCGCCACCGCGTTTCCCAGCGTCATTCCGGTCAGCGCAAGGCCCGTCGCGGCAATCAGCGTGGCAAACGCGCAGTGCAGCCGGCGCTCACCTGTCTTGTCCGAATGCAAGCCACTCCAGACCATTGCGCACGTGCCAACAACAAATGGGATCGACGACAACAAGCCGATATGCAGCCTGTCATCGACACCGAGATCCTTGATGACCGAGGGCGCCCAGAAGGCGATCGTTGCATTCCCGCTCACGATGCAAAAATAGATGGCCGCGCAGAGCCAGACACGCGCATTGGTGAAGGCCGCCTTCAGCGAGGAATGCTTTTTCCCCTGGCTGTTTTCCGCCTCCAGCGCCGCGATGATGGCGTGCTGCTCCGCGGCTGTCAGCCAGCGCGCGTTCTGCGGCTTTTCCGGCAGGTAGAACAGCGTGGCGATACCGGCCAGCACCGAAGGCACGCCTTCGATCAGGAAGAGCCATTGCCAGCTCGAATACATGCCCACGCCTTCCATGGAACTCATGATGAGGCCCGCCAACGGACCGCCGATGACGCCGGCGATGCCGAACGAGGTCAGGAACAGGCCGTTGATGGATGCGCGGCGCTCGGCCGGGAACCAATAGGTGAGGTACAGGATGACGCCGGGGAAGAAGCCGGCCTCAAAGGCGCCGAGCAGGAAGCGCAGCACATAGAACTGCGTCGGCGTCTTCACGTAGATCATCGCCATCGAGGCCAAACCCCACAGGATCGTGATACGAGCCAGCGTGCGCCGCGCGCCGATGCGTTCCAGCAGCAGATTGCTGGGGACCTCGAACACGAAGTAGCCGATGAAAAAGACACCCGCGCCCAGCCCATAGACGGCTTCGCTGAAATTGAGGTCATCCAGCATCTGCAGTTTGGCGAATCCGACATTGACCCGGTCGATCCAGGCCAGAAGGAATAGCAGCGCCAGGAATGGCACGAGCCGGAACGCGATCTTGCGGTAGGTGGCTTCCAGAAAAACCTCCTGGCCGGTGGCGTCCGCGCGCAGGCCCGGACGCGTCAAAGAAGTTGAAGTCATGATCCCCTCCAAATTTGTTCTATGTTGCTCTGTGTAACGAGCCCTGCCCAGGGCGCATGGGATGACGAAAACCACAGCTCCACAGGATGCTCTGTTTCGTATAAATATATTTATACACGTCAAAAAAGTACTTTTCAATGAAGGGTTTACATCTAGGCGGCTGCGTATCGTCCAATTGCACAATGCGGAATGCAGCCAAGGGCCGCGCAGGGACTACGCGTGCGACGTGAGAAGAGAGGACGTGGAAGCCGTGCTCAGCACAGCCGTGTCGTGCGCGCCCTGCGGGGACGTA
>DASWTB010000227.1:0-2228 GCA_036402315.1 Pseudoduganella sp. | reverse complement strand
GCCTGGAAGCGGTGTCCTGCCATTGCTACCAGCAGGCGCGCAGGCCGTCTTAGCGGCGTGGTTTGTCGACCTGGTTACCGATCACGCCGCCAACCACGGCGCCGCCCACCGTCCCGGTGGTGGAGCCGCCCGTCAGCACGGAACCGGCCACGGCGCCGACCCCGGCGCCAATGGCCGTGTTCTTATCCTGTTGCGACATCGAGGAGCAGGCGCCCAGGCCCAGCATGGCGGTAGCGATAGCGAGGCGGGCTGCGATCTGTTTGGTTTTCATGATGTTTCCTCCGTAACTTGGAATACTGCTTCCAGCTTAAGAGCGAGGCCAAAGGCGATCTGTTCGCTATTTCACGGTGTAACGGTTTGTTACCTTTGCGTCTTGCCCGGCGGCGGCGCCCTGGGCTTTTCACGGGCGGCTGCCAGCAGGGCGGCGCACTGGTTGTCGCCTTCGCCCCCCGCGCTGATCAGCGGCGCCAGCGCGGCCACCGGGGCGGCAAGCGCGCCGAGCGCCAGTGCGCCGCCGGCCCGCATCGCAATCACGCCCTTGTCGATGTCGACGTCGGGCTGCTTGAGCGAGCCGCGCACATAGATCGGCGCGCGCAGCGAGATGATGCGCAGGCCCTTGGTTTCCGGTTTCAGCGTCAGGTCGATTTTCTCGCTGGCCAGGTTGACCGAGCCGTTGATGCGCACGGTCGCATCTTCCGTGTCGGCAATGAAGTAGCGCGTCTGCGCCAGGCCGTCGCGCACGCCGAAATCGCCGGCCAGGCAATTCAGGTGCACCGGCTTGTCGCCAAACAACTTGGTCAGCACAATATTGCCGATGTTCAGGCCCATTTGCTCCAGCAGCAGCTTGCTGACGGTGCCGTCGTTGACCAGGGTCTTCAGCTCGCCATTCGAATGCGCCAGCAGGGTGGCGACCGAGTTGCCCTGCGCGCTCAGCTTGGCGGCGGCATTGATTTCGCCGATGGTGGCTTGCTTGAGCTCTGGCAGCCTGGGCAACAGTTGCTTGAGCTTGATATGGCGGGCCGTGGCGTCGAGCGTGGCGGCTACCGCTGCGCCGCTGCTGCCGTCCAGCGTGGCTTTCGAGGCGACCCGGCCGCCGGCAAAGTCGAAGTTGAGCGGGGTCAGGCGCAGTACGCCATCCTTCAGGTGGAATTCCGTTTCCAGCTTGCTGAGCGGCAGCTCCTTGGTGCGCACGATGCGCTCGGCACGGAAGCCGACGTCGGCGTCGATCGCCGTCCAGCGTTCGGTCTTGAAGGTTTCCACCGGCAGCAGCTTGCCGGCCGGCTGTACCGCCGCCACGCCGCGTTGTTCCTTCTTGGCGTTGGAGTCGGCGCCGATCAGCGGGCCCAGGTCGGCAAATTGCAGCAGGCGCGAATGCACCGAGCCGGTCAGCAGGCCGCGCGGCTGGCGCTGCTGGTAGGACAGGGTGCCGGCGATATCGCTGTCGCCGACGCGGCCGGTGAATTTCTCATAAGTCCACTGGCTGGCGCCTTTGGCCAGGTGGCCGCTCAGGCGGCCGGTGGTGGTGAAGGGCGGGGTTTCCGGCAGCAGCAGCCCGGTCAGGGCGTACAGGCGCGCGGCCGAAGCGCCGGCGACCTTGAGCTGCAAGTCGATGGCGGCGAGCTGGGCCGGATTGGTGAGCGTGCCTTCCGCCGTCACGCTGACCAGTCCAACTTTGGCATCGGCCTGGATCGGGAAGGGCAGGCTGGTGTCGCGCAAGGCCAGCACGGCGCCGGTCTTGCCCTTGCCGCTGATGTCCTGCCGGTTCCACTTGCCGGCCAGCGTCCACTGCACGCCGTAGCGCGCATCGTTGTCGAGCGTAGCGACGTGGGCGGTGGCGGCGATTTTCTGCAGTGCATCGTCGAGCTTGATGGTGCCGCGCGTGAACACCACGCGGTCCAGTTCCATGCGCCATTGCGACGGCGGGCGCTTGGGCAAAGTCCAGTTGTTCTTGCCGTCGGCCTGGCGCAGCAGGGCGAGCTGCGGCTGGTCGAAGCGCAGCTCAGGGATGGCGATCTTGCGGCCCAGCAGGGCGAACGGGCTCAGCGAAAATGCCAGCTGCTGCGCCGCCGCGGTGTCGCCGGCGGGCAGGCCGGCAGGATTGCCGACGTGCACATCCTGCGCCACCAGGTGCGGCCAGGGAATATGGTCGCGCCAGCTGCGGGCCTGGGGCGGCAGGGGCTGCTTTTGGCAGGTCAGCGACAGCGGCCCGCGCAATGCCACCGGCCGTT
>DASWTB010000226.1:0-30898 GCA_036402315.1 Pseudoduganella sp. | reverse complement strand
CCGTCTTTTGGCGAGGTGAACGGGTGGTGGGTTGCGGTCCAGCGGTCTTCCTCTTCGTCGTACTCGAACATTGGGAAGTCGATCACCCACAGCGGTGCCCACACGTCGTTGAACAGGCCGTTGGCCTTGCCGAACTCGGAGTGGCCGATCTTCACGCGCAGCGCGCCGATCGCATCGTTCACAACCTTCGCCTTGTCGGCGCCGAAGAAGATCAGGTCGCCGTCTTGCGCGCCGGTCAGTTCCAGGATCTTGTTCAATGCTTCGTCGTGGATGTTCTTCACGATTGGCGACTGCAGGCCGTCACGGCCCTTGGCCTTCTCGTTGACCTTGATGTAGGCCAGGCCCTTGGCGCCGTAGATGGCGACGAACTGGGTGTAGGCGTCGATTTCCGAACGCGGCATATCGGCGCCCTTAGGCACGCGCATGCCGACCACGCGGCCGTTCTTCATGTTGGCAGCGCCGGAGAACACCTTGAACTCCACGTCCTTCATCACGTCGGTCAGTTCGGTGAATTCCAGCTTGACGCGCATGTCCGGCTTGTCCGAACCGTACTTGCCCATGGCTTCTGCGTAGTCCATCACCGGGAATGGGTTTGGCAGTTCCACGTCCATGGTGTTCTTGAACACGTTGCGGATCATGGTTTCGAACAGGTCGCGGATCTCCTGCTCGTTCAGGAACGAGGTTTCGCAGTCGATCTGGGTGAATTCCGGCTGGCGGTCAGCACGCAGGTCTTCGTCGCGGAAGCACTTGGTGATCTGGTAGTAACGGTCGAAGTTGGCGACCATCAGCAGCTGCTTGAACAGCTGTGGCGACTGCGGCAGCGCGAAGAATTCATGCGCGTTCACGCGCGATGGCACCAGGTAGTCGCGCGCGCCTTCAGGGGTGGACTTGGTCAGCACCGGGGTCTCGATATCGATGAAGCCCAGCGAGTCCAGGTACTTGCGCACCTCCATCGACACCTTGTAGCGCAGGCGCAGATTGTTCTGCATCTGTGGACGGCGCAGGTCCAGCACGCGGTGGGTCAGGCGGGTGGTTTCGGACAGGTTGTCGTCGTCCAGCTGGAACGGCACCGGCACGGAGGCGTTCAGCACTTCCACCTTGGTGGCGATCACTTCGATCTTGCCGGACTTCAGCTTGGCATTGACGGTTTCGGCAGTACGTGGCTTGACGGTACCGGTGATGTGCAGGCAGTACTCGTTGCGCACGGATTCAGCGACTTTGAACATTTCGGCAAAGTCCGGGTCGCAGACCACTTGCACCAGGCCTTCGCGGTCGCGCAGGTCGATGAAGATCAGGCTGCCGTGGTCACGGCGACGATGCACCCAGCCGCACAGGCTGACGGTTTGGCCTACGAGGGCTTCGGTAACGAGGCCGCAGTATTCAGTACGCATGGACATATTGATTCTCAGTTTCAGGTTAAGTTTTATTCAGGGACGACAACGCCCATCGAAACGATGTACTTCAGTGCGGCATCGACGCTCATATCGAGCTCGATTACATCTTTTTTCGGCATCATCAGGAAGAAGCCGGAAGTCGGGTTCGGCGTGGTTGGCACGTAGACGCTGATGTATTCATCGTCCAGGTGCTTCTGCACTTCGGTGGCCGGCGCGCCGGTCAGGAAGGCGATCGTACGCGAGCCGGCATGCGGATAAGGCACCAGCACGGCCTTGCGGAAAGCATTGCCGGAATCGGAAAACAGGGTATCCGATACCTGCTTCACGCTGCCGTACAGGGAGCTGACCACCGGAATGCGGTGCAGCAGCTTTTCCCACTGGCGGACCATGAAGTTGCCGACCAGGTTATTGGTCAACAGGCCGGTCAGGAACACGATCGCCACGGTCACGATGGTACCCAGGCCCGACGGCCGTTTTTCTTTCGGCAGCCAATTCTCAGGGATCAGCAGCAGGGACTGGTCCATGGTGGAGATCACCAGGTGCAGCACCCAAGCAGTAATCGCCAGTGGTACCAGGACCAGCAAACCGGTTATGAAATATTTGCGCATCGCGTTCCTCGTGCGGGGTAAATCAAGCCTCGCTGGTCGACTTGGCCGGCGCAGGCGCCGGAGCGGCTGCCGCCGGGGCTTCGGTCTTGGCCGTGCTGGCGACACCGGTCGCCGGGGCGGTGCCGCCACGGAAATCGGTCACATACCAGCCGGTGCCTTTCAGTTGGAAGCCGGCTGCAGTCAGTTGCTTCTTAAAGGTGGACTTGCCGCAGGAAGGGCAATCCGTGAGCTGCGGATCGGAGATCTTTTGCAGCACATCCTTGGCAAAGCCACATTCCTCGCAGCGGTAAGCGTAGATAGGCATCTGTTACTCCGCAAAAAACATCAAAACCCTGAATTATAAAGCCTTTTTCCGGCGCCAGGCCAACCAGCGCTCCTTGCCCTGGAATACCGGGATGGAGTCGCTTGCTGGCTCGTCTTGCTCGAGATCGAAGTAAGCGCTCATTAACTGCGCCAGCGCCTCCCTGTCTGCACCGAAGGGCGGGCCCTTCGGGTTGCTGTCGAAGAAGAAATAGCCGAGCAGCAGGCCACCTTCGGGCAGCAGCTGCGCCCAGCGCTGCACGACGCGCGGCCACATGTCGCGCGGCATGGCGCACAGGAAGGCGCGTTCGTAGATCAGGTCCAGCGGCTGCGGCGGCTCGAATGCGAAGAAGTCGGCTTCAACGACGTGCTCGCGCCAGCGGCCGGCGGCTTGTTGCGCCGCAACAACGGCGGACGGGGAGAAGTCGATGGCGGTGGCATTCCAGCCGGCTGCGCAAAAGGCTTGCAGCTCGTAGGCGCTGCCGCAGCCCGGGATCAGCACCGAAAACCGGTAAGGCGGTGTCTGACCCGCAGGGTCAGACACCCGGCCTGCGGCAGCCGCTTCTCGAGGTGTCTGACCCCGCGGGTCAGACACCGGTTTACCGGTTTGCAGCCAGGCGGAAAGTTGAGCCGGAATGCCGCCCCGATCCCAAGGCGTGAATTCAGCCTCAAACCGCTGGTCCCAGAACCCCGGGGTGCGCGGATCGCGATTAGAGAACTCGGGCATAAGCCAGATACGCCACGGTGCCCACCACGAACGACCCGACAAAGAACGCAAAGAACGACAGCAAGCGGTTGGTATGGCGCTGCTCGGCCACAAGCTGCGCCAGCAGCAGCTTGGTGTCCACATCCCGTTCCGCCGCGACCGTAAGCGCCTGGTGCGCCAGGCGAGGCAACTGCGGGAAGATATGCGAATAACGCGGCGCCTCCGCCTTCAGGCGCTCGACCAGCCCGCGCCAGCCAACCTGCTCCGCCATCCAGCGCTCCAGGTAAGGCTTGGCCGTCTTCCACAAGTCGAGGTCAGGATCGAGCTGGCGGCCCAGGCCTTCAATATTCAGCAAGGTCTTCTGCAACAGCACCAGCTGCGGCTGCACTTCCACATTGAAGCGGCGCGAAGTCTGGAACAGTCGCAGCAGCACCTGGCCAAACGAAATATCCTTCAGCGGACGGTCGAAGATCGGCTCGCAGCAAGCGCGCACCGCAGCTTCCAGTTCATCGACACGCGTTTCCTTCGGCGCCCAGCCGGATTCGATGTGCGCCTCCGCCACGCGCTTGTAATCGCGGCGGAAGAATGCCAGGAAGTTCTGCGACAGGTAATCCTTGTCGTAGTCGTTCAGCGTGCCGACGATGCCGAAGTCCAGCGCGATATAGCGGCCAAACGATTCCGGCTCGATCGACACCAGGATATTCCCCGGGTGCATGTCGGCGTGGAAGAAGCCATCGCGGAACACCTGCGTGAAGAAGATCTCCACGCCGTCCGACGACAGCTTTTTCAGGTCCACGCCAGCCTCGATCAGGCGGTCGATCTGCGATACCGGGATGCCGTGCATGCGCTCCATCACGATCACATTGCTGGAACAGTAATCCCAGTACATCTCCGGCACCAGCAGCAGCTTCGAATCGGCGAAATTGCGGCGCAACTGGCTGGCGTTGGCGGCCTCGCGCATCAGGTCCAGTTCATCGTGCAGGTACTTGTCGAACTCCTGCACCACTTCCTGGATCTTCAGCCGCTTGGAGTCGGCCCACAGGCGGTTGATGAAGTTGGCCGCGATGTGCATCAGGGCCACGTCTTCATCAATCAATTTCTTCATGCCCGGGCGCAGCACCTTGACCGCCACCTGGGTGCCGTCCTTCAGCGCAGCAAAGTGCACCTGCGCGATGGAGGCCGAGGCCACCGGAACGCGCTCGAAGCGTGCGAACAATTCATCCGGATGGGCGCCCAGCGACTCCTCGATCATCTTGATCGCGAGATCGGAATCGAAAGGCGGAACGCGGTCCTGCAGCTTGGACAGCTCCGCCACGATATCGAGCGGGAACAGGTCGCTGCGGGTCGACAGCACCTGGCCGAACTTCACGAAGATCGGGCCCAACTCCTCCAGCGCGCGGCGCAGGCGCACGGCGCGCGGCGTCGACAGGTCGCGCCAGAAGAAGACGGTATCGAGGAATTTGCTGATGCGTGGTTTGTCGAAGCCGGAGATGGCGATTTCGTCCAGTCCATACTGGACGGAGACACGGACAATCTTGAACAGCCGGAGGAATTTTCGAATCATTTAGCCAGTTTTTGTTCGAGTTTTTCCAGCCGCTTGCTGGCGCGTTCCACGTCGTCGCGGAAGCGGGTCACATCGGCCGCAAAGCTTTCCGCCACCACTGGGCGGATCAACAGCGGGTTCTCGTCGAGGAAGTATTCTGCAACATTCTCGGCAGCTTTGCGCTGGCCGTTGCGCGCCCCCTGCACTATCGCCTTGGCGCCCTGCACCAGGCGCACGGCGGCAATCGGGCCCACCAGTTTCTCCAGGTCGGATTCAGCTTCCCAGCGCAGCGATTGCGACAGGCGCGAGATGGCGTTGGCAAATTCGGCGTCGCCTTCGATTTGAACGTACGAGAAAGCGCGCTCGCGATTTTGCGCAATCAACGGCAGGTCGCTCAGCTTCAGGCGAATCGTCACCGCTGCTCCCGCCTCGCCGCCTGCCGCCTCCACCATGCCGTCCGCCGCCACGCGCAGGCGCAACACAGCCGGGCTGGCGTCGATCACGGCAACCTTGCCGGCGTGCAGCTTGAGCTCGGTACGCGCCCAGGGCTCCTGCGCCAGCAGGTGGTTGATGGTGGCGGCCGCCGGCGCGCTCAGGCCGGGCAGCTTGGGAGGAAATGGGAACATTGTCGTCATCTTTTCTACTGCAAAACCGGCAAACCAGTGTCTGACCCATTGGGTCAGACACTGCTCTACCGGTTTGCAAAAAACAAAACCGCCCCGGAAAGCCAGGGCGGTCTCGATCTTACCAGTTACTGCGCGATGTCACGCAAGCTGTTGGATACCTGCCAGCATCCAGCCGGTTTTGCCGTTATGCGGCTTGCTCAGGTTCCATACTTCCTGGAACGGTTCCGGCAACGCATCGGCAGCAGGTTTCATCTTGCCCCAGAACTTCACACTGGCCAGGGATTCGTTGCCGTCGTTCTCGATACCCAGCAGTTCAGCTTCGATCGCCACCACGTCGGTGTACTCGGCTTGCGCGCCGCGCTCCTGGATCTGCATGCGCAGCTCAGCAAACACTTCAGGCGTGGTGAAGGTTCGGATATCTTCCACGTCCGCCTTGTCCCATGCCGCTTGCAGGCGGATGTAGTTGGACTTGGCGGCGCGCAGGAAGCCTGCGGTATCGAAATCGGCCGGCACGCCCCAAGGAGCATGCGCGACCGCTTCCGCTGCGGCAGGCGCCGCCAGCGCCGCACCGCCAGCCGGCAGCACCGGTTCGAAAGCCGCTGGCTGCATCTGGTGCACGTTGCCGCCGTTGTAGCCGCCGCTGAAGGCTGGCTGGGCCGCAGGCTGCGACTTACGGCGCAGCATGCGAACGATGAAGAAGATCACGCCACCGATCAGGGCGATCATCAGGATCGAGCTGATGGCAGACGCCATGGCGCCGCCCAGGCCGAAGTGCGACAGCAGCGCGCCCAGGCCGAGACCCAGCAGCGCACCGCCGAGGATACCCTTCCACATGCTGGGTTTTGGCGCCGGCGCCGGCGCTGCGGGCGCAGGAGCCGCAGCAGGACGGGTGGCAGTCGGCGCCGCGGTCGGAGCGCTTGGCGCCGGCGCCGTGGTGGTCTGCTTCGGCATGCTGCTCACGCTCGACGACTGGCGGCCGAAGGATTTGCCGCCGCCCATCGGGCGCGCGGACAGTTCGCTCATCATGCTCACAGCGGACAGCGCAATCATTGCGCCGGCCAGGAATTTCTTCATTTTCATCGTTGATGTCTCACATTTTGATGCCAGTGTGTAAAGCGGCCACACCTGCCGTCAGGTTATAGTACTGCACGCGCTCAAGACCCGCAGCCTGCATCATGGTCTTCAGCGTTTCCTGGTCCGGGTGCATGCGGATGGATTCGGCCAGGTAGCGATAGCTCTCCGAATCATTGGCCACTTTCTGGCCCATCCACGGCAACACCGTGAAAGAATAAAAGTCATACGGTTTTTGCAAGAGTGGATCCACTTTCGAGAATTCCAGCACCAGCAATTTGCCGCCCGGCTTCAGCACGCGACGCATTTCAGAAAGAGCAACATCCTTGTGCGTCATATTGCGCAGGCCGAACGCCACGCTGACACGGTCGAAGTAGTTATCCGGGAACGGCAGCTTCTCCGCATCACAGATCAAAGTGGGGGTCACCAGGCCTTTATTCAAGAGACGATCGCGGCCGACGCGCAGCATCGACTCATTGATGTCGGTCAGCCAGACCTCGCCAGTCGAGCCCGCTGCCTTGGCAAACGCTTTGGCCAGGTCGCCGGTACCGCCCGCGATATCGAGCACCTTCATGCCCGGACGCACAGCGGCGTTAGCAATTGTGAAAGCCTTCCAGATGCGGTGCAGACCGCCCGACAGAAGGTCATTCATGATGTCGTACTTGGCGGCGACGGAGTGGAAGACCTTGGCGACTTCCTTGACTTTGTCGTCTTCGTTGACGGTTTTATAACCGAAATGGGTAGTATTGGTCATTTTGAGCTGCCTTGTAATTGCCGCATTATACATTTGTGGGGTGACGCACAGATTTTGCAGAAGCTTGTCAACCAGAATGCTCAACGAGTCGTTTTATGGCTCAGACGATTTGTCTTACTAGGAGATTTTCAGCTGGAGCTTCAGCAAAAATTGCCCGCGGACATTTTTTTCCCGGATATCGACGAAGCCACCAAGCAGTTCATCGATGCCACCCGCGCCCAATCGCGCGCCCTGGCGACCGCTGAACCGCATCCGATGACCTTTAACGTCGAGGCCATCCGTCGCCTGACTCCGGAAGCCCGCGCCGCTTTTCGCTACATCTGGGAACGCGAGCAGCAGCGCTACGAGGAGTTCCAGCGCCGTAAAATGATGGTCAACTAAGCATTCTTTCAATGGCGGCAACATGCCGCCATTCCTTGATGTATCCGACAGCAGGCATTCGGGCCAAGCTTAAGCTGGCCCAATGCCCAGCAAGATTTACCTCGACACCTCGAACCTCTGCGCCCTGGCCGCCCCGCCAGCCCGCAGCGCCTACGCACGCACCTGCCAGTCGCTGGCGCAACCGCTGCGCCTTGTCGTGCGCCCTCAACAAAATCCGGCAAGGCCCGCCAAAGCGGAACCTTTCCTCGCAGGCGGAGTCTCGAATCAGACCGCATGTGCGGCGCCTTCCATGCGCCAGTACCGGGAGCTGGAGCGGGACTGACTTAGTGGTGGTGGCCGCAGCCGTGGGCTTTGGCGGCGGCGCCAGGCAGCACGGCGCCCGGTTCACGGCCGGAATCGCCAGGGAAGCCGGCGGCTTCCAGGCGCTTCAGGTAATCGGCCCAATGATGCTCCATGCGGGCGCCCAGGTCGTAGAGGTAATCCCAGGTGTACAAGCCTGAGTTATGGCCATCGTCGAAGGTCGGCTTCACCGCATAATTGCCGACCGGCTCAAGATTGGTCATGGCGACTTCACGCTTGCCGACTTGCAGAACTTCCTGGCCCGGCCCGTGGCCCTTCACTTCCGCCGACGGCGAATAAACGCGCAGCAGTTCGAAAGGAATATTGAAGCTTACGCCATCGTCGAAGGAAATTTCGAGATAGCGCGATTTGCTGTGGACTGTCAGGCCGGTTGGGTTCTTCATTTCAGGTTCAGGATAATCGCCGCGCGCAGGGCGGGCAGCAGTGCCGCACGCGCTGCAACGACTGCTGGCTCGGCTTCGCGCTGCTTCGCGCCCCAGGTCGGGTTTGGGAAGTGCGCATCGTCAGTGTAGCGCGGGATCACGTGCCAGTGCACGTGCGGCGTCATATTGCCGAAACTGGCGACGTTGACCTTGTGCGGCGACATGGCGGTGCGCAGCGCCTGCTCCACCGCCCAGACGGTTTTCATCACGTGATCGCGATCTTCAGTCGACAGGTCGGTCATTTCGCGTACATGGTCGTGCCAGACGACACGGGTGAAGCCGGGATAGCCCGGCTCATCGACCAGGATCACCGCCAGGCGATCGTCGCGCCAGACCAGCGGGCTCGCCGCGCCAGCTGGAGCGGCATCGAACCCTGCCAGCAGTTTGCACAGGTCGCAGTTGATCGTCATACCAGCACCCTTTCGATGCCGCCATCATTGGCGCGCGCCACGTAATCCACCAGCCAGTTCTCGCCCAGCTTGTGCTTGGCGATCTCGATCACGATGTAATCGGCAGTGGTGCCCGAATCGTCGTTGTAGCGGGTCAGGCCCTGCATGCAGGACGGGCAGGAAGTCAGGATCTTGACGTCGCCCTTGAAGCCATCGGCGCGCAGCTTGTCCGCACCCGACACCATCTCCTGCTCCTTGCGGAAGCGGACCTGGGTCGAAATATCGGGGCGCGCGGCGGCAAAGGTGCCGGACTCGCCGCAGCAGCGGTCATTCTTCTCGATCTTCACGTTGTCGATGGTGGACACCAGCGCATTGACGGTCTTGATCGGATCCTGCTGCTTCATCGGCGTGTGGCAAGGATCGTGGTACATGTAGCGGGTACCCTCCACGCCTTCCAGCTTGACGCCCTTCTCCAGCAGGAACTCGTGGATATCCATGATGCGGCAGCCCGGGAAGATCTTCTCGAACTCATAGGTCGCCAGCTGGTCGTAGCAGGTGCCGCAAGACACCACCACGGTCTTGATATCCAGGTAGTTCAGGGTATTCGCCATGCGGTGGAAGAGGACACGGTTATCCGTCATCATCTTCTCGGCCTTGTCGTATTCGCCAGCGCCGCGCTGCGGGTAGCCGCAGCACAGGTAGCCCGGTGGCAGCACCGTCTGCACGCCCACTTCCCACAGCATGGCCTGCGTTGCCAGGCCAACCTGCGAGAACAGGCGCTCCGAACCGCAACCCGGGAAGTAGAACACCGCCTCGGTATTGGCGTTGGTCTTCTTCGGATCGCGGATGATCGGGATCATCTTGTTGTCTTCGATGTCCAGCAGCGCACGCGCCGTCTTCTTCGGCAGGTTGCCCGGCATCTTCTTGTTCACGAAGTGGATCACCTGCTCGCGCACAGCCGGCTTGCCGACGGTTGGCGGCGGTGCCTTGGTCTGCTTGCGCGCGACTGCCTTGAACACCTCATGGCCCAGGCGCTGCGCCTTGTAGCCCCAGCCGATCATGGTCTGGCGCGTCGCCTGGATCGTCGCCGGATCGGAGGCGTTCAGGAAGAACATCGCAGCCTTCTTGCCCGGATTGAACGAACGCTTGTTCATCTTGCGCAGCAGGTTACGCATATTCATCGACACGTCGCCAAAGTCGATGTTGACCGGGCATGGCGTTGCGCACTTGTGGCACACGGTGCAATGGTCGCTGACGTCTTCGAATTCTTCCCAGTGGCGGATCGAGATGCCGCGCCGGGTCTGTTCTTCGTACAGGAAGGCCTCGATCAGCGCCGAGGTGGCGAGGATCTTGTCGCGCGGCGAATACAGCAGGTTGGCGCGCGGCACGTGGGTCGAGCACACCGGCTTGCACTTGCCGCAGCGCAGGCAGTCCTTGACGCTGTTGGCGATCTCGCCGATATCGCTTTGCTGCATGATCAGCGACTCATGGCCCATCAGGCCGAAAGACGGCGTGTACGCATTCTCCAGCGTCGCTTCCATGCCCGGCAGGTTGAGCAGCTTGCCCTTGTTGAAGCGGCCTTCAGGGTCGACGCGTTTCTTGTACTCGCGGAACTCACCGATCTCGTCGTCGGTCAGGAATTCCAGCTTGGTGATGCCAATGCCGTGCTCGCCCGAGATCACGCCGTTCAGCGAGCGGGCCAGCTTCATGATGCGCGCTACTGCCTTGTGCGCGTCCTGCAGCATTTCGTAATGGTCCGAGTTGACCGGCAGGTTGGTGTGCACGTTGCCGTCGCCCGCGTGCATGTGCAGCGCCACGAACACGCGGCCGTGCAGCACGCGCTTGTGGATCGCCTGCGCTTCCTCGAGGATCTGCTTGTAGGCGCCGCCATTGAAGATCTGGCGCAGCTGGGCGCGGATTTCCTGCTTCCAGCTGATACGCACGGTGCGGTCCTGCGCCACATCGAACAGGGTCGCTTGCGGCTGGTGCTGCAGGCGGTCGTCCAGCGCGCCGGCCAGGTGCTCCAGGCCCAGCGCCAGCAAATCGCCGCGCACTTCGGCCAGCGGTTTGTCCAGGTTGGCCAGGATGAAGGTCCAGCGCGCGTGCACCTGGTCCACCAGCGCCAGCGCCTGCGCCTGGCGGTCGCCCAGCATTTCGTCGTAGCCGACCTTGTCGTCGGAGGCGTCGTCGCTCTTGCCGATCGGGAGCTTGTCGGCGGCCAGGAATTCACGCAGTTCTTCCGCCAGCTGCAGCTTGTTCTTGATCGACAGCTCGATGTTGATGCGCTCAATGCCGTCGGTGTACTCGCCCATGCGGTTGAGCGGGATCACCACGTCTTCATTGATCTTGAAGGCGTTGGTATGCTTTGCAATCGCCGCGGTACGGGCGCGGTCCAGCCAGAATTTCTTGCGCGCTTCAGGGCTGACGGCCACGAAGCCTTCGCCGACGCGGGTGTTCGCCAGGCGCACCACTTCCGATGCGGCCAGCGCCACGGCGTCTTCATCGTCGCCCACGATGTCGCCGAACAGCGCCATCTTGGGCAGCACGCCGCGCTTGGACTTGGTGGCGTAGCCGACCGCGCGCAGGTAGCGCTCGTCCAGGTGTTCCAGGCCGGCCAGGCGGATGGTCTTGAATTGCTCGCCCTGCGCCGGCAGGCCGTCCAGGTAATCCTTGATCTCCACGATCGACGGGATCGCATCGCGCGCCTGGCCGAAGAACTCCAGGCAGACGGTGCGCGTGAACTTCGGCATCTTGTGCAGGATCCAGCGCGCGGACGTGATCAGGCCATCGGTGCCCTCTTTCTGCACGCCCGGCAGGCCAGCCAGGAACTTGTCGGTAACGTCCTTGCCTAGGCCTTCCTTGCGGAACTTGCGGCCTTCGATCTCCAGAATCTCGGTCTTGAACGGCTCGCCCTTGGCTTCGCCGCGCGAATTCGGATGCGTCCATTCCAGCTTGAAGCGCGCCAGCGGCGTGTCGTGGATCTTGGACAGGTTGTGGTCCAGGCGCGTGACTTCCAGCCAGTCGCCGTTCGGGTCCACCATGCGCCACGAAGCCAGGTTGTCAAGCGCGGTGCCCCACAGCACGGCCTTCTTGCCGCCTGCGTTCATCGCGATATTGCCGCCGATGCAGGACGCGTGGGCCGAAGTCGGGTCGACCGCGAACACGAAGCCCGCCTTTTCGGCCGCTTCGCTGACCTTGTTGGTGATGACGCCCGCTTCCGAGTGGACGGTCGCGTATTCGCGGTCCAGGCCCGGCAGCACCTTCATTTCCACGGCGCCGAGCTTGAGCAGCTTTTCGGTGTTGATCACGGCCGACAGTGGCGTGAGCGGAATCGCGCCACCGGTGTAGCCGGTGCCGCCGCCGCGCGGAATGATGGTCAGGCCAAGCTCGATACAGCCCTTCACCAGGCCGGCCATTTCATCTTCGCTGTCCGGGGTCAGCACCACGAACGGATACTCGACGCGCCAGTCGGTGGCGTCGGTGACGTGGGTGATGCGCTTCATGCCGTCGAAGCAGATGTTGTGCTTCTCGGTGTATTTGCCCAGCACCTTCTGCGTACGCTTGCGCAGGTCGTACATCTGGCGGAATTCTTCGCCGAAGTCGGCCACTGCCTTGCTGGCCGCGCGCAGCAGTTTTTCCACATTGCCGCTGCGCTTCTGCGATTCGGCATCGGCTGCCGCGTCCACGGTGTTGCGGCGCTTGTCCACTTCGGACAGGCGGTGGTGCAGCGCATCGATCAGTGCCTGGCGGCGCTTCGGGTTATCCAGCAGGTCGTCTTGCAGGTAAGGGTTGCGGCGCACTACCCAGATATCGCCCAGCACCTCGTACAGCATGCGTGCGGAACGGCCGGTCTGGCGGGAGGCCCGCAGTTCGTCCAGCAACGCCCAGGACTCTTCGCCCAGCAGGCGGATCACGATTTCGCGATCAGAGAACGAGGTGTAGTTGTACGGAATTTCCCGCAAGCGGGTGGGGGCGTGACCATCGGGCGTTTCGGCGAGCAGTGCCTGGATTTGAGCTGGTGCGTTCATATTGCGTGGACGGGGGGCTGACGCTAGGACAGGACATTCTATCTTATTGCGGCGCACAAGACAGGAACAGCCTTAGAGGCCAGCGGGGTTCCGTTAACGTCAATTGACGGAACATTATTCCTAAAATGCAAAATATTTCCAATTTAAATTCGATCGCCCAAGCCTTACCCTGCCCGGAATTCTGCGACACTGCTGCTATGCGGAATCTTTAGGATCAGCCGCCGAGCGCCTGGGCCAACGAGCGCCAGAAGCCATCCGGCACATACAGCAGCATCGACGTCATGGTCAGGTAGCGTGCCAGCTTGCCGATGGCCATATACATGACCGACGGCCAAAACGGCAGCTTCAGCCAGCCGCCCAGCGTGCACAGCGGGTCGCCGATGCCGGGCACCCAGGACAGCAGCATGGTCTTGGCCCCATAGTGCGCCAGCCAGCCGAACCAGCGGCTGGAACGTTCTTTGGTGAAGGCTTTCTTGGCGTAATAACCGATCCAGTAATCGACGACCCCGCCCAGCGTATTGCCCACTGTGGCAACCGCAATGGCCGGCCAGAACAGTTCGGGATTCGCTTTACAGACGGCAAAGACGGCAGGCTCCGAGCCTAAAGGCACCAGCGTGGCTGAGACGAAACTGATGATAAAGACCGAGGTCAGCCCCACTTCTGGCGCCGCGATAAGGTCCAGCAGCCAGCGAATAGCGTTTTCAATCATGGGTCAATTATAATCATCCGTACCAAGCTCAAAGCACGTTAGACAACCTGCCACCGCATACCCGCATGGCAGGCGTGCACCTCCTTCGGTTACCCGCCGTTGTCAGTCTTTGCACCACACCTTAACTCTTGCAAATCATGACTATCGACTACCTGAAGAAAATCCTGACTTCCCGCGTCTACGACGTGGCCCATGAATCCCCGCTGGAACTGGCACCGATTCTCTCGCAACGAATTGGCAACCAGATTTACTTCAAGCGCGAGGACATGCAGGACGTCTTTAGCTTCAAGGTACGCGGCGCTTACAACAAGATGGCGAATCTGAGCGACGCGCAATTGAAGCGCGGCGTCATTTGCGCCTCGGCCGGCAACCATGCGCAGGGCGTCGCCCTGTCCGCAGCCAAACTCGGTTGCCGTGCCCTGATCGTCATGCCTGCCACTACCCCGCTCCTGAAAGTCGAATCGGTGCGCCGCCGCGGCGGCGCCAGCGTGGAAGTGGTATTGCATGGCGAGTCCTATACGGACGCCTACAATCACGCCCTGCAGCTTGAGAAAGAGCAGAAGCTGACCTTCGTGCACCCGTTCGACGATCCGGAAGTGATCGCCGGCCAGGGCACGATTGCCATGGAAATCCTGCGCCAGCATTCCGGCCCGATCCACGCGATCTTCGTGCCGATCGGCGGCGGCGGGCTGATTTCCGGTGTGGCAGCCTATGTGAAGCAGCTGCGCCCGGATATCAAGGTCATTGGCGTGCAAACCATGGATTCGGATGCGATGTACCGCTCCATCAAAGCCGGTGAACGCGTGACCTTGTCCGATGTAGGCCTGTTCGCCGACGGCACCGCGGTGCGCCTGGTGGGCGAAGAAACCTTCCGCCTCGCGCAGCAGTTTGTTGATGAAGTGATCGTGGTCGATACCGATGCGATCTGCGCCGCGATCAAGGACGTATTCACCGATACACGCTCGATCCTGGAGCCTTCCGGCGCGCTGGCAGTTGCCGGCGCCAAGGCTTATGTCGAGCGAGCGGAGATGGGCAAGTATCCGGTGCAGGGCGAAACCCTGGTCACCATCTGCAGCGGCGCCAATATGAACTTCGACCGCCTGCGCTTTGTGGCGGAACGTGCGGAATTGGGTGAGTCGCGCGAAGCGGTGTTCGCGGTGACCATGCCGGAGCAGCGCGGCTCGTTCAAGCGCTTCTGCAGCCTGGTGGGGCCGCGCAATGTCACGGAATTCAACTACCGCATCAGCGACCAGGAACAGGCGCACGTGTTCGTGGGCGTGCAGATAGCCGACCGCGGCGAGTCGTCGGCGATTGCACGGCGTTTTGAAGAGAACAACTTCAAGACGCTGGACTTGACGCATGATGAATTGGCCAAGTCGCACCTGCGCCACCTGGTGGGCGGCAAGAGCGTGCTGGCGAAGGATGAATTGCTGTATCGCTTTGAATTCCCGGAGCGCCCGGGGGCGCTGATGCGCTTCCTCGATTCGATGGCGCCGGAGTGGAATATCTCCCTGTGCCATTACCGCTCGCAGGGTGGTGACGTGGGACGGATCCTGATCGGCTTGCAGGTGCCGGCGCAGGATGCGGACAAGTTTGCGCAGTTCCTGGCGACGCTGGGGTATCGCTATTGGGATGAGACGCAGAATCCGGTGTACAAGCTGTTCCTCTGAAACCGGTAAACCAGGGTCTGACCCGCAGGGTCAGACCCTGTCTGCGCCACAGCCGCGGGTTCGGTTGTGCGCCGTTGATCTTCGCAAAAAGTCAAAGACCTCGAACCCACCCAATGGCTGCGAGACCGTCAGGTGTCTGACCCTGCGGGTCAGACACCGAACTACCGGTTTTTGGTAAACTGGCAGACTGTCCCGCAAAACGAAGTCCGCCATGTCCAACCTCCCAGAACATTCCCCCCTCGGCAAAACCTCCGCCTACCGCACCGACTACGCGCCGGAACTGCTGTTCCCGATCCCGCGCCAGGCCAAACGCGACGAGTTGGGCCTGCAAGGCACCCTGCCCTTCTTCGGCGTGGATATCTGGAACGGCTACGAGCTGTCCTGGCTGAACATGCGCGGCAAGCCGCAAGTGGCGGTGGCCCGCTTCACCATCCCGGCCGACTCGCCAAACTTGATCGAATCGAAATCTTTCAAGCTTTACCTCAATTCCTTCAACCAGACCAGGCTGGCCGGTCCCGACGCGCTGAAAATCCTGCTGCAGCAAGACCTGTCCTCCGCCGCCGGCGCCAACGTGCACGTCAGCCTGACCATGCAGGAAGACTTCGAAAAGCTGGCAATGGGCGAACTGGAAGGCCAATTGCTGGACCGCCTCGACATCGACGTCGACAACTACTCGCCGCAGCCGGAAACCCTGAAAGCCAATTTCGAGGAAATGCCAGTAGAGGAGATCCTCGTCTCGCATTTGCTGAAATCGAATTGCCTGGTCACCGGCCAGCCCGACTGGGGCAGCGTACAGATCAGCTACTACGGCCCGCAGATCGACCAGGAGAGCCTGCTCAAATACCTGATCGGTTTCCGCGAGCATAATGAATTCCACGAGCAATGCGTCGAGCGCATCTTCACGGACATCCTGCGCCAGTGCAAGCCGCAGCATTTGACCGTGTACGCGCGTTACACCCGCCGAGGCGGCCTTGATATCAACCCATGGCGCACCAACTTTAGTAGTGCACAGCGGCCGTCCAATCTGCGCAACGCCCGCCAGTAAGAGCTTTTTCCACAAGGAAACATTGCGTGAAATTCGAGTTACACGGCTGAGAAACAGGCCTATAATGCGCTCGCAAAGCACATCAATGTCGCGTCATGAATAACCTGAGCAAAATCCTTTCGCTAGAGAACGTCCAGCTCGACCTGGAAGTCTCCAGCAAAAAGCGCGCTTTCGAGCAAGCCGGCCTGATCTTCGAGAACAACTGCGGCATCGCTCGTTCCACCGTGTCGGACAATCTGTTCGCGCGTGAACGCCTGGGCTCCACCGGCCTTGGCCACGGCGTGGCGGTACCGCACGGGCGCATCAAGGGTTCCAAGAGCCTGAAGGCGCCGCTGGCCGCCTTCGTCCGCCTGGCCGAACCGATTCCTTTCGAATCGCCGGACGGCAAGCCGGTGAACCTGCTGTTCTTCCTGCTCATTCCAGACCACGTGACGCAGCAGCACCTGGAAATCCTGTCCGAGATCGCGGAAATGTTCTCGGATGACGCCTTCCGCCAGGCCCTGACGGAAGACCCGGACCCGAAATCGGTCTACAGCCGCATCGTCAACTGGCAGCCTAGCCTGCAAGCGGCAGGATGAACATGCTGCAAACGCCGCTGACGATCCAGAGACTGTACGACGACAATCGCGAAACCCTGCAGCTGGGATGGTTCGCCGGCTTTCCCGGCGGCGAGCGCCTGATCTCCGGCGACGTTGCGTCGGCGGCCGACCAGGTGGGCCACTTGAATACGATTCACCCTGGACGCATCCAGGTCTTCGGCCACCAGGAAATCAACTACTACCAGCGCCTCAAATCGCTGACGCGCGCCCACGTGATCGGCGAACTGATCGCAGGCGGCCCGCCGGCGCTGATCATCGCGCAGGGCCTCGAAACGCCGCCGGACATCCTGGCGATCTGCGACGAAAAGAATATTCCGCTGTTCTCCACGCCGCTGCCGGCCGCGCAGGTGATCGACTTCCTGCGCGTCTACCTGTCGAAGAAGCTGGCGCAACGCATCATCATGCATGGCGTGTTCATGGACGTGCTGGGGGTTGGCGTGCTGATTACCGGCGACTCCGGCCTCGGCAAATCCGAGCTCGGACTTGAATTGATTTCACGTTCGCACGGCCTGGTGGCCGACGATGCGGTGGAATTCGCGCGCATCGCGCCGAACATGATCGAAGGCCGCTGCCCGCCGCTGCTGCAAAACCTGCTGGAAGTGCGCGGCCTGGGCCTGCTCGACATCAAGGCGATCTTCGGCGAGACCGCCGTGCGCCGCAAGATGCGTTTGAAGCTGATCGTGCACCTGGTGCGCCGCTCCGCGCTGGAAGAAGAAGTGGAACGCCTGCCGTTCCAGTTCCCGACCGAAGACGTGCTGGGGCTTCCGATCCGCAAGGTCGTGATCCCGGTTGCAGCCGGCCGCAACATTGCGGTGCTGCTGGAGGCCGCGGTACGCAACACCATCCTGCAATTGCGCGGCATCGATACGCTGCAGGAATTCATGGAGCGGCAACGCCAGGCGATGTCCGGTGACTGATGCCGACTTAATGGTACTATCGGTCACATGCGAATCATCCTACTCACCGGCATCTCCGGCTCCGGCAAATCCGTTGCGCTGAATGTTCTTGAAGACATAGGCTACTACTGCGTCGACAACCTGCCGCCTGCCCTGCTGCCGGACCTGATCAATCGGCTCGCCATCGAAGGCACGGACGCATTGGCCGTTGCGGTCGATGCCCGCAGTGCCTCCAGCCTTGCCAGCCTGCCCGGCGAATACCGCAAGCTGAAAGAAGACGGCCACGAGGTGAAGGTGATCTTCCTCACCGCGAACACCCATTCGCTGGTAGCGCGCTTCTCCGAGACCCGCCGCAGCCACCCGCTGTCGCACGAACTGGCTCCCGGCCAGAATCCGGCGGCACGCCGCACGCTGATCGAATGCATCGCTGAAGAACGCGAACGGCTGTCTGCCATCCAGCAGCTTGGCCACGTGATCGACACTTCGGAGATGAATGCCAACAAGCTGCGTGCCTGGGTCAAGGACCTGGTGCACAGCGAGAACGCGCCGCTGACCCTGTTCTTCGAATCCTTCGCCTTCAAGGTCGGCGTGCCGCTGGATGCCGATTTCGTGTTCGATGTGCGCGCGATCCCCAATCCTTATTACGACCTCACGCTGCGTCCACTGAACGGCCGCGACGCGCCGGTGATCGCCTTCCTCGATGCGCAGGAAAGCGCGGAAGAGATGTTCCAGGATATCAAGGGTTTCGTGGCCAAATGGCTGCCGCACTTCAAGCGCGACAACCGTTCCTACCTGACGGTGGCTGTCGGCTGCACCGGCGGCCAGCACCGCTCGGTTTATATGGCCGAACGGCTGGCGCGCCATTTCGCTTCGACGGAAACGGTGGTGCTTCGCCACCGCGAACAGGCCTGAGCGCCGCCTGGCATCACCCGTCTGTTTTGGCACGCGCCAGGATATCCTCCACCTGGCTCAATGAATATGGCTTGACGATGAAGCCGTCGACTCCTGCCTCGATTGCGCTGCGCACTGTATCACGGTCGCTGTGAGCCGTCACAATTGCCGTAACGCAGTCCGGCTGCTGCGCCTTGATCAGGGTCAGCAGCTCGGTGCCCTTAAACCCCGGCATGTCCTGGTCCAGGAACGCCACATGGAACACCTGGTCGGCCCGGCAGCACAGCTCCAGCGCAGCGTCGCCATCGCGCGCCATCACAATGTCATGCTCGCCAAGACGCCGGATCAGGCCGGCCAGCAAGTCGCGCATCAGCGTGATGTCGTCGGCGATCAGGATTTTGAGCCTCGGCTTCATTGACCTTCCCCTTCTCCGATGTACCCTTGCCATATGCGATCCACGTCCAGCCCGGGCCAGGCCTGGCGGTCCTCCAGGCCGGCGACGCTGTCGGCCACGTCCAGCAAGTCGATTTCGCGCGCCATCTCCGTCCCGCTGGCCGGGTCGAACATGGCAAAGACCAGCGGCTTGGTCAGGTTTTGCCGGTTTTGCCGCAACACTACCGCCAGCGCGCCCGAGCGCAGGCGCACCAGGGCCCCGGCCGGGTAGATGCCTACCGAATGGACGAACTTGCCGAGCATGGCGGCATCGAAGTGCCCCTTCCAGGCCAGCATCCTGGAGATCGATTCGGCAGGATCCCAGCCCTCCTTGTAAGGCCGGTTGGAAGTGATGGCGTCATACACGTCGCAGATGGCGCACATGCGTGCCAGCAGCGGGATCAGGGCGCCGGACAGCCGCTTGGGATAGCCGCTGCCATCGATCTTCTCGTGATGGAGCAGGCAGGCGTTGCGCACTGCACTATCGATGCCCGCCTTCTCCAGCATTTCGTATGATGCCTGGGGATGGCTGCGCACGACGGCGAATTCCTCGTCGCTCAGGCCGCCCGGCTTGTTCAGGATTTCCAGCGGAATCGCCACCTTGCCGATATCGTGCAGCAGGCCGGCCATGCCTGCTTGCTGCCTTTCGGCGGGCGGCAAATCCAGCTGCCTGGCCAGGTTGATCATCAGGGCGCACACCGCCACCGAGTGCAGGTGCGTGTATTCGTCTTTCCGTTTCAGGCGCAGCAGCGCCAGCGCCGCATCGCAATCCTTGCTGGTGGCGTCGGCGATTTCCGTCACCAGCGCCTGGCATTCGGCATTATCGATGGCGCGCCCCAGCCGGAGCTCGCTGAAGATCCTGGCGGTCGACTCGCCGGCCCGCTGCCGCAGCTGCGCAAACTCGCGCAGTGCGGCATCCGCACTGAGGCGTGGTGCAGCGCCGGCCGCGGTGTGCCGCGCCGGCGCCGCCGGGTGTTGCCCTTCCAGCGTGCTGGGCCGTATGCCGCGCGCCAGGTCGATCGTGCATTCGACGGCGCCCATTTGCCGCAAGCGCGCCAGCGTGCCGGTGTCTTCGATCAGGAAGCTCTTGCGCCAGAATGGGCTGTCGACCCAGGCGCCGCCGATCGAATCGATGAACATGCCCAGTTCCAGGCGTTCGGCGGGGACCGGCATCAATTGTTTGCTCATCAAAGCACTCCCAGTTGTGCGACGCAGGTGCGCGCGCGGCCCGCACGCTTGGCCAGGCTCAATTGCTGGTCGGCCAGCGCCAACAAGGCTTGCGGCTTGACGCGTTCGTCCGGTACGCCGACCGCCATGCCGCAGCTGACGGTGACATGCGGCGCCACCAGCGAGCTGCGGTGTTCGATCGCCAGGCCCTCGATGGCGCTGCCCAGGCGCTGCGCCGCCGCTGCCGCGGCTTCGGCATTGCAGCCGGGCAGCAGCACGGCGAATTCCTCGCCGCCAAAGCGCGCCACCAGGTCGTGCGGGCGGCGCGCCGCCACCGCCAGTACCTGCGCCACAGCGGCCAGGCAGCGGTCGCCCGCCTGGTGGCCGTAACAGTCGTTGAACAGCTTGAAGCAGTCCAGGTCCACCAGGCCGAATGCCAGGCTGCTGCGCGTACGCTGGCAGAACGACCAGATGCGCGGGAATTCCAGGTCGAAGCGGCGACGGTTGGAAATGCCGGTCAGGCCATCGCGGTAGGCCAAGCCGCGCAGCATGTCGCGCTGCAGCTTGCCGGCCAGGTGGGTGCGCACCCGCGCCGTCATCACTTCCGGCACGATCGGCAGCGGCACGAAGTCCTGGGCGCCCAGACGCAAGCCACGCAGCGCATCTTCCGGGCTGCCGGCATCGGCCAGCAGCAGTACCGGCACGTCGCGCAAGGCGGAATCGGCCATGATCTGCTGGCACACGTCAAAGCCGCTCATGTCCGGCAGCGCCGCCGCCAGCAGGATCAGGTCCGGTAGCTGCTGCTGGCAGCGCAGCAGGGCTTCTTGCCCGCTGCGGCTGGCGACCACCTGGTAGTCATGCTTGAACAGCTGGTGCACCGTCAGCACCACCGAAGGCTGGTGCGCCACCACCATCAGGCTCGGGCGCCCCAGCGCGGCCTGGCCGCTTGCCGCGCTGTCCGCGCCTGCCAGCTCGATCATTGCGCCTCCAGTACCTGGTCCAGGCGCGACAGGGATCCGGCAGCCTGCTCGAACTGCAGGCGCGCGACCGCTTCCATGGCTGCCGCGATCTCCGGCCTGCTGCCGTGTTCTACCTGCGGCAGCAAGTCCTCCAGCTTGTCGAGCGCATCCATGCTGCCGAATTCGAGCATGGAACGGATCTCGTCAAGCCATTGGCGCAGCGGCGCCGCAACGCTGCCGGCATCGGCCGCCGCTGGCTCCGGCAGGCGGCGCAGCAAGTCCTGCGCATACGTCGCCAGCTCGCTGCGCAGCAACTGGCGCACGCCCGGCCCGCACACCGCGGCGATCGTCCCGCCGCCCTTCAGGGCCTGCTCCATGGCGGCGCATTGGTCGGCGTAGCCGCTGGCGCCAAGCGTTGCGGCGACGCCCTTCAGGGCATGCAGCTCGGCAGCCGCCTGCGCGGCGTCCTCCTGCGCGCAATGGCTTTCCAGCTTGTCGAGCAGCTCGCCGCCTGCCGCTTCAAAGCCGGCCAGGGCGGTGCCGTATACGTCGAGGCTGCCGCCAAAGCGCTGCGACAGGGCGTCCATGGATTCCAGCCGGCCCACGGCGCCCGCTGCGGGCCGGCTGCCCGCCGCATGCTGCGCCAGCGACTGCGAAATGTGCGCAGACAGCACACGCACCACCTGCTCGATGTCGATCGGCTTGCCGATGTGGTCGACCATGCCCGCCTTCAGGCAGGCTTTGCGGTCCATCACGCTGGCATTGGCCGTCATGGCGATGATCGGAATATGCGCCGTGGCCGGGTTCGACTGGATCGCCTTGGTGGCGGAAAAACCATCCATATCCGGCATCTGCAAATCCATCAGGATCAGGTCCAGCTCGGCGTAATGGCGGTTGGCGATTGCCACGCCGCTGGCGCCGCCGTCCGCCGACAACACGGTGGCCCCTTCGTATGCCAGCAAGCGCTCGGCCACCATCCGGTTGAGGGGCTGGTCTTCCACCAGCAGGATACACAAGTCGGCCAGCCGCGCCGCACGGCGCCCCTCGGCAGGCGCGGCAAGCGCGGTGGTGCCGCCCTGCGCGGCCGCTTGCAGCGCCTGCGCCATCTGGCCGGCCGTAAACGGCTGGCCCAGGCCGCCCATGGCCGGTACGCTGCCCGGCGCCGCCAGCAGCACCAGCGCCGGGCGCTGCGCCAGGTTCAGCTGGCGCCAGTCCTGCGCTGCCGTCGTACCGGCCTGGTCGTGTGGCGCCAGGCCTTGCAGCGCCACCCGGTAAGGCTCGCCTGCCTGTTCCCGTTGTACGACGCGTGCCAGCATCTCCTGCGGGTCCGCCACGATATCGGCCTGCCAGCCCAGTTCAGGCAGCAGGCGCCCGAGCAGCTCGCGCAGGGCCGGGCTGGCGGCGCATGCAATCATGCGCCCTTGCGCCGCAGCGGCGCCCGGTGCCGGCAGGGCGGCCAGCAGCGCGATGTCGAACCAGAAACAGGAACCGACGTTTTCCTGGCTCTCCAGTTCCAGCGTGCCGCCCATCAAGTCCACCAGCCGCCGGCTGATCGCCAGGCCCAGGCCGGTGCCGCCAAAGCGGCGCGTGGTCGACGATTCCGCTTGCGTGAATTCGCCGAACACTTGCTCGCGCTGGCGGTGCGGGATGCCGATGCCGGTATCGCGCACGCTGAAACGCAGCCGCGCATAGCCCTCATGGCGTCCCAGGCATTCGACGCGCAGCAGCACATGGCCCTGCGCCGTGAATTTGATGGCATTGCCCATCAAGTTGACCAGCACCTGGCGCAGGCGCAAGCTGTCGCCGACCAGGGCCTGCGGCAGATGCGGTGGCGCATCGACCAGGACCTCCAGGCCCGGCTTGTCACAGGCGCTGGCGACAGCGGCTGCCACATCCTGCAGCATGGCGTCCAGCTCGAAATGGTGCTGGTCCAGGACCAGGTGTTCGGCCTCCAGCTTGGAGAAATCCAGCACGTCGTTGATCAGCCCCAGCAAGGTCTTGCCGGCCTGCGCCGCCTTGCTGACGCAGTCGAGCTGCCCGGCATCGAGCTTGCTGCGTTGCAGGACCTGGAGCAGGCCCAGCACCGCATTCATCGGCGTGCGGATCTCGTGGCTCATGTTGGCCACGAACTGGCTCTTCGAGCGGCTGGCCTGTTCTGCCATGTTTTTCGCCATGAGCAGCGATTCCTCCACCTCGCGCTGCTTGCTGACATCGAACCCGATGCACAGGAAACCGGTCAGCCCGCCCGCCCCGTCACGCATCGCGGTCACTGTCAGGGAAAGCGGGAACGTCTTGCCATCCTTGCGGCAGCACGTCCAGACGCGGGTTTCCGCCCCTCGTTCCAGCGCCACCGCAACGAACGTCTCGAAGCCGGCAATGGCACGCGACAGTTGGCCCGACAGTTCCTCGGCCCGCACCGCGATTTCCTGTGCGCTGCACAGGATGGATGGCGCGCCGACGCCAACCAGCTCCTGCGCGCGGTAACCGAACATACGCTCGGCCCCGCGGTTGAACAGCTCGATCGTGCCATCCTTGCCAGTAGCGATGATCGATACTTCGGTGGCGGCATCGAGCACGCCTTCCAACAGGCCGTTCAGGCGCTCGATCTGCGCCGCGCTGTTCTTGCTTTCCCTGAGCGCCGCATGCAGTTTGCGCTGGCTGTTGGCCAGGTCGCTCACGTCGTGCACGATGGCATAAAAGCCGGCCACCTGGCCATCGATCCAGTCCGGCAGGTAGTGTCCCAGCACGTCGTGCAAGGTGCCGTCGGCAGCAAACATCTGGCGCCCGAAGGTCTGCGGCATGCCGGCCAGCGCAGCTTCGGCATAGGGCCGGATTTCCAGGTACAGCTGCTCGCCCAGCAAATCGCGCATATGGGTGCCGGGCAAGGCTTCCGGCGAGACCCCGTACCAGCGATGGTAGGCGTGATTGGCCACCTGGTTGACCAGGTCGCGGTTCCAATAGCCGATCATGGACGGCACGCCATCGAGCACGCCTTGCAGCTGCCGGCGCGCCTTGGTCAGTTCCTCGGTCCGGCTCCGGACCTGCCGCTCCAGCTCTTCATTGGCGTGCGCCAGCGTGCGGGCCGCTGCTTTTTGCGGCGTGATGTCGCGCACCGTGACAGAAGCCCCGACCACCAGCTTGCGCTCATCGAAAATGGGCGCAACCGACACCGATACCGGCACCACCTTGCCGTCCTTGCTCCGGCGCCGGGTATCCGGTATTTCCAGCGGCTGGCTGTTGCGCACGGCGGACCGCACCTGCGCTGCCTCATGCTGCAGCTCGGGCGGAATGATCAGCGCCGCCAGGCTGCGGCCTATCGTTTCTTCCCTGCTGTAGCCGAACAGCGCGGCGGCCGCCGGGTTCCAGCTGGTCACCACACCGTTAAGGTCCTCGCTGATGATGGCGTCCAGCGAAGTCTCGACAATCGCACCAAGCCTTCCACGCGCCTCCAGGAACAGCAGGCGGCGGGCCCGCGATTGCCGCCAGTAGGCCAGCACTGGCCCGACGCTGGCTGCCAGCAACGCGACCAGGGCGGCCGTCTCAAACGCCTGCAGTGGCAGGGTGCGGCCGTACTGGCGCGCCAGGTACAGGTAGGCGGCAGCCAGTCCGCCGCTTGCCACCGCTAGCAACGCCGATTGCCACAGGTACCTGAGGCGCTTCTCCACTGTAGGGCTCCCGGTAAACCAACGTTACTTGCTTAACGCTAGTTGACTTCTAGTAGATACGACCTCGGCTAGCGTAGCACAGTCCCCGCGGCTCACTCCAGCCGCAGTTGCCAATAGCTGACGTCGATCCAACGGCCGAACTTGCGGCCCACTTCCGTGAAGGCGCCGACCGGCTGGAAGCCCATCTTCTGGTGCAGGCCAACACTGGCTTCGTTAGGCAGCGCGACGCCGCCAATCACCAGGTGCACGCCGCCCTGGCGCAGAAGGTTGAACAAATGCTGGTACAGCTTGCGCGCGAAGCCTTTGCCGCGCACTTCCTGGTGCAGGTAGATCGAGCTCTCGACCGAAAAGCGGTAGGCTGAACGTTCTTTCCACTTGCTGGCGTAGGCGTAGCCGAGGATCTTGCCATCCTGCTCCAGCACCAGCCAGGGCAGCTTGGATGAAATCACTTTCATGATGCGGTTGGCCATGTCGTCGACGTCGACCTCGGCCTCTTCGAAAGTGATGGTAGTGGTTGAGACGTAGTGGTTGTAGATTGCAGCGATGGCAGCAGCATCGGCCGGGTGGGCTGAGCGGATGGTGGTCATTAGCGCTTGGATAAAGTGGATGACCCAAGCGACACAGCAAAATGCGGGCCAGCCTCCGGCCGGCCCCGTGCACCAAATTAGTCCAGCCAGTGCACCACTTCGATCGTATGCTGGTCCGGATCGGTGATCATCGTCCCAAAATAGCGCTCGTTGACATCCGGGCGCAGGCCGGGCGTGCGCAAGGAAGCCGCGCCTTGCGCCATGGCGTTGGCGTGGAAGGCATGCGTCGCCAGTTGCGATGGCGACTTGATGGCGATGTGCCCGCGCTGGCCGACCAGCGGCGCATCGCCTTGCGCCGGATAGATAGCGAAGGCCCAGTGGCCGTCCGCGCCGAAGATGGCCTGCTTGTCGTCCTGGTGCTGGACGCTGTAGCCAAGCGGCTCCAGGCAGGCTTTATAGAATTCCACTGCACGTGGCAGGTCGCGGGTGGCAATGGATACGTGGTCAATCATGATGCTCTCCTTTCAAACAACGAGCGATCATCATAGGCAGTCCGTGCGAAACGATTTCCCGATTCCATGCAAGGCGGCGGGAAAATTTCCCATGCCGTGTTAGCATTTCGCCATGAATTATTTCTCCCTTGTCGCCATCGCAGCGCTTCTTTCGCTTCAGCCAGCGGAGGCCGCAGGCCAGCACTCCAAATTCGAACTGGACTGGAACCGCAATGGGGAAGTGCTCACCTACCAATCATGCGGGTGCGCAGACTCGTGCTGGATCGCGGAACTCAGGAAAGGCAAGAGGCTCAAGGTCCGCCTGCGTTGCGATTGCGAAAAGCTTTACTTTGCCAAAGGCCAGGAACCAGAACAGTTAGCATCAGATAACTGCAACGAGTTCAATGCTGACGGCAAAATGGACCTCATCCCTCAACGTATAAAAGAGCTGGAGCAAAAATGAGCGTGCTCGTATTGCTGGCCGCGGCGGCAGTCGGTTCTGCACCAGTCGATCCTGATCCGGCTTGGCGTTGTGCGCTAGCGCACTACGGTGTCTTCGTTTCGCCGTCAGGCGCTTCAGCTGACTGGCCCGTGGTGAAAGCGCTGCCTGTGCACTTGCGTAACAAGAGGTCCATAGCGATGAACAGCCCTGGCGCTTACGCCGGCGGGCGGACGCATGTCATGTATGTCGATCCCATGGCCGGCAAGGCCTACATCGAACAATCCGCCGGCACGCTGGATTCGGTCGTGGTCTTCGGGCCTTTGCCACGAATCGCCTGTGCGGATCCCTCGGCAACCGACATCCTCGATCTGGCCCACTTCTTCATGAACACTTATGCAGAGGACGTCTCCGAGGGTGACCGCAAGGCCCTTGCCAATCGCTACTCCCGTCGTGGCACCATCTTCATTGGCGGAGAATGGAAAGAAGAGATCAGCTTTGACAAGCTGTCCAGGGAGTATGCCAAGTCCTGGAAACCGCCGGTCACTTTCCGCTGGCAAGGCTTGGCATACGAAAAGCTGGGCGACCAGGCGGTCCTTGTCACTGGCGGGGTCGCGCGCGGCGACAAAGCCGGCACAGAAACCACGTCGCATTCGTATGCTGTCCTGCTGGTGAAGGAGGAAGGCGTGCTGCGCATCCGCATGGAAAGCGGCGCACCTCCGGTCAGGCCGCAGCTCAGCCGCCGCTAACGATGAATTTTATTGTGACTGCTTATTCTTGATCTATCATTTGCAAATGGCGATCTCATTACTGCTTGCAGCAGCGCTGGGCGCTGCACCTCCTGAGCCGGAACCAATCTGGCGCTGCACGGCCGCGCATTACGCCGGCTTCGTGTCGCCATCCGGCACCCGCGAAAAATGGCCGACAGTGGCGAAGCTGCCTGAGCAGCTGCGCGATACAAGGCACATGACGCTGAATTCACCCGGTATGGTGCCGGGTGGCCGTGCGCACATGATGTACGTCGATACCGCTGCCAAGGTGGTCTACATCCTGCAAACCTCAGGCCCGGCCGATTCCGAAGTCGTCTTCGGTCCATTGCCGCCAGTCGACTGCCCAAAAGAGTGATGCAGGAAACCTCCTTGTTTTACCTGGCGGCGAGGGAACGCTTTCCCGCGCTTGCCCAAAAGGCCGATCGCCATTTCCTTAAGTACTGGACAGAACAGCCTTCGGTTGAAGCTCCCTACAGCTGGTTTGAAAGCGCGGCCAACGCCCTGAACGATGAAATGAGGCGTGAAGGCTACCTATCCGAGTGTGCCGAATTCTTCAGGTTTGTCGCTGGCGTATTCGCGTCTGCCAGCGAAGAAGTGCGGAGATGCATCGACGTTTCGTTCGTCGAAAACCTGTTCTGGCAGGTGCCGCCGGCGAAGGCCGCTGCATACTGGAAGGAGCTGCCGCCGCAACTGCAGGCCTTGTACGTCGGCTTCCACAGCCAGCGTCCACTCTGAGGACATTCCATCATGCCCACCATCCTCACCCACCCAGCGATTCCGCTGGCACTCGGAATCGCACTTGGCCCAGACCGCATATCGCGCAGATTGCTGTTGGCAGGCATGGTTGCGTCCATCGTACCCGACATGGACGTCATCGCTTTCAAGCTCGGCATCGAATACGCACACCAGCTCGGCCACCGCGGCGCATCGCACTCGCTTGCTTTTGCGCTTGCATTGGGAATGCTGGCGGCGCTCGCCGCGCCGTGGCTGCAGGCGAAACGCTGGGTGGCCATGGCGTTCATTTCAGTTGCCTGCGTTTCGCATCCCTTGCTCGATATGCTGACGACCGGCGGCCTCGGCGCAGCGATCTGGTGGCCGTTCTCCGATCAGCGGCATTTCTTCCCGATCCAGTTCATCCGCGTATCGCCATTAACGATGGGGCGCTTCCTGGGTCCAGCCGGCCTGACGGTCATCAAGTCTGAACTGCTGTGGGTCTGGCTGCCCTGCATCGCCTTGATGCTGACAGCATTTGTCACTCGACGCCAAGCCGCAAAATGAGCGTCATCAAATGCTAGACCCACACCCAGCTACGTTCCTTGCCTCACCGCAGCGACAACCTGTGGCACCAGGTCTAGTAACGCCTTTCGCATGATTGGCCAAGATTCAGGAAGATTTGCCTTAAGCTCGTTCATAGTACTGTATTCATACTTCGCGGGTGAGTCTGGAGCTCGAAACGCCTGCCACCCAAGAAACTCTTTTGTCCTCGCGTCATAGACGATAACCGCCACACCTGCCTCAATACGGAAGTTACTCAGGCGACCAATTGCGACGTAGGTTGCGATCGGCGCAACTTGTATTAACAGATCAGCATCGGCTACTTCAGAATTTTTCTGACGAGGTGCAACTACGCGAGATGAGTCGTTAGGGTTAAATGCCCAACGCGCGCGAGGAGCTAATTCGCGAGTTGATGTGTCGATACGCACTTCCACTCCGCGCGCACGCAGTTGATTAGTGAGCTCGCCAAAAAATTCACTTTTTAGTTCCTGCTTGCCAACGATTCGCTCAAACTCCTCTCGGAAGTATTTTGGGTGTTCATTACCTGCCCCGGCCACTGCCATAGTGCTTTGGAGTTCGATACCGGCCGGTGGAAGAGCATCGATCTGAGGTGACGTATAAAGATAATCCATGCTTCCCGAAAAATAGGCCTCAACACGTCGTGTCAGAAGGATGCTAACACTCGCCCCCACGTTCAGCTCAGGGATGTCTTCGATGACAACCGTCGTCGCCTTTGCGACTTTAGGTGAGTTAATTGTTGGCTGTGTAACGGCACAACCGGTGAGAAACGAGAGGAGGATAAACAGGGGAATAAAGCGCATTTTCAAAGTGTGAGTTTGGTTTCAAATTTCGAGCAGTTCATCGCGAACAGGCTCTTGACGTTGATGACGTTGTGGTGGGAGGTGAAAACACGGCGCGTGAAGGCGCTGTACTCTTCCATCGATTCCACCGTGACGATCAGGTGGAAGTCGAATTCGCCGGCCACCTCGTAGCAAGACATGACTTCAGGCTCCGAACGCATGCGATGCTCGAATTGCTTGAGGATGTCGGTGTTTTGCTTTTCCAGTTCGACCGATACGAACACGGTCAATGGCCGCCCGGCCAGCGCGCGGTCGACCAGTGCAACTGCTTTCACCAGCACGCCGTCCGCCCGCAGTTTTTCGATGCGGCGCTGGCAGGTGGCAACCGACGAATGCACGCGCTCCGCAATCTCGCGCAGGGGCGTGCTGGCATCTTCTTGCAGGATATTGAGGATGCCGCGGTCGATCCGGTCCAGCTCCCTCATGCGAGGTGGCGCAGCGGATGCGCCCAGGCCGGCCAGCATGGTTCGAAGAAGCGTTCCACCATGGCTGGCGTAACTTCGGCCAGCGTGGCAGGATGCCACTTCGGCTGGTTGTCCTTGTCGATCACCAGCGCGCGCACGCCTTCGAAGATCTCGCCATGCTCGAAATTGCGGCGCACCAGGTTGCGTTCCATGCGCAGGCAATCGGATACACCGAGCTTGGCGCCGCGCTTCAACAGCTCATGGGTCACGCTCATCATCAGCGGCGAACGCAGCTCCATTGCCTTCAGCGACTTCTGCGCGAAAGGCGTGCTGTCGCCGCGCAGCGATTCAATGATGGCGGGCACAGAGCCGGCAGCAAAGTGTTTGTCGATCAGCGCGCGCTGCGCTTCCAATTCGCTGTCGCCGGCGAAGGCGTTGTGCGGGCCGGCGAAAACGGCGATCGCATCGCGCAGCGATTTGCCGGGCGTCGTTTCGAAGAGCGCGGCCAGGCCGGCCAGTTCACTTTCCGGCACGAAGTAATCGGCCAGGTCCAGGTAGAGCGCATCGGCCGCGCCAACGGTCAGCCCGGTCAGCCCGAGCCACATGCCAAGCTGGCCTGGCGCATGCGACAGGAAGTGGCTGCCGCCCACGTCGGGGAACAGGCCGATGTTCACTTCCGGCATGGCCATCTTGGTACGCCCGGTAACGATACGCACACCGCAGTCAGGCCCGCCCTGTGCGATGCCCATGCCGCCGCCCATCACTACGCCATCCATCAGCGCCACGTAAGGCTTGGGGTAGAAATGGATCAAATGGTTCAGCGCATATTCTTCGGTGAAGAAGTCTTCCAGCAACGCACTGTCGCCCTGCGTATTGGCACGGCCGACGTCATAGAAGAAGCGGATATCGCCGCCTGCGCACAGCGCGCGTTCGCTGGTGCTGCGCACCACGACTGCCGCCACCGACGCATCGTCGCGCCATGACAGCAGCGCTTGCGTCATCGCGCGCACCATATCGAGGGAGAGGGAATTGAGGGCCTTGGGACGGTCCAGCGTGATGAAGCCGGTGCCGTTGGAGATGTGGGTGTGTACGTGTTCGCTCATGCGAACATTCTACCCGCAAAAAAGGGCGCCAATTGCGCCCTTTGGTGTGCTGCACGGCCAGTCCTTTACATGGCGGTGGGTGGTGCTTCGTAGGTATCCGGGAAATGCTTGATGGCCGCATGATTGTGGTTCTGCACACGGTCTTTGTATTTCATGACCTGGCGATCCAGTTTATCAATCAGGGTGTCGATGGCGGCGTAGAGATCTTGCGACAGGCTTTCGACGTAAACAGTTTTGCCAGACATGCGCAGGTTGATTTCCGCTTTCTGGCGTTTCTCTTTCTCGGTGAGGTTATCTACAGTCAGGATGACAGCAATATCGATTACTTGATCGAAATGGCGCTTGACTCGTTCCAGCTTGTTCTGCACGTACTCGCGAATGGCCGGGGTCACTTCGACATGATGTCCACTGATG
>DASWTB010000225.1:0-4915 GCA_036402315.1 Pseudoduganella sp. | reverse complement strand
AACGCTTACCTGGAGCGCAACCCGGACAGCGTGTACGCCCGCAAGCTGCTGGCGCAAGCCCTGCTCAAGACCAACCAGCCGGCCGACGCGGCCGTCGCCCTCGGCCCGCTGCTGCGCGGTGGCGCGCAGGACGCCCAGTTGCTGGTGCTGGCCGGCGAGTCGCATCTGCGCAACAAGGATTACAAAGCGGCCCAGCAGTACTTTGAAAAAGCCGCCGCCATCATGCCCAACGAAGCCACGCTGCATACTTCGCTCGGCCTGGCCCAGCTTGGCCAGGGCCAGGTGGCGCAGGCCGTCGAGCAACTGGGGCGCGCTACCGCGCTTGACCCCAAGTCGGAGCAGGCCGCGCTCTACCTGATCCGCTCCGAAATCAGCCTGGGGCGCTATGACAAGGCGCTGGCCGCCGTCCAGGCTTACCAGGCCGCGCAACAGGACAATGCCGTGGTGCGCAATCTGGAAGGCAGCATCTACCTGGCGCAAAAGAAAGTGCCGGCGGCGCGCGCCGCGTTCGAGAAGGCGCTGGCGCTGCAGCCGGCCCATATGGCCGCCATGCTGAACCTGGCCCAGCTCGACCTGCAGGAGCACAAGACCGATGCTGCCCGCAAGCGCTTCGAGACCGTGCTGCAGCAGGACCCGCACCATGTCGGCGCCATGAGCGCCCTGGCGGACATCGCCGTGCTGCAGGGCCAGCCGGAACAGGCGGTGCGCTGGCTGGAGCAGGCGGTGGCGGAAAAGCCGAAAGCGGCCGAACTCGGCATGCGCCTGGCGCGCGCCTACCTGAAAGCCGGCCAGCACGCCAAGGCCACCACGCTGGCGCGCCAGTTGCAGTTGGACGATGCCAAAAACCCGGCCTTGTCCGAGCTGCTGGGGCAGGTGCAGCTGGCCAACAACGACGGCGCCGGCGCCCTGGAAAGCTTCGGCAAGCTGGTGCAGCAAGACCCGAAATCGGCGCCGGCCTGGTTTGGCATGGCCGCCGCCCACCTGATGCTGAAGAATGCGCCGGCCGCCAGCAGCGACTTGAAGAAGGCGCTGGCGATCGACCCGAAATACCGCCCGGCGCGGCTGGCCCTGGCCGAACTCGCGCAGCAGCAAAACCGCCCGGCCGAGGTGCTGGCCATCGCGCGCCAGATGCAGAAGGAAGAGGGCCAGCAGGCGGCCGGCTATGTGCTGGAAGGCGACCATCTGGTGCGCCAGCAGAAGTACAAGGAAGCCGTGGCGCTGTACGAGAAGGCCTATGGCTATGAGCAGGATGGGCGCATCGTGCTGGCCATCCACCGCACCTTGCTGGCGGCGGGCCTGCCGCGCGACGCCGACGCGCGCCTGGCGCAGTACCGCAAGGAGCACCCGGCCGACCTGGCGGCCACCATGTACGAGGCCGAACTGAACCTGTCGCGCAAGCGCTACCAGGCGGCCGCGGCCGGCCTCGAGGAAATTCTCAAGGCCGCGCCGGACAGCCCGGTGGCCCTGAACAACCTGGCCTGGGCCTACAGCGAACTGAAAGACCCGCGCGCGCTGGCGACAGCCGAGAAGGCATTGAAGGCGGCGCCGGACAGCCCGGCCATCCTCGATACCGCCGGCTGGCTGCTGCTCGGCAAAGGCGACACCGGGCGCGCGCTGCCGATGCTGAAGCGCGCCGCCTCGCTGCAGCCGTCCAACGCCACGCTGCGCTACCACCTGGCCGTCGCCCTCAACAAAGCGGGCGACAAGAAGGCGGCCAAGCTCGAACTGGAACGGCTGGTGTCGGGCGGCACGCCGTTCCCGCACCTGGACGATGCGATCGCCCTGCTCAAGGGCATGAACGGCAGCTGAGCGCGATGAGCGGCGACTTCAACTACGAAAAAGCCTTCGCCCGCAATATCGGCTGGGTGACCGAAGCCGAGCAGGCCAGCCTGCGCGGCAAGCGGGTCGCCATTGCCGGCGCCGGCGGCGTCGGCGGGGTGCACCTGATGACCCTGGTGCGCCTGGGGGTGGGCGCCTTCCACATTGCCGACTTCGACAAATTCGACTTGCCCAATTTCAACCGCCAGGTGGGCGCCATGCAGTCGACGCGCGGCTTGCCGAAAATCGAAGTGATGGCGCGCATGGCGCGCGACGTCAATCCCGGGCTCGAGATCAGGATGTTCCCGGACGGGATCAATAGCGGCAACCTCGACGCATTCTTTGAAGGCGTCGACATCTACATCGACAGCCTCGACTTCTTCGCCTTCGACATCCGCCAGCAGACGTTTGCGCTGTGCGCCGCGCGCGGCATCCCGGCCACCACGGTGGCGCCGCTGGGCATGGGGGCGGCGCTGCTGAACTTCCTGCCCGGGCAGATGACGTTCGAAGAATATTTCGGCTGGGGCAGCCTGCCGGAAGGCGACAAGGCGATCCGCTTCGTGGTCGGGCTGGCGCCGGCCGGCCTGCACCGGCCCTACCTGGTGGTGCCGTCGGCGGTCAATTTCGCCGAACGGCGCGGGCCGTCGACCATCATGGCCTGCCAGCTGTGCGCCGGCATTGCCGCCACCGAGGCGCTGAAAATCCTGCTCGGGCGCGGCGACGTGCGAGCCGCGCCGCACGGCATGCAATTCGACGCCTACCGCAACAAGCTGGTGCGCACCTGGCGCCCCGGCGGCAACAACAACCCGATCCAGCGCCTGGCCATCATGATCGGCAAGCGCGCCTTTGCGAAAATGGCCCAAACATGACCACCATCGAACAAATCCTCGACCTGGCGCGCTGGGCGCCCAGCGGCGACAACACGCAGGTGTGGCGCTTTGAAATCCTGGCGCCGGACCACGTGGCCGTGCATTGCTACGATACGCGCGAGCATGTGGTGTACGACCTGGACGGGCACCCGAGCCAGGTCGCGGTCGGCGCCATGCTGGAAACCATGGCCATTGCCGCCAGCGCCCACGGCCTGCGCGCCGAAGCCGTGCGCCGCGGCGACACCCCGGAGACCCATCCCGTGTTCGACGTGCACTTCACGCCGGACGCCAGCGTCAAGCCCAGCCCGCTGCTGGCGGTGATCACCACGCGCAGCGTACAGCGCCGCCCGCTCAGCACGCGCCCGCTGACGGCGCAGGAAAAGCAGGCGCTGGAAGCGGCGGTCGGCCCGGCGCACCAGGTGCAGTGGATCGAAGGCTTCGCCGGCCGCTGGGCGGCCGCCAGGCTGATGTTCCGCAACGCCAAGCTGCGCCTGACCATGCCCGAAGCGTACGAGGTCCATCGCAGTATCATCGACTGGGGCAAGACGCACAGCCCGGACAAGGTGCCGGACCAGGCGCTGGGCGTCGACAATGGCACGCTGGCGCTCATGAAGTGGGCGATGGTGAGCTGGCAGCGCGTCAACACCATGAATACCCTGATGGGCACCTGGGCGCCGCGCCTGCAGATGGACCTGCTGCCCAGCCTGGCCTGCGCCGCCCACTTCGTGATCCGCGCCCAGAGCGCGCCGGCCGGCATCGACGATTATGTCGCCGCCGGCCGCGCCACCCAGCGCTTCTGGCTGACGGTGGCGTCGCTGGGCTTGCACCTGCAGCCGGAAATGACGCCGCTGATCTTTGGCCGCTATGTGCGCAATGCCGTGCGCTTCACCCGCCTCGAGCATTTGCAGGAAGCGGCGCGCAAGCTGTATGCCCAGCTGACCGGCGTGATCGGCGCCGCGCCGGAAACGGCCGTGTTCATGGGGCGGCTTGGCGCCGGCAAGGCGCCCACGGCGCGCTCGCTGCGCAAGCCGCTGGCCGAGCTGATGAAGTAGCCGGTTGCCCGCAATGCCGCGCAAGAAAATCCTCTTCGTTGCCGAGGCCGTGACCCTGGCGCACGTGGGCCGCCCGCTGGCGCTGTCCGCACCCCTCGACCGTGCAGAATACGAGGTGCACTTCGCGTGTGCCGCGCGCTACGATTTCTGTTTCGAGGGCGCCGACCTGGTGCGCTGGCCCATCCACAGCATTTCCAACCAGCAGTTCCTGCAAGCCCTGGCCGATGGCAAGCCGGTCTACGATGCCGCCACCCTGGCTGGCTATGTGGAGCAGGACCTGCAGCTGTTGCGCCAGATCGAGCCCGATGTGGTGGTGGGCGATTTCCGCCTGTCGCTGTCGGTCAGTGCGCGCCTGGCCGGGATACCGTATGTTTCGCTGATCAATGCCTACTGGAGCCCTTTCGTGCGCCAGCGCTACATCGTGCCCAGTCTGCCGCTCACGCGCTTCCTGCCGATCCCGCTGGCCAATGCCTTGTTCAACCTGGCGCGCCCCTTGGCCTTTGCGCTGCACACCATGCCTTTGAATCAAGTGCGGCGCCAGCATGGCTTGCCTTCGCTGGGCTGGGACCTGAACCGGGTCTACACCGACGCCGACTACACCCTGTATGCGGACGTGCCGGACTTGTTCCCGCCGCACGACCTGCCGTCCAACCACGCCTTCATTGGCCCCGTGCTGTGGTCGCCGCCGTTGCCCGTGCCGGCGTGGTGGGACCAGTTGCCGGGCGATCGTCCGCTGGTGTATGTGACCGTGGGCAGTTCCGGCCATGGCGCCTTGCTGCCGGCCGTACTGCAGGCGCTGGCCAGCCTGCCGGTGACCGTGCTGGCCGCCACCGTTGGCATGGTCAAGCTCGATGCCGTGCCCGGCAATGCCCGGGTCGCCGATTTCCTGCCGGGCGAACAGGCGGCGCGCCGGGCCGCCCTGGTGATTTGCAATGGCGGCAGCCCGACCAGCCATCAGGCGCTGGCGGCCGGGGTGCCGGTGGTTGGCATTGCCGGCAACCTCGACCAGTTCCTGAACATGCAGGGCATTGTGGCGGCGGGCGCCGGCGCCTTGCTGCGTGCCGACCGCTTCGATGGCGCGGCCCTGCAGCAGGCCGTGCAGGGCCTGCTGGACACGCCGGCAGCCACCGCAGCGGCGCGCCGGCTGGCGTCCATATTCGATAGCTATCAAGCGTC
>DASWTB010000224.1:0-8163 GCA_036402315.1 Pseudoduganella sp. | reverse complement strand
GACGGCTGCCAGGCCTGCATCCCGGTGCGCGTGGTGGCTGCCGGCTTCACGCCGACCCGCGGCCAGCGCCGCGCCTGGGCACGCCACAGCAATCTGCAGGCGGGCGTGGCCAGCCTGTCATTCTCGGACGAGCATTACGACCTTTACCTGCGCTACCAGAGCACGCGCCACGCGGGCGGCGGCATGGACCAGGATTCGCGCGACCAGTATGCGCAGTTCCTGCTGCAAAGCCGGGTCAATACGCGCCTGGTGGAATTCCGCGAGCCGGATGGCACGCTGCGCATGGTATCCATCATCGATGTGCTGTCGGATGGCCTGTCATCGGTCTACACTTTCTTCGACCCGGACGTGCCGGGCGCTTCCTTCGGTACCTACAACGTCATGTGGCAAATCGCGCAGGCGCACGAACTGGGGCTGGATTTCGTCTACCTGGGCTATTGGATCGAAGACAGCCCGAAGATGAATTACAAGATCAAGTTCCAGCCCCTGCAGGCACGCATCAAGGGTGTGTGGGGTCCCCTCACTTCTTCATCAGGTCCAATAACGCAACCGTAGTCGCCAGCACGCCGGTCTGGATCGACTTCTCCGCATCGGCGCGGAACAGCGGGCTATGGTTGTAGGCAATCGTCGCCTTGCCGGCGCGTGCCGCTTCAACCTGCGCCGCTGGCGTGCCGCCCACCATGAAATACACGCTCGGGACGCCCTGGCCGTAAATGAAGTGGGCATAGTCCTCGCCCACCATGCTGCCGCGCTGGTAGCCCTTGTCGAAAATGCTTTCGCCCAGCTTAGTTGACCATACGGTCCGCAGGCGCTGCAGCATGGCTTTGTCGTTCAGCGTCGGCGGCACCGGGCGGTCGGTGTGGCGGATTTCCGGCAGCTTGTCTTCCGGTACGCCCGCTGCGCGCGCCGTGTTCTCGGCCACGCGCTTGATACCCTCCAACAGCCTGGCGCGGGTCTCATCGCTTTCCGAGCGCACCGTCAGCTCCAGGCGGGCAGTGTCGCTGATCACATTGCCTTTGGTGCCGGCGTGGAAAGAACCCACGGTAATCAGGGCCGCTTCGCGCGGGGCGATGTCGCGCGTGACGACGGTTTGCAGCGCCAGCACGATCTGCGATGCGATGACGACCGGGTCCTTGCCGGTGTGCGGGCTGGCGCCATGGGTGCCGATGCCGTGCACCACGATTTCCATCAGGTCGGCGCCGGAGAACGGCGCTTCGCTGGCCTCGATCTTGCCGGCTTCAATGTCGGCGCCTACGTGCAGGGACAGCGCATAATCGGGCTTGCCGAAACGCTTGTAAATACCATCGGCCATCATGTCGAGCGCGCCGCCGGTGCGTTCTTCGGCGGGCTGGCCGACCAGCATCAGGGTGCCTTTCCAGTCGCCCTTGCGGGCCGCCATCTGGCGGGCGGTGCCGACCAGGCTGGTCATGTGGACGTCGTGGCCGCAGGCGTGCATCACCGGCACCAGGTTGCCGCTCAAGTCCTTGACCTTGACCTTCGACGCGTTTGGCGCATCCGACTTTTCTTCCACCGGCAGCGCATCCATGTCGGCGCGTACCATCACGGTCGGGCCTTTGCCATTGCGCATGGTGGCGACCAGGCCGGTCTTGCCCACGCCTTCGGTCACCTCGAAGCCAGCCGCACGCAGCTCCCTGGCCATGCGCGCGGCAGTCTGCACCTCCATATAGGACAGCTCGGGATTGGCGTGCAGGTGGTTGAACAGGGGTTCCAGGCTGGCTTTGTAGTCGCGCGCAATGGCGGCGGAGAGCTGGTTTTCGGCGGCGAGAGCGGGCAGGGAAAGGCATGCCAGCAAGGCAAGTCCAGGCTTGATCACGGAAGGTCCTCCAGGGGGCGCAGTGTAAAATGCTACAAAAATACACCAAAGCTCCCCATAATGTCCGATAAATTCCTGTACTCCCTGGCCCGTCCCATCCTGTTCTCGATGGACGCGGAATCCGCCCACCATTTCACCCTGCCGGCACTGAAGCGCATGTCCGCACTGGGCCTGACGCGCGCCATGGTGCGCCGTCCCAAAGACGACCCGCGCACCGTCATGGGCCTGACCTTCCGCAACCCGGTCGGACTGGCCGCTGGACTGGACAAGGATGGCGCCTTCATCGACGCGCTGGCCGACCTGGGCTTCGGCTCCATCGAAGTGGGCACCGTGACCCCGCGCGCCCAGCCTGGCAACCCGAAGCCGCGCATGTTCCGCATTCCAGCGGCGCACGCAATCATCAACCGCATGGGCTTCAATAACGGCGGCGTCGATGCCTTCGTAGCCAATGTGCAGTCTTCGCGCTTCTACCAGAACCGCGAGGGCGTACTGGGCCTGAACATCGGCAAGAATGCCGACACGCCGATCGAGCGCGCGGTCGACGACTACCTGCATTGCCTGGAGAAGGTTTATCCATACGCCAGCTATGTGACGGTCAACATCTCCTCGCCGAACACCAAGAACCTGCGCCAGCTCCAGGGCGCATCGGAAGTCGATGGCCTGCTGTCGCAGCTGAAGGAGGCGCAACTGCGCCTGGCCGACCAGCACAAGCGCTACGTGCCGATGACCCTGAAGATCGCACCCGACATGGATGGCGACCAGGTGAAGAACATCGCCGACGCGCTGCTGCGCCACAAGATCGACGGCGTGATCGCCACCAACACTACGCTGAGCCGCACTGCGGTGGAAGGCATGCAGTATGGCGCGGAAGCGGGCGGCCTGTCCGGCGCACCGGTGTTCGAGCTGTCCAACAACGTGATCCGCCTGCTGAAGGCGGAACTGGGCGATGCACTGCCTATCATCGGCGTGGGCGGCATCATGCAGGGCAAGGATGCCAAGGCCAAGATCGAAGCCGGCGCACAGCTGGTCCAGCTCTATTCGGGCCTGATTTACGCCGGCCCGGCGCTGGTGCGCGAGTGCGCCGACGCGCTGCGAGGCTAAGCATGGAGAAAATCACCCTTGGCCGCAGCGGCCTCAAGGTCAGCAAGATCTGCCTCGGCACGATGACCTTCGGCCAGCAGAACACCGAAGCGGATGCCCACGCCCAGCTCGATTATGCGCTGGAACGCGGCATCAATTTCATCGACACCGCCGAGCTGTATCCGGTCATGCCGTCCGCTGCAACCCAGGGTGAAACCGAACGCTTCATCGGCAGCTGGCTGAAAAAGTCCGGCCGCCGCGACGGCGTGGTGCTGGCAACCAAAGTCGCCGGCCCCAATCCGTACATGCATTGGATCCGCAAGGGCAAGAGCAACCACAATGCGGCCAATATCCGCGCCGCCGTGGAAGCCAGCCTGCAGCGCCTGCAAACGGATTGCATCGACCTGTACCAGTTGCATTGGCCGAGCCGCAATGTACCGATCTTCGGCGCCAGCCAGTTCGATCCTGAGAAGGAGCGCCACAGCATCGCCGTCGAAGAAACCCTGGCCGTGCTGGGTGAATTGATCAAGGACGGCAAGATCCGCCACATCGGCGTATCGAACGAAAGCAGCTGGGGCGTGTCCGAGTTCGTCAAGCAGGCGGAGATGAAGGGCTTGCCGCGCATTGCAACCATCCAGAACCTGTACAACCTGACAGCGCGCCATTTCGAAACCAGCTTCCTCGACGAGACCTGCTTCCGCGAGCAGGTAAGCCTGATGGCATACAGCCCACTTGCCTTCGGCCAGCTCACTGCAAAGTACCTCGACGACCCCAAGGCCCATGGCCGCCTGACGATCTTCCCGCCGACCTGGAGTCCGCGCTACCTGCGCCCTGGCGTGCTGGGTGCAGTGGCGCAGTACGCAAAGCTGGCGCGCGACAACGGCATGACGCCGGCGCAGCTTGCGCTGGCCTGGTGCTATTCGCGCTGGTTCGTCGCTTCCACCATCATCGGCGCCACCACGCTGGCGCAGCTCAAAGAGAACATCGATGCCTTCGATGTGCGGCTGTCGCCGGAAGTCGTGGCGGCGGTCGACGCGATCCACGCCAGGCTGCCCAACCCCGGACAGTAACCGGCAAGGTCAGGCGGGTGCCTGACCATCTATTCAAATGCTGCGCGGGAATGTCGTTGAGGCCATTCTCCGCTCAGCTTGCCTGCTCCCCGCGGGCCATGCCTATCCTGATTCTTCGCCGCCCGCTCCCCGCGAAGCCAGCCAGTTGCTGGCTGCATAACGCCGCGCTGCTTAAGTAGGCCGCGGCCGCCGCCGCCTCCATGCGGTGCCGGCGGCGAATAAACCACATTCTCACCAATTCTCACTTGCCTCACTGAAACCTTATTGCTAGCATCGGGTTTCCAGGGCGCCCGCCTCGCCGGTCCCAACCAGCCCTGTTCAAACGCCGCCCCGCCCTCGCGGCTCCCTCTCCCACCAAAGCCATTGCTTGCGCGCCGCGCGGGCTGGAGCCGCATATGCTGAACAACCTGACAATCAAAATCCGCCTGGTCGCTGTCCTGGCAATCCTTTCCCTGATGATGACGGTGATCGGCATTGCCGGCGTCACCAGCTTGTCAAACACCAACGGCTCATTCAAAACGGTGTATGAGGACCGTCTGGTGGCACTGGGGCAGTTGCAGGACATGATCCGCTCGATGAACCGCAACCAGCTCGCGATGGCCAATGCGGCGCTTGGTGAGGCAACCGCCCTGCCGGAAATGGTGAAGGAAGTGGAGCATGATCGCGCGCAAGCCGAGCAGATCTGGAAAGCCTACATCGCCACGCAAATGACCACGGAAGAAAAGGCGCTGGTGGACCAATTCAGCGCAGCCCATTCCGCCTATCTCGAACAGGGCCTGCAGCCCGCGCTGGCGTCCGCCCGCGCCGGTGATATGGAGAAGATGAAATCCCTGATGCAGGGTTCCATGCACGAGCGATTCGTGCCGGTGCGCGACCTGGTCAACCAGTTGGTCAATCTTCAAAAGGACGTCGGCAAGCAGGTGTATGAATCTTCCCAGGCCAGCTACGCCAGCTTCCGCCTGATGGTGATCGGCATCCTGGCCGGAGGCCTGTCGCTGGCGGCAGGCATCGGCTGGTGGCTGGTGCGCAGCATTACCGTCCCGCTGGACCACGCGGTACGCATCGCAGAAAGCGTCGCCGCCGGCGACCTGACGCAGCGGATCGTCGTGCAAACGCAAGACGAAACGGGCAAGCTGCTGGCCGCGTTGCGCGAGATGAGCAATAGCCTGTCTGGCATTGTCGGCAATGTGCGCCATGCCACGGACTCCATCAGCACCGCTTCGTCGGAAATCGCCAGCGGCAATATGGACCTGTCGGCGCGCACCGAACAGCAGGCCAGTTCGCTGGAAGAAACCGCGTCGTCGATGGAAGAACTGACGTCCACCGTGCGCCAGAATGCGGACAATGCAAGGCAGGCGAACCAGTTGGCAGGCAACGCATCGGAAGTGGCGCGTCGCGGCGGGGCGGTGGTGTCGCAAGTGGTCGACAAGATGAGCGCCATTAACGAATCGGCCTACAAGATCGTGGAAATCATTTCGGTCATCGACGGCATCGCGTTCCAGACCAACATCCTGGCCTTGAATGCGGCGGTAGAAGCCGCGCGCGCCGGTGAACAGGGCCGTGGCTTTGCAGTCGTCGCTTCGGAAGTGCGCAACCTGGCCCAGCGTGCGGGCAACGCCGCCAAGGAGATCAAGCAGTTGATCGACAACTCTGTCGCGCAGGTGGAAGAAGGCAGCCGCCTGGTCGACCAGGCCGGCACCACCATGAGCGAAGTGGTGCGCAGCGTGCAGCAGGTGACGGACATCATCGGCGAGATTTCCGCCGCCAGCGGTGAACAGAGCTCGGGACTGCAGCAGATCAACCGGGCGGTGGTGCAGATGGACAGCGCCACCCAGCAGAACGCGGCGCTGGTGGAACAGGCAGCCGCCGCAGCGGGAGCGTTGCAGGAACAGGCGGCTTCGCTGTCGCAAGCGGTCAGCGTGTTCCGTTTGTCTGCTTCGACGCCGGCACGCGTTCAGGCTGTAGCGCAGCCCTCTGCACCTGGTCGCCACAAGGCCGTGGTTGCCCGCCTCACACCTCGCAGCACACCACGAGTGGCACAACCGGCGCCGGCGCGTAGGGCAGTCGCCGCCAACGGCGCAGCCGACGGTTGGGAAGAATTCTGATCGCCGCAGTTCGACAAGCCTACAGGGCTTCGCCGCCCTGCAAGGCTCGCTCGATTTCGGTGCGCGTCAATTCTGGGGCGAACTGCGCAATGAACTCGTAGGCATACGAGCGCAGGTAAGCTCCCTTGCGCACGGCCAGGCGTGTCGTGTTGGCGGAAAACAGGTGGGACGCTTCGATGGCGCGCAAGCCCTTGTCGCGGCCATGATCAAAGGCCATCGACGCCACCAGGCCAACGCCAAGGCCGAGTGTCACGTACTGCTTGATGACGTCCGAATCCATGGCGGTCAGCACGATGTCGGGGCGCACGCCCGCCTTGTCGAAGGCGGCATCGATGTGGCCCCGGCCGGTAAAACCGACGTCGTAGGTGATCAGCGGATATTCGGCCAGGTCTTCCAGCCGGATCGGGGAGCGCGTCAGCAACGGGTGGCCGTCCGGCACCACCACCAGGTGGCTCCAGCGGTAGCACGGGAACGACACCAGGTCGGGGAATTGCGACAGGCCTTCGGTCGCGATGCCGATATCGGCCTTGCCCGACAGGACCCATTCCGCGATATGGTCAGGCGCACTTTGCTGCAGGGCGATGCGCACATCAGGAAACTCGCTACGGAAATGCGAAACCGCCTTCGGCAGCGCATAGCGCGCCTGGGTGTGGGTGGCTGCAATGGTCAGCGTGCCGCTCTTCTGGCCGGTGAATTCGAGGCTGGCCTGCTGCAGGTTTTCCGCTTCCACCAGCAGGCGGTCGACGATCTTCAGGATGCCCTTGCCCGGCTCGGTCAGGCCGGTCAGGCGCTTGCCGTTGCGCTCAAAAATGATGACGCCTAGTTCGTCTTCCAGTTCGCGGATCTGGCGGCTCACGCCCGGCTGCGACGTGAACAGGGCATTCGCCACTTCGGTCAGGTTGTAGTTGCGGCGCGCCGCCTCGCGCACGGAGCGCAGTTGCTGGAAGTTCATGCGTGGGCCCCTTCATCGACAAAGACGCGCAGGCGCTTGGGACGCACCACCAGGGTTTCGCCGTCTTTCAGGTTGAGTTGGATATAGCGCTCGTTGGAAATGGTCGCTTCAATGATCTGGGCATTGTCGGTGCGCTCCAGGTCGAGCTGGGCCAGCGGGCCGATCGCGTGCGCGCGGCGCAGCTTGACCACGATGCCTTCCGCACCCTGCACATAGCGTTCAACTTCCAGGTCGTGCGGGCGGATATAGGCCGTGCCCTTGCCGCTGCCATGGCCTTCCACATCGAATTCCACGCCATCGCTGGCCAGCACGCCTTCATGCACGCGGCCATGGAATACATTGACGTTGCCGAGGAAGCCGTACACGAACGGCGAGGCAGGATGGTTGTACACCTCGTCCGGCGAACCGAGTTGCTCGACGTGGCCCTTGTTCATCAGCACCACGCGGTCGGCCACTTCCAGCGCTTCTTCCTGGTCGTGGGTCACGAAGATCGAAGTGACGTGCAGCTCGTCGTGCAGGCGGCGCAGCCAGCGGCGCAGTTCCTTGCGCACCTTGGCGTCCAGCGCGCCGAACGGTTCGTCCAGCAGCAGCACGCGCGGTTCCACCGCCAGCGCGCGCGCCAGGGCGATGCGCTGGCGTTGGCCGCCTGACAGCTGCGGCGGATAACGGTCGGCCAGCCAGTCCAGCTGCACCAGTTCCAGCAACTCTTTCACCTTGCGGCGGATCTGCTCTTCCGACGGGCGCTCCTTGCGCGGCTTGACGCGCAGGCCGAAGGCCACGTTCTCGAACACGGTCATGTGCTTGAACAGCGCATAGTGCTGGAACACGAAGCCCACCTGGCGCTCGCGCACGTGACGGTCGGAGGCGTCGGCGCCGTCCAGCAGCACCTGGCCGGAATCCGGGTGCTCCAGGCCGGCGATGCAGCGCAGCAACGTGGTCTTGCCGCAGCCCGATGGGCCCAGCAGCGCGGTCAGTTCCCCGGTGGGAAAGTCCAGCGACACATTGTTCAGGGCGGTGAAGTCGCCGAAACGCTTGTTGATGTTTTTGACTGCGATCGTCATGGCTTGTACTCCGCTTAATGTTCGTTGTTCACGCCGGCATAGTCTTCATGCAGACGCCAGG
>DASWTB010000223.1:0-8062 GCA_036402315.1 Pseudoduganella sp. | reverse complement strand
CGGCGCAGATTGATACGGTGGCCGGCCCCGGCGCCGATGACAAGACGCACGCTTTGATGCGCATAAGAGAGGAGACAAGCAAACAATGAATACCGACAAAGTCTGGCTCAAGTCTTATCCCGATGGCATTCCGGCCACCATCGATCCCGGCCTGTATCGCTCCCTGCCGCACCTGCTGGAGGAGTCTTTTGCCAAATTCGCCGAGCGCAAGGCCTACGCCTGCATGGACAGCTTCATGAGCTACCGCGAATGGGAGCAGCATTCGCGCAACCTGGCCTCCTGGCTGCAGCAGCGCGGGCTGGCCAAGGGCGCCCGGGTGGCCGTGATGATGCCCAATGTGCTGCAATACCCGATCGCGGTGGCGGCCATCCTGCGCGCCGGCTGCACCGTGGTGAACGTCAATCCCCTCTACACCGCGCGCGAACTGGAACACCAGCTGGCCGATTCCGGCGCCGAAGCCATCTTCATCCTCGAGAACTTCGCTACTACGCTGGAGAAGGTCCTGCCGCGCACCAGCGTGAAGCACATTGCGGTGGCCAGCATGGGCGACATGTTGGGCTTTGCCAAGGGCATGCTGGTCAACTTCGTGGTGCGCACCGTGAAGAAGATGGTGCCGCCTTTCAGCCTGCCGGGCGCTATGCCGTTCCGCGAAGCCTTGCGCCAGGGCGCGCGGCAGAACCTGCGCCCGATGCAGCTTGGCCACGACGATATCGCCTTCCTGCAATACACGGGCGGCACCACCGGCCTGTCCAAAGGCGCCACCCTGACCCACCGCAACGTGATCGCCAATATGCTGCAGAACGATGCGTGGGCCGGCCCGGCCCTGCTCAACCAGGCCAAGGGCGAGCAGGTGGTGACGGTATGCGCGCTGCCGCTGTACCACATCCTGGCGCTGAACGCCTGCATGCTGATGGGCGCGCGCTGGGGCGCGATGAACCTGCTGGTGCCCAATCCGCGCGACATGGCGGGCTTCGTCAAGGAACTGGCCAAGTACCGCGTCAACTTCTTCCCCGGCGTGAATACCCTGTTCAACGCCCTGCTGAACCAGCCCGACCTGGCGAAGGTCGACTTCTCCGGCTTGCGCATCACGCTGGGCGGTGGCATGGCGGTGCAGCAGGTGGTCAGCGAGCGCTGGCTGGCCGCGACCGGCAGCCCGATCCTGGAAGGCTACGGCCTGTCCGAGACTTCGCCGACGGCCACGCTGTGCCGTCCCGACCAGGAAGGTTTCAGCGGCACCATCGGCCTGCCGGTGCCGTCGACCGAGGTGGCGATCGTCGATGACGACGGCAATCCCCTGCCCTTCGGCCAGGCCGGCGAAATCGCCATCCGCGGGCCGCAGGTGATGGCCGGCTACTGGAAGCGGCCGGAGGAAACCGCCAAGGTCATGACGGCGTCCGGCTACTTCAAGTCGGGCGATATCGGCATCATGGATGAACAGGGCTATGTCCGCATTGTCGACCGCAAGAAGGACATGATTCTGGTTTCCGGATTCAACGTTTACCCCAACGAAGTGGAAGGCGTGGTGGCCGCCCACCCGCTGGTGCTCGAATGCGCCTGCATCGGCGTACCCGACGCCGGCTCGGGCGAAGCCGTCAAGCTGTTCGTGGTGCGCAAACACCAATCGCTCACCAGCGAGCAGCTGATGGACTACTGCAAACAGCAGTTGACCGCTTACAAAAAACCGAAATACATCGAGTTCCGCGACGCCCTGCCCAAAACCAATGTGGGCAAGATCCTGCGCCGCGAACTGCGCGACGAAAAGGTCGCAGCGTAAGTTTTTGCTGCATCCCCTGTACTGCCCCCAAACAACCCGATAACAGGAGTTAAGTATGGAAGCCAGTATTGCCGCAGTAAGCCAGCCTAAAACCAACCCCATCGTGCTCGATGACAAGCGCCAGAAGACCGTGCGCACGCTGATCAACGCCTCGCACCGCAAGCTGCTGTTTCTCGACCAGGTAGTCGACTGGGAGAAAGGCATCGACTTTTCCAAGCCGCCCAAGGTGGCCGAGTCGAGCTGGATCTACGGCACGCCCTACTGGGATGCGCTGACCGAGGCACAGCGCAACGAAGTGCTGTGGCTGGAGACCGGCCGCGACGTGTCCTACTTCATCTGGCTGGAGCAGACCCTGCCCGAGCTGTACGTCGGCTACGTCAACAAATACCACGGCGTGCTGAGCGACGACGTGCGCGAATACCTGATGGTGTTCTCGCGCGAGGAGATCGTGCACACGCTGATGTTCCGGCGCTACCTGGAGAAGGCCAACCTGCGCCTGTGGAGCCACCCGGAAAACATCCCGAACTATTCCCTGTTCGAGCGCCAGCTGGCCGGCAAGCATCCGGTGTACGGCATCTGCTGGAACCTGCTGATCGAGTGGTTCGCGGAACTGAACTCGATCTTCCAGACCCAGACCGACGGCATCGACCCGCTGACCCGCCAGATGTTCAAGGAACACCACCTGGAGGAAGTGCGCCACATCGCCTTCGCCAAGACCATCTGCGAGAACTACTTCGAAGCCGCGCCGAAGGAAGAACTGGCAGAGATGTGCGAATTCTTCCAGAAGGGCTACGGCTTCCTGCTGGACGAATACACCTACATGCCGGAGATCGCCCTGCATGCGTCCTTCGACTTCCCGATCAAGCCGGGCGACACCGACAAGATCCGCGAAGTGCGCAACTCGCCTAACAACCAGCGCCTCAATGAAGCCCGCTTCCGCGACGTCCGCGAGTGGTGCCTGAAGCACAACATCATCAAGCAGTAAGCCCCATCATCCAGGGACGGCAGCTTCCATGGCGCTGTGCGCGCCAGGGACGGCTGTCGCCGTTTCACGAAGAATTGGAGCAAGCATGATCGATATCATTCCTCACGATTCCGGCATCACGGAATTGCGCATCGCCCGGCCGCCGGTCAACCTGATCGACGTTGGTGTGCTGAAGTCCCTGCGCCATGCACTGGCGGAGGCCGATGGCGCAGGCCAGCGCGGCATCATCCTGTCCGGTGCGCCGGGCGTGTTTTCCTCCGGCGTGGACGTATCGGCGCTGGTTGGCGGCGACTACCGGGCCGTGCGCGAGTACTGGCAGCAGGTGTTCCTGCTGGCCTCCGAGATGGCGCTGTCGCGCCAGCCGATTTTCGCTGCCATTACCGGCCACTGCATGGCAGCCGGCGCCCTGCTGGCCGTGTTCTGCGACTACCGCGTAATGGCACAAGGCTCCTGGCAGGTCGGCCTGAACGAAGTACGGGTAGGCGTGGCGCTACCGGACTGCTTCCAGCTCGCAGTCCGCCGCGTGGTCGGCTCCCTGCAGGCGGAACGGCTGCTGGTGTTCGGCCGCATGCTGTCGCCGCAGCAGGCGCTGGAAGTGAACCTGGTCGACGAGCTTGCCGAGCCGGCGCAAGTCATAGCGAAGACGCGCGAACGTCTGCAGGAACTGCTGTCGGTGCCGCCGCAGGCCCTGGCCAGCATGCGCGCCATCGCCCGCCGCGACCTGTGCGACGTTTTTGCCGACGTCGATGCGCTGCCGGTCGACGAATTCGTCGACGCCTTCCTGCAGCCGGAAACCCAGCAAGCGCTGCGCCATGCCGCCAACCGCATGCGCCCGCCTGCCGCCGCTGCTGTCGCACGATGAACCTGTACTTCCGGCTCTTGCTGGTCTGGCTGCGGGCACGCTTCAAGCCCGCCATCCAGCTCGGCGACATGATCGAGATGCAGCTGACCGTGCTGCCCAACGACCTGGACCTGAACGGCCATATGAACAATGGCCGCTACATGACCATCATCGACCTGGCGCTGGTCGAATACATGACGCGCGCCGGCTTCATGGGACCAGCCATCAAACGTGGCTGGCGCCCCATGCTGGGCGGTTCGATGATTGCATTTCGCCGCGGGCTCAAGCCCTTCCGGCGCTACACCTTGCGCTTCTGCGCCCTGTGCTGGGACGAGCGCTGGACCTATATCCGCTTCGAGTTCGTGCTGGACGGGGAAGTGATGGCGGTCGGCCACACCAAGGGCGGTATTGTCGGACCCTTCGGCGTGGTGGGCAGCAATGAAATGTGCGCGGTACTGGGCGTGGATCCGGCGTCGCCGGCCTTCCCGCGCTCGGTCACTGCCTGGATCGAAGCCGACCGCCTGATGCGGGCCTGAACTGGAGAAGCCATGGAAGCCATACAAACAATCGCTGTTATCGGCGCTGGCCCGGCGGGACTGACTGCCGCCGACACCCTGCGCCAGCTGGGGTATAAGAAGGTCACCGTGTTCGAACAGGCCGCGCGCGTGGGCGGCAAGGTATACACCGCCCAGACGCCGAACGGCCCGGTGGAACTGGGCGCCGTCATCGCCTCCGCCGAGTGCGAACTGGTGCTGGGACTGGCGCAGCGCCTGGGCGTGCCGGTCGCCCCCTACCCGGTGGAGCAACGCTTCCTCGACGAGCAAGGCGTGCGGCATGATGCCATGTCCTTCCTGTCCAGCCGCTACGGCGCGGACCAGATCCGGCAAGCCATCGTCAACTATGGCGCGGCGCTGGAACGCTTCGCGATGGTTCGCTACGACACCCTGGTCGGCATGCCGCGCGAGCTGCATGAACCGTTTGACCGCTTCGCCGCCAGGCATGGCTTCACGCCGGTGGCCGAACTGGCACGCGGCGCCCTGGTGGGCTTCGGCTACGGCTATTACGAAACCGTGCCGGCCCTGTACTTCATGAAACTGGTCCCCTGGCTGTTCCGGCCCGACGGACAGGGCGGACTGGCGCCGGGCAAGTTCCACGTCTTCCCGCAGGGCTTCCAGGGCTTGTGGGAAGGGCTGGCGCGTGAACTCGATGTGCGCCTCGGCGCGGCAGTCACGGCACTCGACAGCCAGCCAGGTCGCCCGGTGCAGCTGGCCATCAATGGCCGCGACCAGCACAGCTTCGATGCAGTGGTGGTCGCCGCACCGCTGCATACGACGGCCGCCTTCCTTCCGCCCGGCAGCGAAGCCGCCGCCCTGTTCGCACAGTTGCGCAGCAACCGCTACCTGGTCAGCGCGTTTGCCGCCAACGGGCTGCCGGGCGGAGAATTCCTGTTCCTGCACCAGAACGAGCGCCCGGAACGCATCGGACATATGAACGCCTGGGCCAACCGCAATCCTGCCCAGCCCATGTACCTGGGCTGGCAACTGGCCGACGACGCGGCCAGCACCGGCCAGTTGCGCGAACTGCTGGCGGCCGACCTTGCCGCCCAGGGCGGCACACTGGTGCGCGTGGTGCTGCAGCAGGAGTGGGATTACTTCCCCCATGTCGACGGCGCGGCCCTGGGGACCGGCTATTTCGAACGCATCGACGCCCTGCAAGGCCAGGGCCGCGTCTATTACGCGGGCGGGGCGCTGAACTTCGAGACAGTCGAGCATAGCGCGCGCCAGGCACGTGCCCTGATGCGCCGCCATTTCGGCTGAACGCACAAAGGGCATCCCTTACGGTTTGTGCCTATAGAAAAACAGCGAGGGCGAAGCCTATAATGGCTGGGCGAACCGGCACGCCATTGCCGCCCTCGGAGATACCGCATGAAACAACCGATTGTTGCCAGCCTGGCCCTCGCACTGGCCGTGCCTGCCTTTGCAAGTACCACCCGCGCCAAATCCACCGCCACCCATCGCAAGGCCGCATGATTTTCGTCTGGGGCAAGAAAGCGGTTTACACCCACGCCGGCTACGTCGCAGATTTCTGCCCCGTATGCCGGGCAGCCCGTGCGTTCTCCGTGCAGCGCATCGGCATGGCCTGGCACGTGTACTACATCACCGTTTCCAAAGGTGAGCTGGCCGGATACCAGCGTACTTGCTGCGATTGCGGCATGACGCTGCCAATGGAAGTCGGGCATTACACCCAGCTGAGCGCGGAACAGCTTCCGCTGGTGCAGCTCGAGCAAACCACCAATCCCCACCTGTCGATCCGCCACGCCGATGCACTGGCCGCAGCCGCCCGCCTGCGCGAAGCGCCATTGCTGCTCGATGAAGCGGAACGCCGCCGCCAGATCGATGCCGCGCTGCGCCTGCAGGCAGACGCGCTCGACGAGTTTGAGGCGGCCACGCGCCTCGACCGCGAGGTGTGGTGGACCATCGGCGGCGCCTTCGCATTTTGCGCCCTGGTGCTTGCGGCACTGCGCCAGCAGGCGCCGGAAAACCTGGACAACGGCTTCATCATCGCCTTCTTCCTCAGCCTGGGTGCGGTGGCCTGGCAACTGAGCCAGATGGGAGAACGCTTCCTGCGCCGCGCCATCCTGCCGAAACTGGCCCGTTGCTTGGCGCCGCTGCAGCCAAGTCCGGCGGAACTGGATGAAGCATTCGGGCGCATGCATGAACAAGGCCGCAAACTGGCCAAACGCATCGACAGCGCACGCGTGCGGCAAGCCATCAGCGCTCTGCGCAACTAGGCCAGCGCCAGCGCCTCCAGCAGCGCTTCCAACTGCTGGAGGCGCGCTTCCATTTCCTCCATGTGCGGCGCGGTGCCGCCCATACCGTGAAACACAGTGTTGTGCAGCAGCGCATTGCGGAATTCCGCCAGGCCGCGTGCTTCGCGCAACAGCGCCAACATGCCTTCGCTGTCCTGCGGCCGTTGCTGTTTCAGGCTGGCCTTGATGCGGTCCAGGCGCTTGCCGAAGGTGAGTTTGCGGGTATCGTCGGTACCGATACTGCGCGCGCACAAGATGAACACGTGCGCCTCCAGCCGGGAGAACTCGTGGATAAAACTTCCCAGCATTAGCTTCCATTGCTGGTCGGGTGGCAGGTCTGGCCTCATGCCATCCATTCTACCCTGCGAATTCTATTGCGTTTGCTTTCGATAAGTCGTAGTTTACCTTTCGATTTACAACAATACTGAAAGGATACGAAGATGAAACGAAGAATTTCGCTGCTGTTCCTTGCGTTTTCCGCTGCGGCGGCCATGGCGGGCCTGCCATCCACCAAGGCCGCGAGCGGGGATGCGGTGGTTGCCCTGGCCGGCAATGCCTTCGTCACCCGCGCCGATGCCGGCGCCACGGAAGTCATCAACAACAACGGCCTTGCCAACTGGACCAGCGCCAACACCGTCACCAGCATCTGGCTCCGCATGGCCGCCGCAGGCAGCGTGACGCTATCGCTGGATGCCAGCCTGACAGGCAGCAAGACCAGCAAGATCCGCGTCACGGCCAACGGCACGCCATTCAACGTCAACCTGGCCAGGGGCGGGACGCGGACCTATGCCGTCGGCTCCATCAACGTTGCCGCCGCCGGCTACGTACGCGTTGATTTGCAAGGCATCAGCAAGGCCGGCTCCTACTATGGCGACGTCTCGGCATTGCGCGTCAACACCAGCACAGTGCTGAACTACGCCAACGACGCAGCCAACTACTACTGGTCGCGCCGTGGCCCGTCAGTCCATATGGGCTACGCCGTGCCGGCCAACACCGAGTACTTCTACAACGAGGTGACGGTGCCGGCCGGCGAAGACAAGATCGGCTCCTACTTCATGGCGAACGGATTCAATGGCGGCTACTTCGGCATCCAGGTAAATTCGCCGAGCGAACGCCGCGTGCTGTTCTCGATCTGGGACGCGGACAACGGCGCCAAGACCACGCTGGTGCGCAAAGGCCCTAACGTGGTCGACAACACCTTTGGCGGCGAAGGCACGGGCGGCCAGTCCTACCTGCCGTACAACTGGGCAGCCGGCAATACCTACAAATTCATCACCCGCGCCCTGCCCGACGGCGCAGGCGGTACCGACTTCTCGGCCTGGTTCTACGCACCGGAAACCAACGCCTGGCGCTTCATCGCAACCTGGAAGCGCCCGGCCACCACCACCTTCCACGCCGGCGTGTACTCGTTCCTGGAGAACTTCATCGACACCAACGGCTACCTGGGCCGCAGCGTACAGTTCAACAACCAGTGGGCGCGCAGCACCAGCGGCAGCTGGACTGAACTGGTGACGGCACGCTTTACCGGCGATGCCACCGCCGCCAATGCCCAGCGCATGGATTACGCAGGCGGCTTGCAGGGCGGCGCCTTCTACCTGCGCAATGGCGGTTTCTTCAGTCCCAACGTGCCTATCAACCAGAACTTCACCCGCC
>DASWTB010000222.1:0-3380 GCA_036402315.1 Pseudoduganella sp. | reverse complement strand
CCTTGTCGCAGGCGGCCAGCCAGCAAGCGGCCAGCGTCGAAGAAACCAGCGCCTCGGTCGAAGAAATGAGTGCGTCGATCGGCCAGAACACGGACAATGCGCGCATAACCGACACCACCGCTTCCAAGGCCGCAGCCGAAGCCGGCGAAAGCGGCGCTGCCGTGCGCAGCACGGTGAACGCCATGCGCGACATCGCCAAGCACATCATGATCATCGACGATATCGCCTACCAGACCAATTTGCTGGCGCTGAATGCCGCTATCGAAGCTGCGCGCGCCGGCGAGCATGGGCGCGGTTTTGCAGTGGTGGCGGCGGAAGTGCGCAAGCTGGCAGAGCGCAGCCAGGTGGCGGCGCAGGAGATCGGCGACCTGGCCGGCAGCAGCGTGCAGGTTGCGGAGCGGGCTGGCGCCCTGCTCGACGCCATGGTGCCGGCCATCGGGCAGACTTCGCGCCTGGTCCAGGAAATTGCCGCGGCCTCGATCGAGCAGGCCTCTGGCGTGAGCCAGATTAATATGGCGATGGGGCAGTTGAGCCAGACCACGCAGCAGAATGCAGCCGGCGCCGAGGAACTGGCGTCCACTGCGGAGGAAATGAGCAGCCATGCAGAGGAGCTGCAGCAGCTGGTACGCTTCTTCCGTGTCGCACAGGAGCAGGCGCCGCGCCATAATGTGCAGGCGAAACCGCCTGCCAGCCAGCGCGCCTCGCAGCGTCGCCTGGCGCCCGTTCCGGCGGTCGATGAAAGCAATTTCACACGGTTCTGAGGGGCAGGCATGCAAGCAGAGCACCAGTACCTGAGCTTCCGCCTGGGCGAGGAAACGTTTGGGCTGGGCATACTTGCTGTGCGCGAGATCATCGAGTACGGTGGCGTGACCGACGTGCCGATGATGCCGCCGTGCGTGCGCGGCGTGATCAACCTGCGCGGCGCCGTGGTCCCGGTACTGGACCTGGCGGCACGCTTTGGACGCGCTGCCGGCACCATAGGGCGGCGCAGCTGTATCGTCATCGTCGAAAGTGGGGCGCCGCCGGAGCAGCAGGTGCTTGGCCTGCTGGTCGATGCGGTAAATGCGGTACTCGACATCGAGGCCGGGGAAATCGAGCCGCCGCCCAGCTTCGGAGCGGGGCTGCGCAATGATTTCATTAGCGGGATCGGCAAGGTAAATGGAAAATTCGTTATCCTGATCAATCTGGAGGCGGTGCTGAACGTGCCGGAAATCGCTGCAATGGCGGGAGATGTGAGTTGATGCAGCCAGTTGCGCCCCTGACGGACTCCGAGTTCGCGCAATTCCAGCGCTTCATCCATGAAGCGGCGGGGATTTCGCTGTCGGACGTCAAAAAGCCGCTGGTGTCAGGACGCCTCGCCAAACGCCTGCACCATCTGCAGTTCAATAGCTACGGTTCCTATTTCCAGTTGATCAGCAGCGGGACTGCACCGGAAGAAACCCAGATCGCGATCGACCTGCTGACCACCAACGAAACATACTTCTTCCGCGAGGTCCGCCATTTCGAGCATTTGCGCTCCGTGCTGAAAGAGCGCAGGCAGGGCAACGCACCGTTCCGGGTCTGGAGCGCTGCCTGCTCCACCGGAGAGGAGCCGTATTCGATCGCCATGGTGCTGGCCGACCTGCTGGCGCCGCAAGGCTGGGAGGTGCTGGCATCCGACATCAGTGCGCGCGTGCTTGAGATAGCGCGCCAGGGCCACTATCCGATGGCGCGCGCCGCCCACGTACCGCAGGACTATCTGCGGCGTTTCTGCCTGAAAGGAATCGATGTCGAAGAAGGTACTTTGCTGGTTTCGCGCGTGCTGCGCGAATGCGTGGAGTTCGCCCAGATCAACCTGAATGCGGCGCGCCTGCCGGCACTGGACAAGTTCGACGTGATCTTCCTGCGCAATGTGCTGATCTACTTTGACGTGGAAACCAAGCGCCGGGTGGCGCAGCGCGTGCTCGACTACCTGCGGCCGGGCGGCTACCTGTATATCGGCCACGCGGAAAGCTTGCATGATATGGGGCTACCGGTGCGCGGGGTGGCACCGGCAATTTATCGCAAGGAATGATATGAAGACCGGCGCCGCTTCCGAAGTCTACCTGCTGCCCGGTGAGTACTTCGTTGGCGATGCACGGTACCGCATCCGCACCGTGCTGGGTTCCTGCGTGTCGATCACGCTGTGGCACCGGCGCCTGCGCATCGGGGCCATGTCGCACTTCGTGCTGTCGGAGCGCGAAGCTGGGGCCGATGGCGATCCGGCCGCGGGCTTAAGCGGCCGCTATGGCAAGGACGCGATGGAGCTGATGGTGGCGCAGCTCCGCGAGCGCGGCGTGCCTGTGCGGGAATGCGAGGCAAAGGTGTTCGGCGGCGGCACCATGTTTCCCTCGATCGAAGCAGGCAGGCAACCGGGTATCGGCCATCGCAATGGCGTAGCGGCTGAAAAGCTGTTGGCGGAGTACGGCATTCCCGTGGTGTCGGAAAGCCTGTTCGGTACCGGGCACCGGCATATCCTGTTCGACGTTGCGACCGGCGATGTCTGGGTGCACCAGGGCGAGCTGGCGGAAAAGGGCGGAGCATGAAGCAGATCAAGGTCATGGTGGTGGACGATTCTGCCGTGGTGCGGCAAGTGCTCAGCGGCCTGCTCGGGCGCGAGCCGGACATGCAGGTGACCTACGCCGTCGCCGACCCGATCCTGGCCGGGGAGCGCATGCGCCTGCATTGGCCGGACGTGGTCGTGCTGGACGTCGAAATGCCGCGCATGGATGGCATTACCTTCCTGCGCAAGATCATGGCCGAACGGCCGACCCCGGTGGTCATCTGTTCCTCCCTGACGGAAAAGAGCACCCGCACCTCGATGGAAGCGCTGGCCGCCGGCGCCGTTGCTGTAGTCGGCAAGCCCAAGCTGGACCTGCGCCAGTCACTGCATGAAGGCTGCGACGAACTGGTAGCCGCCGTGCGCAGCGCGGCCCAGGCCAGGCTGCAGCCCCTTGCCGGCAGCCGCCCGCCGGCGCCGCCCGTGGCGCCGTCTGTCAAGCTGAGCGCGGACGCCATCCTGCCGCCAATGGGGGAGCGGGCGCCGCTGGCGCGCGGGAATGGCCGCGTGGTTGCCCTGGGCACGTCAACCGGCGGCACGCAAGCGCTGGAGCGGGTGTTGACTGAACTGACGGCCGCCTCGCCTGGCATCGTCATCGTGCAGCACATGCCGGAACAGTTCACAGCCGCTTTCGCCGAGCGACTGAATGGCTTGTGCCAGATCGCCGTCAAGGAAGCACGCAATAGCGACCCGGTGCTCCCGGGCCAGGCCCTGATCGCGCCCGGCGGCCGCCATATGCTATTGCGGCGCGGCCCATCCCAGTATTTTGTCGAAGTGGTCGATGGTCCACTGGTCAACCGCC
>DASWTB010000221.1:0-30528 GCA_036402315.1 Pseudoduganella sp. | reverse complement strand
CGCTCATCCGTTGGCGCAGAATAGTCATGTCGTCCTCCTGTTGGATTCGGGGGAGATCCCCTGAACAGGGTTGGACGCCAAGCGTGGCAACTCAAGCTCGCTCCGCCAGTCACCGCGCAGCGGTTTAGTTCAACGTAAAGTGGACGTCATATTGACGTTTTCAAAAATATTAACATGAGACCTAAGCCCGGCAAAAGGGCCACCTTCCCAGGAAACCATTGGCCTGGTGCCGTTTTATGGCATCCTAAACCATGAGAAATACCTCAAATCGAAAGAATCCCCGCTGGCACAGCCGCTTCCCTACCCGAGCTATAACCCCTTCACCTTCTGATATCCGCTGCGGCTGACAGGGATCTTGCGGCCATCTTTCAGCACCGCGCAGTGGCTGTCCTTGGTAGCCTGTTCGATGCGCTCGATGCGCTCGACGTTGACGATCCAGGATCGATGCAACCGCACGAAGCGGGTCTGGTCAAGCTGCTCTTCCAGTTCCGACAAGCGCTGGTTCTTCAGGTAGGGCTTACCTTCGGCCAGGATCTCGACGTAATCGTCCTGTGCTTCGATGGAATCGATGCGTTCGGCGGCAATCACATGCACACGCGATCCATCGCGGATCAGCACGCGCTCCAGCGGGCCATTGCGGGTCGCGGCCTCGGTCGCCATTTGCGCTACTGCCGGGCGCGTGCCTCCCAGCCGGCTACGCACATGCGCCACCGCCTGGTCCAGCCGCTCTTGCGGGTATGGCTTGAGCAGATAGTCAATCGCGTGCACTTCGAACGCCTTCAACGCATATTGGTCGTAAGCTGTGGCGAACACGTAATGCGGCTTGCTGCCGGCCAGCTCCACCACTTCGAAACCATCCAGCTTGGGCATCTGGATGTCGAGGAACACCACATCCGGCTCCAGTTCAGCAATCGCCTTCACTGCTTCGAAGCCGTTGCCGCATTCGGCCACCACTTCCACGTCGGCGTGGGCCCGCAGGTATTCCCGCATGACGCCGCGGGCCAATTCTTCATCATCGACAATGATGACGCGCATGGTTCAGGACTCCTTCGTCTCGGCGGGTAGCGTCAGGGCTACCCGGTATATATTGTTTTCGTGCGTGCAGTGCACACTGGCCTGGTGGCCATAAGCCGCCGCCAAGCGTTCCCGCACGTTGACCAGGCCAATGCCATTGCCCTTGCGGGGCGGCGTGTCCGGGTCAGTATCGTTTTCCACGTTGACCTTCAGCAGCGAGCCTTCGCGGCGGGCGTTAATCCGCACCGTGCCGCCTTCCGGCATGCCGCCGATGCCGTGCTTGACGGCGTTTTCCACCAGCGGCTGCAGGATCATCGGCGGCAGGAGGCATGGCAGGGCCGCTTCATCAACCTCCTGCTCCACACCAAGCCGCGCACCGAAGCGCACTTTTTCGATCGCCAGGAAGTGGCCGATCAGGCGCACCTCCTCTTCCAGCGTGATCTTGCCCTGCGCTTCAATGCCCAGGCTCTGGCGGAAGAAATCCGACAGGCGCTGGGTCATGTCGCGGGCGCGCTTGGCGTCAATCGAAGTCAGCGCACTGATCGAGTTCAGGCTGTTGAACAGGAAGTGTGGGTCGATCTGGGTGCGCAGCATGCGCAGCTCCGCATCGCGCGCCAGCAACTTGGATTCCAGTTCGCGCTGCTCCGCCTGGCGGGCTCGGACAAACTCGCTGACCAGGTAGTTCAAGCTCGCCAGCAGGCCGTACATCAGGATGCCAAGCGAGAACAGCAAAGCTGTCAACTGCGGACGAATCGTTATACCTTGCACGCCAAACGATTCAGCGCCGATATTCCAGATCCGCATCAGGAACACCCACAGGAAGCCGGCCCACACGGCTGCAGTCAGCATCGACACCAGGATCACTGCCGGGCTGCGCTCGCGCAGCGGGTTGGCCTTGCACATATAGTAGGCGGAGAAGCCGGCGCCAACCGAAAACAGCAAGGTCACCGGCACCGCAAACAGCATGGCGCGCAGCCAGGGTTCGTCGCCAAGCTTGGCCACTGCGCCGCCCAATCCTATCCCCAACAGCAGCCAGACTGTAAGGTACAGCAGCACGCCGCTGCGGCTGGTCAACACGCCCTGCATCAGTTGCGGATTTCCAGGCCGCCCATGATGGCGGTGCCGCGAACCACCAGGCGCTTGCTATTGTCTTTCGGCTCCATGGTCTTTTCCTCGAAGCCGCCCAGGATTGGCGTGCCTTCCAGTTCCACCGTCCAGTCGGTTGGCACCTTGATCGAGATGCCGCCCATCAGGGCGAACACATTCAGCACGGCGGTGCCGTTCATCGATGCGGTACGCATGTCCAGGTCGATGCCGCCCATGATGCTGGTCAGGTCGCCGCCGCGGAAGTCCTGCGTGGTCACCTTGCGCTGGAAGCCGCCGAGGACGGCCGTCAATTCCAGCACGCGCTCACTGGTCTCGCCTTCCGATACGCCGAACAGGGACGTGTCGTCGGCAAGGCCGCTGCCAACCGTGCTGTCGCTGTCCGGCTGCTGGCGGCGTTTGCTGGCACGGAACACCATCATCAGGCCCACGGCAATAATCCCGATCGGGAAGATAACCTTCCAGCTGATGTAGATCAGGCCCAGCCCTTTCAGCAGCGACAGCGCGCCAAAGCCGATCATGAAAATGCCTGCCATTGCTGCCCCACTGCCGCGCCGCGGCGCTTGCGCCAGGGTCGAGGCGCCGAACACCATCAGGATGAAGGGCCAGAAGTGGATCCGCATGTCGAGGTCTATCCAGCCCAGGTTATCGATCAGGAACAAGAAGCCGGCCAGAATGACGCCTGCTCCGATCAGCATCTGGGATGCGGTGTTACGTTCGCGATGGCTGCGGTTGCGCATTAGTGGTTCTCCTCTTTATTGGCGCTGTATTTAATCACAACTGGCTGCACCAGCAGGCAGATGCCGGCAATGATGACCAGGATGGGCCAGCTATTGTGGAAGGTCAGGCCCCAGATATGTTCGAACGACACGTAAAACCAGCCGGCAAATGCGATGTGGCACAGGCCGTCCACCACATGTTTCGGCGTGGTTGGCGGAATCAATTTAACGGCGCCGAAGGCCATGGCCAGGAAGGGCCAGTAGCGCCACAGTTGGCCGATAGGCGGAATCTCAATATCGGTCAGGAACAGCACGCCGACGGCGATGACGATCAGGCCCCAGAGTAGCTGGCTGCGCGATTGCATGTCCTTGCTCATTTCTTGCTCCCCGTTGATTGGATGGGTGAACGATACCGGGGTGCGGGAGGCGGCGAAACGGCTTTTCGGTGAACGGCGGCGGCGGTTCGGTGAATGGCGAAAAATTCAGCGAACGGCGAAAAAAAACCCGCCAGGCGGCGGGTCAGCGTGAAGTACGGGGGTCTAGCGCCCGGTTTCCATCTTCGGCTCGAACAGCATCAAGCCCCAGCCCAGCTGACGGCGAATCTCCTCTGGCGATGGAGGTGGCTTAACGGCTTGCGAACGGCGTTCGAGGTACTCCCTTACCACGTACTTGGATGGGTGGTTAATCTGGGTCATGATAGGCCTCCGTATTCTGTTTTTGGGCCGGGTGCCTCGCTGCGGCAGGAGCCGGCCAGGGTGTCTGGTAGATGAGCGCTTGGCGCTTCGATCACGCTTCCATCTTATTTCCCGGCCCTGTGACACACGGTGCGTTTGCTCACAATTCCCCCGTCAGTTCGGCTCATGTTCCTGTCGGAATCGGCCTACGAAATGTGGCTGAAAAGCCTTGCAGGCTCGAGCACACAAAAATTTTTCCCTTGACGTTTGTTCGCGCTTTGCCTGTGCCCCTCGCGCGCGGTCGAGCTCTGTGCGCTTGAAAACATACACGCTTCATTAATGAACTAATGACTCGGGGGGGTGGGCTATATTGATCGTCGTTGGCAAGCAGGAAAGGTTATGTTTTCAGCAGGCCACTGTCGATATAACCAGGCAATTACTTGCATGCTGACGCCGCTTCACCTTCACAACAACATATTCTCAAGGGGTATTAACATGAAGAAAGCGTTTCTTAGCAAGGTAGCCGGAACATTGATGCTATCCGCCGGGCTGTTTGCCAGCTCCGGCGCCATGGCACAAACCACCCTGACCTTTGATGCAGCTGGCAATGCCATCTTTGGCGCACTGCACGCAACTGCCGGGGACTATATCGATACTTACCTGTTCACCGTGGATACCAACGCGACTTATGCGAGTGGTAGCGTGGTGGTCGGTAAAACCTGGATCGATGGTTCGCGCCTGGCAAACTATGGCATCACTGGCATTGAGTTCTTCAAGGTCGAAGCTGACAGCAGCCAGACCGCTCTAGCCACCACCTTCGACACTTCGTCCGGTATCGAGTTCTTCCCGATCGACGCCCTGATGTCGGGTAACTATGGCTTCACGGTCACCGGCAGCACCGCCATCGCAGGATTGGGCGGATCCTATGCCGGCAACCTGAACCTGGCGGCTCCGATTCCGGAACCGGCTACCTATGCGATGCTGCTGGTAGGCGTTGGCCTGCTGGGCCTGGCTTCCCGTCGCAAGTCCAACGACAAGCTGGGCTAAGCCGCAACCACTCCCCCCGTGGAAACCCGCTGCGGCGGGTTTTTCATTGCTTCTTCTTCCCTGCCTCGGGCACGGGTTTCGAATCGGCGACGCCAACTTCCTTGGTAGCAGCCACCTGGGCCACGTATGGCCCAGGATCGGCACAGGCTGGCAGTGCAGCAGATGCCTTGCCACCGCTACCTTTCGCCTTGAAATAATGGGCAGCGACCCGATCCTGCGCCAGGCACAGCTTGTAGGCGGCAACCTTGTCGGTCCAGGCTTGCTTGTCTTTAGCGGCTGCTGCGGCGGCTTTCTGCTCTTCAGTAGGCGCGGGCAGCTTGGCTTGCACCATACATGAAGCGGCCAGTATTATCAGGGCGAAAACAGGCTTGTTCATGGCTTTGCTCCTCAGACCGTCTTGGGCGCGGGCGGCGGCACCACTTCGCCATCGTGTTCCGGAGCGCGCATGCGTGGCACTTTGCCGTCCACCACTTCCTGGTACCAGATGTCGTGGTGTTCGCGCGCCCAGGCGTCATCCACAAAACCTTCGCGCATGGCTTTGTAAGCGCCTTCCATGCCGATGGTGCCGAGGTAGATGTGGCCGAGTGCGAAGGCCATCATCAACACGGTGGCCGTTATATGCAGCAGGTTGGCGCCCTGCATCATGAAGCGGGTGTACTCGAGGTTGGGCACCAGTTTGTCGAGTACAAGGCCGGATGCGCTGGCGGCCAGGCCAAGCAGGGTTACGCCGCCCCAGAACCATAGTTTTTCGCCGGCGTTGAAGCGGCCTGCAGGGGCGTGCTCCTTGCCAAACATGCCGCCCAGCTTGGCCAGCCATTTGATGTCTGCCGCAATCGGGAAGTTGTCCTTCACGAACAGGATGAAGGTGACGATGATCGAGACCGTGAACAGTGGTCCGATAAAGTTGTGGATGGTTTTCAGGGCGTAGGTCAGGTAGCCGAACAGGCTGTGGCCGATGATGGGCATCAATACGAATTTGCCGAACATCATGCACAGGCCGGAGACGGCGAGCAGGACGAAGGTGATGGCTGTGGTCCAGTGCACGAAGCGCTCGGTGGGCGTGAAGCGCTGGATTCTACGGCCGGTTGGTGGCGAATGCACCTTGATCTGGCCCTTGCCGAAGTACATCGCAGCGATCGCAGCGAGCACGCCGAGGATCAGCCAGCCGCCGATACTGATCATCGGGCCGTTGCGGAAGCGGCGCCAGGCCTCGCCAGCGGTGGTCGCCACCGGTTGGCCTGGGAGTTGCGCCTTGGGTTGGATCAGCACGCCGGATTCGGGGTAAGGCAGGCTGCTGTAATGGGACTCTCCCGCCACCACCTTGCGCCAGACCGGGGCGTTGTTGCCGGGCTGGTCGCGCGTGCGTTCGGCCTGGTTCTGATTCAGGATATCCACCGATTCAACGCGCGGTGCCGCGCCCGTCGCGCCGGCTGCGGGCATGCCGCTAGCTGGAGCCTGCGCCGGGCCTCCTGCCGCATCGCTTGCCGCAGCGGGCGCGCTGCCCGCCGAAACCTGCGCTGCCTTGCCAGCCGCACCGCCTGCCACAGCGGGCTCTTCATTTCGGCCGGCCGTCGGCCGCACACTGCCTGGGGCGCTGCTGGCAGCCGGGGCTGCGGCGCCCTGCTGGCGCGGCGCGGGTGCCTCCGCTGCAAGCGATGCGCCGGCAGCGAGTGCCACGGCCAGCATTGCCAACCATTGTTTCATGGCGCGCCTCCCTAGCGGTTGGTCTTCACGTATTCGTTCTGCAGTTGCCCGCGTTCGCGCACCTGCCTGTCCCAGGAAGCCTTGTCGCCCGGTGTCCAGCCCTTGGCCACTTGCGCCGTGCGCGCACCTTTGTATCCCGGCTCGTCGCCGCGATTCACCCCACTGCCCTGCTTCGACTGCGAAACCTCGCCGCAGCCAGCAAGCACCAGCAGCGCTACCAGATAGAGTTTCATGACTTGGCCTCCGGTTTGCCGTAAGCAGTCCCCCAGCCCCAAACCTCGCTGCCCTTGCCGCGCGTGACAACGCGGGTGCGAAAGATGTCCGCCACCACATCCCCATCGCCGCCCAGCAGCGCCTTGGTCGAACACATTTCAGCACAAGCCGGCAGCTTGCCCTCTGCCAGGCGGTTGCGGCCATACTTCTCGAACTCTTCCTGCGAGCCGTTTTCTTCCGGGCCGCCCGCGCAGAAGGTGCATTTATCCATCTTGCCGCGCAGGCCGAAAGTACCATTGGAGGGAAACTGCGGCGCCCCGAACGGACAGGCATAAGCGCAGTAGCCGCAGCCGATGCAGCCATCCTTGTTATGCAGCACCACTCCCTCCTCGGTGCGGTAAAAGACATCGACCGGGCACACCGCCATGCAAGGCGCATCCGAGCAATGCATGCACGCCACCGAAACCGACTTCTCCTGCCCGATGATGCCATCGTTGATGGTCACCACCCGGCGCCGGTTCACGCCCCAGGGCACCTCGTGCTCGTTCTTGCAAGCCGTCGCACAGGCATTGCATTCGATGCAGCGCTCCGTGTCGCATATGAATTTCATCCGTGCCATGGCAATCTCCTCAGCCCGTGAAGCGTTCGATATTGCAGATGGTGGTCTTGGTCTCCTGCATCATGGTGACCGAGTCATAGCCGTAGGTCGTGGCCGTGTTGACCGCCTCGCCGCGCACGATCGGCGCTGCGCCTTCCGGGTAGTATTCCAGCATGTCCTTGCCCTGCCACCAGCCCGAGAAATGGAAGGGAATGAACGCCGTGCCGGCATCCACGCGCTGCGTCACCAGCGCCCGCACCTTGATGCGCGCGCCGGTCGGTGTCGACACGATCACGTAATCACCGTTGCGGATGCCGCGTTCCTCTGCCGCCTTCGGATTGATTTCAACGAAGTTCTCCTGCTGCAGTTCGGCCAGCCAGGGATTGGAGCGCGTTTCCTCGCCGCCCCCTTCGTATTCCACCAGGCGCCCGGAAGTGAGGATGATGGGGAATTTCTTCGCCAGGCCATCGTCGATCGCCTTCTGCTGCACGGTCTTGTACAAGGTCGGCATGCGCCAGAAGGCTTTTTTGTCGTCGTGGGTCGGATACTTGGCCACCAGGTCTGGCCGCGTGCCAAACAGCGGTTCGCGGTGCAGCGGCACCGGATCGGGGAAGTTCCACACCACGGCGCGCGCCTTGGCGTTCCCGAAGGGATGCACACCGTGCACCTTCAGGCATACGCGCTGGATGCCGCCCGACAGGTCGGTCTTCCAATTCTTGCCCTCGGCTGCCGCCTTCTCGGCATCGGTCAGCTCGTCCCACCAGCCCAGCTTTTTCAACAGCACGTGGTCGAACTCAGGATAGCCTGTCGTGATATCCGCGCCCTTGGAGAACGAGCCGTCCTCCGCCAGCAGGTTGACGCCATCCCGCTCCACGCCGAAATTGGCGCGGAAGTTGCCACCGCCGTCCATCACGTGCTGGCTGTTGTCGTACAGGTTGGCCGAGCCGGGGTGCTTGAGTTCCGGCGTGCCGTAGCAAGGCCACGGCAGGCCGAAGTAGTCGCCGGTCAGGTCGTAACCGGTCTCCGCGTCCTTGCCGCCCTTGCAGCGCAAGGTCTTCACGTCGAACATGTGCATATTGCGCATGTGCGCCTTCAGGCGCTCCGGCGATTGGCCGGTGTAGCCGATGGTCCAGCTGCCGCGGTTGATCTCGCGCAGCATCGATTCGGGCTCGGGTTCCATCATATTGCCCTTGCCCGGCACCAGTTTCAGCTTGGCCACGAGCTGCTTGCCAAAGCCCAGCTTCTCCGCCAGCTGGTACATGATCATGTGGTCGGTGCGCGATTCGAACAGCGGTTCAATGACCTTTTCGCGCCATTGCACCGAGCGGTTGGAGGCGGTCACCGAGCCGGAAGTTTCGAACTGCGTCGCCGCCGGCAGCAGGTAGACGGCTCGGCTCGGGTTGACCTCCTGTCCCTCGGCCTTCATCGCGGCCATGGCCGCGGTGGCCGAAGGATACGGGTCGATCACGACCAGCATCTCCAGCTTGTCCATCGCCTTCTTCATTTCCAGCCCGCGCGTTTGCGAGTTGGGCGCATGGCCCCAGAAAAAGACTGCCTTGACGTTGCTGTCCTGGTCGATCAACTCGTTTTTCTCCAGCACCGCATCGATCCAGCGCGACACGGTCGTGCCGGACTTTTCCATCATGGCTTGCGAGGCGAACTGGCTCTTGACCCATTCATAATCAACACCCCACACCGCGCACCAGTGTTTCCAGGCACCGGTAGCCAGGCCGTAATAGGCGGGAAGCGAGTCGGGATTGGGGCCGACGTCGGTGGCGCCTTGCACATTGTCGTGGCCACGGAAGATATTGGTGCCGCCGCCGCTCTTGCCAACATTTCCCAGCGCGAGCTGCAGGATGCAGGAGGCGCGCACGATCGCATTGCCGATCGTGTGTTGCGTCTGGCCCATGCACCAGACCACGGTGGATGGGCGGTTCTTGGCCATCGTCTCGGCCGCCTGCAGCACCTGGGCTTCCGGCACGCCGCAGGCTTCTTCCACCTTGTCGGGCGTCCACTTGGCGACTTCCTCGCGCACCTTGTCCATGCCATAGACTCGGGCGGCGATGTATTCCTTGTCTTCCCAGCCGTTCTTGAAGATATGCCACAGCATCCCGTACAGGAACGGAATGTCGGAGCCGGATCGGATGCGTATGTACTGGTCCGACTTGGCCGCCGTGCGCGTGTAGCGGGGATCGACCACGATCATCTTGCAGCCAGTCTCCTTCGAATGCAGCATGTGCAGCATCGAAACCGGGTGCGCCTCCGCCGCGTTGGAGCCGATATACATCGCCGCCTTGGCGTTCTGCATATCGTTGTAGCTGTTGGTCATGGCGCCATAACCCCAGGTATTCGCTACGCCCGCCACCGTAGTCGAGTGGCAGATGCGCGCCTGGTGGTCGCAGTTATTGGTGCCGAAGAAGGACACAAACTTGCGCAGCAACTGCGCCTGTTCGTTATTGTGTTTCGACGAGCCGACGAAGAACACCGAGTCCGGCCCATCCTTCTTTTTCAGCTCCAGCATCTTCGCCGAGATTTCCTGCAAGGCCTGGTCCCAGCTGATGCGCTGGTATTTTCCGTTCACCAGCTTCATCGGATACTTGAGGCGGTACTCGCCGTGGCCATGCTCGCGCAGCGCCGCGCCCTTGGCACAATGCGCTCCGAGGTTGATCGGCGAATCGAACACCGGCTCCTGGCGAATCCAGATGCCGTTCTCCACCACCGCATCGACCGCGCAGCCCACCGAACAGTGGCTGCAAACGGTACGCCGCACGACCTGCTTGCTACCGCTATCAACAGCGGCGGGATCTTTTGCCTGTGCCTTGCGCATCAGCGAAAGCTGCGACGCCGCCAGCCCGATGCCTACGCCGATGCCGGAGCGTTTGAGGAATGCGCGCCGGTCCATCGTTGGCAAGGTCCGCGCCAGGCTGCCTTCCAGGCTCGATGCGAAACGTCCAGGCGCACGAGGGCCAGCCGGCCCTTTACGTGTAAGGAGCATCATTTGGCCCTCCACTCAGATCTTGGTGGTGCGGTAGTACTTCTGGATATGTTCTGTGAGGCGATAGCCGGAGCCAGGAGGCGGTTCCGGTTCTGCTGGCGGCGTCGTGCCGGGCGGGCTGCTGGCCATTTTCGCGGCGATGCCGGCGGCGGCCAAGGCCCCCATGCCGGTGAAAAAAGACCGCCTTCCAGACTTGGATTGCGTTGACATCATGGTCTCCCTTGCCAACATCAGTTGTCTTTTAACACTAGCACAAATATTTTAATAATGCATCAATAGCTAAGCCATATCGAACGCCTGGGTTTCCACTTCCACGAAGCTGCGGGCCAGGCCGCTGACAGCGCGATAGTAGGCAGCCCCGGGGTGCGCGTCGATCGCATCGAAAAGCTGGCGCGACCATGGTTGAATGTGAGCGCTAAAGAACTCCTTTTGTGTTGCAATGCTGCCATGCAGCAAGCGCATTGCATCGCACAGGGCGGCGAAATGGTCTTCGCTTTCGGACAGGTGCTCGGAGCGCTCCAGGCCGAGGCGAGCCAGGTCGTCACGCAGCGCGGCCAGCGGTTTCTCCATCAGGAAACCGGACAGGTAGTAGGAGCCGTACAGCATGACCTCCGGCTTGCCGACGCCAATGAACAAGGCTTCATATTCTTCGCGTGCACGCTCGGCATTCGTCTGGCTGCTCGCGGTCTGCAGGCCGCGCCAGGCATCTGCCAGCACACCGTCGCCTTCGATGGCCGCACCTTCGATCAGGTCCAGCACGGCTTGCGATGGCGGGCCATAGAACAGCATGGACAGCACACCATAAAGTTCGGAACGCGCATATTCTTCGTCTTCGGTCATTGGCGTTTCACCTCAAAGATGGAGACTTCTTTTTCCGGCTGCATCATGTCGATCACGCGGCAGTCGGGGCACATGCGAAGGCGGTCGAGGTGACCGGAGAAGGCACCGTGGCCGGCAAGCTTGCTCACCATATTCTCCACCATTTGCAAGGTACCGAATGGTTTTTGACACTTGATGCAGTGATAGGGTTGGGCTTCGTTGATGACGCGGGGCTGCTTTGCTGTCGCGCCCAATGCCAGGCGCGGTTGCAGTTTCAGCGCCTGCTCGGGGCAGCTGTTCACGCACAGGCCACATTGCACGCAGTTCGATTCGATGAAGCGCAGTTGCGGCGCTTGCGGGTTGTCCGACAGCGCGGACTCGGGGCAGGCGCCGACGCAGGCCATGCAGAGCGTGCATTTGTCCGTGCTGATTTCGATTGTTCCAAACGGTGCGCCTGGTGGGAGGGCTATGCCGTCCTGGGGCGTTGGCGCGTGCCTGGCCAGGTGCGTGATCGCGAAGTCCAGCGTCTCCCGCTTCGCCGCTGCGACGTGGAAAGCCGCCGCCGGAGGCGCTGCCGCCCGCCCTGCCCCGCCAGCGCCCACCGCAGCGCGCTCCTCGTCCGGCACGGCGGCGAAGCGCTGCAGTTCGCGGTCCAACTCGGCCGCGTCGCGCGCGCATAACAGCTGGAGCTGGATGCCGCTGTAGCCCAGCCCATCGATAATCGCCTGCGCGAACGTCATCTGCTCCGCGATCGCATCCAGGTATTGCGGTGCCTCGCAGCCGGTGGCCAGCACGGCCACATCGACTGCGCCATACGCAACCGCAGCAAGCCACAAATCCATCCCCACCGACGCTACGTGATGAACCGGCAACGGCAGCACCCGCGCCGGCACGCCGCGTGCCGCGCCCGCAGCCGCAAGCTGCCCAAGTTCACGCACCAGCGCACTGCCCTCCTCGTCGCTATGCACAAGCAGCACCGGCCGCAAGCCGCCAGCGCGAGCATAGGTCGCCAGCATGGTTCGCATTCGCTCGCCAAAGTCGGATGCGCGCGGCCAGGCGTAGGTCAGGGCGCCGGACGGACACACCGTCGTGCAAGCCCCGCATCCCGCGCACAGTTGCGGCGACACCTTGATATGGTCGCCCGCGCTGGCGATCGCTTCCGCCGAGCAGATATCGATGCAGGCATTGCAGCCCGGCTGCCTGCTGCGGCTATGCGCGCAAATGCTTTCCTTGTACTGGAAGAAGCGGGGCTTGCTGAACGTGCCCACCAGCTCCAGCACCTGCATCGCTGCCAGCGCAACCGCCCCATCATCGGCACCCGGTGCGAAATAGCCTTGCGGCAGCTGGTGCATGCGCAGCACCGGCGTGTCATGCAAATCGAGCACCAGGTCAAATTCTCCGCCGCGTTCTTTCTCGACCCGGTCGAAGTCAATCGCCGCCACCGCACCGCACGCCGCCACGCACTCGCGATGCGAACGACAGGCATCCAGGTCAACCTGATATGCCAGGCTGATAGCCCCTTCGGGACAAGCCTTCACGCAAGCATTGCAGCGCGTGCACAGCTCAAGATCGATGGGATTGGCCTGCTGCCACGTCACCTTGAACGCCCCCAGCCAGCCCTGCACGCGTGGAATGCTGCCGCTGAAGGCCGGCCACCCATGACCGGCCAGCGCCGCATCGCCGCCATCGGTGAGCAGCACGCTCACCTGCAACTGCCGTTCCAGCTTGCGCGCCCACGGCAGCACGCGCCGCGCGGGACCAAGCAGCAGCACGCGGCCTTCGGACTGGTATTCAACTTCCGGCACCGGCTCCGGATCGGACAGGCGTGCCGCGGCCAGCAATGCAGCCATCTTGGGCGTCGTGTGACGCGCCTCTTCGCTCCACCCGCCAGTTTCGCGCAGATTCACGAACCGCAGCGGCGCCACGGCAGGCTTCATTTCCGCCAGCTCGCGAAACAGCGGCTCTTCCTGCGTGCACCCGACGACGATGCGTTCGGCGCCATCCAGCGTTTGCAGGTACTGGTTGACTTCACGGCGGCAAAGCTGGCTGGCAACCGGCAGCGGCCCTTCGCCCAAGGCGCCACCAATGGCCGCGCCGTCAACCGGCATGGTGTTATTGCAGTTACAGATCCTCGTCTTTTGGCTCATCGTTTTCTTCCGCCGCGAATTCGCGTGCGATCAGGTCCTTGGCGTGGTTGAGGGCTGCCACCATCAGCGGCGTCAGTGGTTCGAATTTGTTGTAGTCGTCGATATAGGTGTCGAGGCCGTCCATCACGTTGAAGTGCGGGTCTGCGAACAGCTTCTTCAGCGCAGCGCGACGTACGGTTTCATCGACGCCTCGCGCGACGAAGGGAGTGAAGTCGGAATCGGAAGTCAGGCTCGCCACCTGGTCAAGGGTAGGCGCCGGCACTGCCGTTTCGGCAGGCGAGGCTTCGGGAAGCGGCGCCCCGGCGACGGCATCGGGTGGGGCGGGCTCCTGGCGAGCCTCAGCCTTGACGCGCGACCAGCGGGCGAAGAATGTTTCAGCGGCCACGGCGTCCAACCTCCTCTCGCGCCATCTGCTGGACAGCTGCGCCACCTTCGAAGGAAGGCCGGCGGCGCTTGCCCTTCGGCTCCGGACGGTAGAACTCCGCCACGAAAGCCCCAAGCCGCTCCTCGACTTCGGCAGGCAACGGCAAGGTATCCACCTGCTCGCCCCCATCCATCAGGCGTGCCGCCTCGTTATAGGACAAGGTCACAAACTGCGGCACAGCGACTTCGCCCTCCATCCGCCACATGATGAACCAGCACGGTGCACCGGAATCGAGATTCAGGAAATAGCCTTCCGCCTCGTCGGAATACAGGCGCATGGACAAGCCGGGATAGAGCCACAGGGTATCCGAAGGATCATCGCGCAGGCAGCGCGGCTCGCCCGCAGGCAAGGGGGAAAGCACGACCTCAGCCGGCAGCCACTGGAAGGGCTGCCAAGTGCTCTTCAATGCTTTTCGGCGCATGACTACAGTGAGACTCAGTTCGTCTGTTTCCACTGGCATTGTCCTTGCTAGGAAGTACGGTAATACTGCACCAAATCGAGTAACATGCGCAACAATCTTAAAACTAACCAGAGGAGAACTTATGCAACGCAGCACAGCCAAGCACTTCATTTTTACCCTGTTTGCATTCTTGCTTGCATTCAGCGTACATGCGGAGAAACTGCCTAACATCACCATTCTTGCCACCGGCGGCACCATTGCCGGCTCGGGCGCCAGCTCCACCACTACAGTGGGGTATACCGCCGCTACCGTCGGCGTCCAAAAATTGATAAACGCAGTCCCGGAGCTGTCCAAGATTTCAAACGTCACTGGCGAACAAGTATTCCAGATCGCTTCCGAAAGCATGACCAATGATCACTGGCTGACCCTGGGTAAGCGCGTCAACACCCTGCTGGCACAGCCAAACGTGGACGGCATCGTGATCACCCACGGCACCGACACCCTGGAAGAGACCGCCTACTTCCTGAACCTGGTGGTCAAGTCGCGCAAGCCGGTGGTGCTGGTTGGCGCCATGCGCCCTGGCACTGCCCTGTCGGCAGACGGTCCAATCAACCTGTATAACGCCGTGTTGATCGCAGGCAGCCAGGATGCAATTGGCAAGGGCGTGCTGGTAGCCCTGGGCGACCAGATTCACAGCGCACGCGATGTTTCGAAAACCAATACCTCGACTCCGGATTCCTTCAAAACTCCTGAACTGGGCATGCTGGGTTATGTGCAAGGTCCTAAAGCCTTCTTCTATCGCACCAGCACCCGCAAGCATACGGTCGACACCGAATTCGACATTTCGAACCTGACTGCCCTGCCGCAAGTCGATATCGTTTACGGCTACGCCAATATGAATGCAGTAGCGCTGAATGCCTTTATCGCCGCTGGCGCAAAAGGCATTATTCACGCCGGTACCGGCGATGGCAGCTTGGCAGCCAAAGTAAAACCTGAACTGGCAGCAGCACGCAAGAACGGCACCGTAATCGTTCGCGCCAGCCGCGTTGGCAATGGCATCCTGGCCCGTAATGGCGAGGCAAATGACGATGAACTGGATTTCGTTGTGGCGGATACCCTGAACCCGCAAAAGGCTCGTATCCTGCTGATGCTGGGTATGACCAAAACTTCGAATACCAAAGAACTGCAGCGCATGTTCTATACGTATTAATCCCGGCCCGCCGAGTGCGGGCTTTTTTTCGGCCAGCGCGCCAGTACTTGGCGCGTTCGCGCCAATTCCGGGTCTAGCGATCCAGCGCCCGCCCAGCAGCGGCAAGCACTTGCTCGGTAAGCATTTCGAGCTTGGGCGACTGGATGCGCCAGCAGTGCCAATAGAGGTGAATATCGAGGTATTTGCCTGGCACAAGATCCACCAATTCTCCGGATTCCAGCAGGGACTTATATTGCTGGCGCGGCAGCATACCGTATCCCATTCCAAGCCGGATCGATTCAACGAATGGATCGCTGGAGGGCACGTAATGCACCGGATAAGCACCCAATGGCAATCCCAATTCACGCTCGATGAATATCGCCTGCAATGAGTCTTTCCGATCAAAAAACATCACTGGCGCTTTGCGCGCCGCTTCCCGGGTAAATCCCTCGGGAAACCAGCGCTTAACAAAATCCGGCTGGGCCAATAAGCGATAGCGCATAAAGCCCAGGTGCTGCGAACGGCAACCGCGCATTGGCTCCGGTTCGCTTGAAACACCGGCCAGCACCAATCCCTTTTCGAACAGGGAATAAGTGTGGTCCTGGTCGTCCAGGATTATCTCCAGCAGGATGTTTTCGCGATTCAGGAACCCGCTCAATTCCGGCAAAAACCAGGTGCCGAGGGTGTCGTTATTCACCGCAACCGGAATGCGTGGCGGCATTGCCTCCTCAGCTTTTAAATCCGCCAGGAATTCCTGCTCCATCAATCGGCTGCGACGCAGATACTGCACCAGCCGCTGCCCGGCACTGGTCAGGCGAACTGGCCGGCTGCGGATCAGCAACGGTGCCCCCACTGCCGACTCCAGCCCACTGACCCGCTGCGAGACGGCCGACGGCGTTAAATGCAGGGCCGCCGCAGCCTGCTCGAAACTGCCGGAATCGATCACCGCCAGCAAAGCCTCGCCTTGTCGCGCGTCCGGAATCATTGGCCTCTTCTTTAGAAAATTTAATGAATGCCGAATTATATTAATTCAGCTTCATTTTCGAAGCCAGCAGCGGCAAAATTCGGGCTCCACAACAGGAGCAAAAAATGCAGAGTTATGTGAACGGTTTGGGGCTCGGCGCGAGCCTGATCATGGCCATTGGCGCCCAGAATGCGCACGTTCTGCGGATGGGCATCAAGCGACAGCATGTGGCGCTGACGGTGGCCGCTTGCATCGTGATCGATGTGATATTGATTGCGCTGGGCGTTGCCGGCGCCGGCGCGATGATCCAGGATTCGCCAATCCTGCTGTCCGCAGCGCGCTGGGGCGGCGCCGCTTTCCTGCTGTGGTACGGCCTGCGCAGCTGGCGCTCGATGCTGACGCCCAAATCGCTGGCCATCGACGCCAGCGCGCCGGCCCCCGACGCCCGGCAAGCGCTGGCCAGCGTGGTCGCGCTCTCGCTGCTGAATCCCCACGTCTACCTTGATACGGTCGTGCTGCTCGGCTCCGTCGGCGGCAGCTATCCGGACGGCCAGCGCCTGGGCTTTTCAGCGGGCGCGATGACAGCCTCCCTGCTCTGGTTCACGGCGCTGGGTTTTGGCGCCACCCGCCTTGCCGGCGTGTTCGGCCGACCGCTGGCCTGGAAATGCATCGAGGGGTTGACCGGCGCTGTCATGCTGACGCTCGCCGCCGGCCTCGTTACGGGTTAGTATATTTTGCATGCTCATCCTCTATGCTGGAACGATCGTCCTCAGCGCCTTCCTGCTCTTCCAGGTGCAGCCCATCATCGGCAAAATGGTATTGCCGTGGTTCGGCGGCTCGGCCGCGGCGTGGACGGTCTGCATGCTGTTCTTCCAGGTCACGCTCCTGCTGGGCTACCTGTATTCGCACCTCACCAGCCGGTACCTGGCGCCGCGCAAGCAAGCCTGGATGCATGCCGGCTTGCTGCTGGCCGCGACGCTGACGCTGCCAATCATCCCAAGCAATAGCTGGAAGCCGTCCGCCGGCGACGACCCGGCGTTCCTTCTGCTAGGTCTGCTTGCCGCGACCATTGGCCTGCCATACTTCCTGCTGTCGACAACCGGGCCACTGCTGCAGCATTGGTACGCGCAAGAACGCCCCGGCAGCGTGCCATACCGGCTGTTTGCCCTATCCAACTTCGCCTCCCTGCTGGGCCTGCTGAGCTATCCGCTTCTGCTCGAGCCGCGCTTTACCGTACCCCAGATCTCCACCTTCTGGTCGGCGGGATTTGGCCTGTTCGCCCTGTTTTGCGCCGTCCTTGCTTTGAGTGGACGCGGCCGCAGCGCAACACCGCATACGCTGCGCGAAGATGCACTAGCCGGCAAGCCGTCCTTGCGCGACAGTCTGTTCTGGTGCGGCCTCGCCGCCGTGCCGACGGTGGTCCTGATCGCGGCCACCAGCCACCTGACGGCAAATATCGCCCCGGTACCCCTGCTTTGGGTACTGCCGCTTGTGATCTACCTCCTGACCTTCATCCTCTGCTTTGAAAGCGCGCGCTGGTATAAGCGCTGGCTGTTCCTGCCGCTGATGGCAGTACTGACACCGCTGCTCATTGCCGGCACCACTTTCCCCAGCCTGATGCCGCGCGGGATCTTGTGGCCCACACTTCTCTTCAGTGTTTGCGTCTTTACCTATTGCATGGCATGCCATGGCGAACTGGCCCGACTTAAGCCACACCCTGCCCAATTGACCGCCTACTACCTGATGATTGCGACTGGTGGCGCAATCGGCGGCATATTCGCCGGCTTGCTGGCACCGCGTGCATTCAATGACGACTACGAACTGACCCTGTCCTGCATTGCAGCCGTTTGCATCGTTGGAGCTGCATGCCACCATCGCCCTTCGGAGCCGTTGCAACGCGGTGGCCGGATCAAGGCTGCAGTCTTCTTCACCACGCTGGTCGGCGTGGCTTGGGGCGCAAACGCGATCTGGCCAACGACACCATCGATCAAGGCGCGCAATTTCTACGGAACCGTCAAGATCAAGGATACGGAATTCGGTACAGGCCAGCTGCGTCAGCTAACCCACGGCACCATCGTGCATGGCCGCCAGTTCCTCCAGGCTCAAAAGCGGCGCTGGCCAACGACTTATTTCGGAAGCGATAGCGGCGCAGGCATCGCCATTACCGCTAGCCGTAACGGCGCCGCGCAGCACGTCGGCGTGATCGGGCTGGGCGCAGGCACCCTGGCCGCATATTGCCGGGCTGGCGACGTTTATCGTTTCTATGAAATCAACCCACTCGTGCTGGACCTGGCGGACCGCTATTTCAGCTTCCTGCGCGACTGCCCTGCCACCAAGGAAATCGCGCTCGGCGATGCGCGCCTGGTGCTGGATGCGGAACCGCCGCAGCAGTTCGACGTCCTGGCAGTGGATGCCTTTTCGGGCGACGCAGTGCCGGTACATTTGCTGACCACGGAAGCCTTCGGCATTTACTTCCGCCACCTGAAGCCGGATGGCGTGCTGGCCATCCACATCTCCAACCGCTACCTCGACATGGCGCCAGTCGTCAGGCGTGCTGCGGACAGTTTCCACCGTACCGCCTTCCTGTCGCAGAACAAGTCGGATCCCCAGCGCGGTACAACCGCGGCGACCTGGGTTTTGATAGGCCAGCGCGACCGGCTGGTACCCTATGCAGGACTGCATGAGCTGCCGCCAGCGCCGGACTTCCGGCCATGGACAGACGACTACAGCAGTATTCTTGGAATCATGAAATAATCATCAGGCAAAAAAACCACCGAAAGGAATTGACGATGGACGCAGTGAAGATTGATATCGGCCTGTCCGACGACAGCCGCGCACGCATTGCCGATGGCCTGTCCCGCCTGCTGGCCGACAGCTACTCGCTCTACCTGATGACCCACAACTTCCACTGGAACGTAAAGGGTCCCATGTTCAATTCCCTGCACCAGATGTTCATGACGCAATACACCGAACAGTGGACCGCGCTGGACCTGATCGCAGAACGCATCCGCGCACTCGGTTATCCTGCACCCGGTACCTACGCCGAATTCGGCAAGCTGAGCACTGTCAAGGAAGTCGCCGGTGTGCCAAAGGCCATGGACATGGTGCGCCACCTGGTCTCCGCGCAGGAAGCCACTGCACGCACCGCCCGCTCGCTGCTGCCAGTGGTGGACGAAGCCAACGACCAGCCAACCGCCGACCTGCTGACCCAGCGCCTGGACGTGCACGAAAAAACCGCATGGATGCTGCGCAGCCTGCTGGAAGAATAAGCCTCAGGCCAACCGGTCCGACGTAATGATGTGCTCACCCGGCTGCGGGTGCATTGCCGCGTCAAACATGGCGCGTGCAATGCGATCGGCCGGATTGATGCGCCACGCGCGCGGCAGCACCGGGCCAAGTGCGGAAAGGATCGGCGCCAGGATTTTTTCACCCAGCCGGAACTCCTCGCGCGCGCCGCCAATCAGGCCGGGCCGCGCAATCACCAGCGTTTCGAACCCAAGCGAGCGCAGGCCGTGCTCTACCTCGCCTTTCACGCGGTTATAGAACACGCGCGAGCCCGCGTCAGCGCCCAGCGCTGAATTCAGTACGAACGTTGGCGTACCGTGCTGGCGGGCCAGCCGAGCCACGGCCATCGGATAACTGTAGTCCACTTGCCGGAAGGCCTCCTGCGAGCCTGCTGCCCTGATGGTCGTGCCCAAGGTACAAATCACGGCGTCAGCCTGCCACCACGGCTCCAGCGCCGGCAAGCGCTCGAAGTCCACAATCGGTGCCACCAGTTTCGGGTGGGGCTCCAGGCGTCGGCGCGTAGGCGCGACGACCTGCGCGACCTCCGGCGAGGCCAGCGCCAGCTTCAATACTTCGCCGCCGACAAGGCCAGTTGATCCCACCAGGAGCAAATTTTTCATGCAGGGATCATATCAGTCGGCGTTCCGGATTGCATTGGCTCGCCGCCGCAACTCCCGCTCTGTGGCAAACGGCCGGTCTTCTTCCAGGCATGGTTCGCCCTTCAACTCATCGCGAAACGTCCAATGCAAATGGCTTGCCCGAACCACCAGCCCACGCAGGCGCTTGACTTCCCACAGCACGGCCAGCATGTCGGCATTCTGGTTTCTAAGCCAGATTTCACGTAGCTGTGCGGCTGTCAGCGGCTTTCGGGAGACTGTATGCATATACAGTAGTTTAGCAAGCTCAATCGGGTTAGCATAGCCCCCATGTGCACCAATTACCGCCCCACATCGCGCGACCTGCTTCAGGAGATGATGGACATCGACCTGTCCAATCTCGCCGGTATGGAATGGCCCGACGAGACCTGGAAAGACTACGACGCCCCCATCATCCGCCTTGGCCTCGACGGCCAGCCGGAATGCGTCGTGGCCTCATTCGGTTTCGTGCCGCGCCGCCATGCACCGGCAGCGATGCCGTCGCTGACCACCATGAATGCCCGCAGCGAAACTGTCGGCCAACTGCGCTCTTACAGCAAATACTGGCGGTCAAGCCAGCTTTGCCTGGTTCCGATGACGGGGTTCTATGAACCGAATTACGAATCGGGCAAAGCCGTGCGCTGGCAGATCAGCATGGCCGACAAGGCTCCGTTCGCCGTGGCGGGGATGTGGCGCAGTTGGGAGGAATCAGATGGCAGCACCAGCCATTCGTTCACCCAACTGACCATTAACGCCGACGAACACCCTTTGCTGAAGCGCTTTCACAAGCCGGACGATGAAAAGCGCACCCTGGTCGTGGTGCCGCCGGAAGCCTACCGTGACTGGCTCTCCTGCCGGGATCCCGAGTTCGCCCGTGCGTTCCTCAACCCCTATCCTCACGAGCTGATGCACGCGTGGGAAGATCCCCGCCCTCCTGCCAAGAAAAAGCCGGCATTAGAGAAACAGCAATCTTTGTTGGATTTTTAATGTCGAGAAACTTTACACTTGGCATGGGACGAGAATGCCCGGGTTCCGCCATTCTTTACAAATCAATGATTTATAAATGCATGGCCTAAATCTTGCTTGGTGTTATCACCAATTACCTTCAGCAAACTTTAGATGCATTATGAAACTCAAAGCCTTCGCTGCCGCAGCCATTCTCGCAGCCCCGGTATTCGCAAACGCCACCCCATTTACCCTTCTCGCCGGCGGCAACATCGACCTGGAGCAAGGCACCAAGGTGACCGGCGATGTCGGCGCCAAAGGCAACATCCACGCCAAGTACGAGTCCCAGGTTAATGGCAACCTCACGGCTGGCGGCAACGTTACCCTCGAGCAGAAGTCCCAGATCAAGGGCAATGCAACTGCGGGCAAAAATGTGGAGGTTAAATATCAGGCCGCTGTCGCTGGCAACGTGGCCAGCAAGACCAATTCTCCAGCGCTGAGTGCTTTGCCTGCTGCTACCGAATTCCAGGCAGGCGGAAAAGCATATGGCCTCAAATCCGGCGCAACTGCAGAAATGGCGACCGGCTCATACGGCAACGTCAATCTCGAATACGACACCACCCTGAAGCTGACCGCAGGCACCTACTACTTCGACTCGCTGACCGTGGGCGCTGAGAGCTCGCTCGTCTTCGACCTGTCCGGCGGCATCATCAACCTGTTCATCAAGAACAACGTGAACATCGGCTCGAAATTCGATTTCGAAATGCTGAATGGCACCGCCAACGACATCTACACCGAAACCCAGGGCAACTGGTCGCAAGGTGCATGGAGCGAATGGTTCGGCACCTTGTTCGCATCCGGCGCCAACAGCAATATGCACTTCAACCAGGATTCCAGGCTGGGCGGCACCTTCATCGCACGCAAGAACATCCAACTGGACTTCGGCAGTACCGTCATCGCCATGCCGGAAGAAACCTCGGGTGTTCCAGTGCCGGGCTCTCTCCCGCTGCTCGCTATCGGCCTGGCGTCACTGGCGCTCTTCCGCCGCCGCAAAGCTGCCTGAGTTGCCGGTCACACGGCAATAAGCATCGGCCAGCATCGCTGCCCACACCTGGCAGCCCTTGGCCGATGGATGGTATCCATCCTCGGCCGCCAGCGATGGATCAGCTGGACGGCCAAGATCAAGCGGCACATGCAGCCCCGCTCCCTCGGTTGCCAGCTGCCGCAACGCATGATCCAGTGCCGCCGCCTTCAAGCCCAGCACCCAGCGCAATGGTTGCGGCAAAGCTGGAAACTCCCCCATCGGCGGCACGCCTGACAGCAAAATCACTTTCGGCGCACAGCGCGCACGCAAAGCAGCAACCAGCGCCAGCATATCGCGCCGCCAGGCGCGCACTGGCCGGAGAGCCACCGCATCATTGACGCCGAAACCAAGCAACAGCACATCGACCGGCTGCGCCGGCACCTTCTCCAGCAGTTCATGCATGGCATCACGTACGGTGGCGCCATTGCGCCCCCACGCATTCCAGTGGACAGCACGGCCCGTCGCTTCGGCGAGGGAGACGGCTAGTTGGGCAGTGATAGCCTCCTCCTGCATGTTGACGCCAACTCCGGCCACCGGCGATTCCCCGACCGCGAGCAGTACCAGCGGTTCGCCCGCGCCGGGTTGAACGCCGTTGCGCGCACCACTGGCTTCCGGCAGCCGGGGCGTGCGGGCACGGGTTCGCCGTCCCTGCCAGATCAATACCGGCAGCAGCGGCAACGCAATGAATTCAGGTAGCAGGTTCCGCATCGTCCGTTGGCGGCACAAAGTTCTTGTCCAGAGTGGCCCTGCACAGCAAGGTAGCAGATTTCTTTGCCAGCGCCCGCTGTACATAAGGTTTGGCGACTTCGCCCATGCTTTCGAGGCTGGCCCGCATCGCGTCGGCCGCATCCATCTCGTCCGACAGTGGCGAGCCGCCCCAATACCCGATCAAGTCGCCCTTCTCGCGAAGGACCAGCCGGAGTTCGGCGCAAATGAAGGCCACCATGCGTTCTGCGGCAAACTTGCTATCGCTGCCGCCCGCAATGATGCTGGCCGCCAGTTCGGGCTTCTTGCGCCAACCAGTGTTCCAGTGCTGGGGAGGCGGATTCTGCCCCCACATCATGATAGTCGAGGGATTTGCCTCTTCTTGCGACATGTTCCGCGGTATGTCCTGCAGGTAGCGTTTGAACATCGCATCCACCAGCGCCTTGCTGTAACGATGGGCGCCAGACACCGGCTGGGCTGCCAACAGGCTCAGCGCGAATACCCGGCTATCCTCATCCTCGCCCAGAATGGCTGGCGCCAGCGCTGCTTCACTTGCCTTCATGTCCGGAGCGGCGAAGGGCCAACCGGCATCGACCAAGGCCGAATACAACCGCGCCCGGGCGTTCGTTGTCCTGGCTTCCGCAGTGCGCTTCAGGATGGGCAGCATTACCCTGGTGCCATACTTGTTCAGCGCCCGCGCGGCGGCCTCTGTCCTCTCTTTCGCCAGGGCACGAGGGCTCAGCCAGCGCTCTGGCGGAACCCAGTCCCAGGACGGTGGCGGCATCGGCGGCGATTCATTCTTCGCATGCACTTCGGCATCCGCAGCAGCGAGAAGGATATCGATCAGTACATCCATCGCCGCCGGGCTGCCAACCTGCGACAGGCCTGCAATGGCGTGGGGCGAGTCTTCGTCCTCCTGCCGTGCCAATTCAACCAGCCGTGGAACTGCATTTCGCGGCATGGAAGACTTGCGCGCCAGCGCCAGCGCAGCCTCCTTGCGCACGCCGATCGACGGATCATTGAGCGCCGCAACCAGCGCCGCGTCCTGGCTCCCCGATCGTTGCGTCAATTGCCCGAGCAAGGCCAGCGCTACTTCGCGCGTGCGCGCATCCTTGTCGCGCAACGCGACCGCGGCCTTTTGCACCAGCTGTTCCACTTGCCAGGAGCTCAGGTAAGGATCGAAGTCCTGCCACGACTTGTCGGCCTGGCGCTCCAGCAAGTCGAACACCTGGACGATCAACCTCAGGCTTGCCTTCCGTACTTGCGGAAGCGGATCGTCCACCCGCTTCGCCACGGACAGCATCATGGGCACGTGCACTTTCGGTTCAAAAACGACAAATCCCTGGTGCAACCCATTCGTTAGTGAAGCCAGCACATCGGCGCGCCATGGCGAAATCGGTGGAGCGTCCTTTGGCGTAACGTCCATGAACCCGAGAACCTGGTTCGCAATGCGCTCCGTGATGTGCGCGGCATGGTATGTGTCGAGCTTTCCTGGCCGTGCATACGGTGCGCCGATCAGCTTATTGACGACGTAGCCCACGGCTTCGCGGATAGCTTCGTTTTCGCTGGCAGTCCGGCTACTGTAATAGCCCGCCCCTGCCAGGCTGTTCAGAAGGTCATCGAGGCGGATGGACTCATCCCACTTGTCATAATAGTTGTTGTCCAACTGCTTGTTGATACTGCCGATGCGCGCCAGTACGACCTGGGCCGACTTTTCCGCACCCAGGTTTTCCCTTAACGCATCCATGATCAACTTGCGGTCAACTGCGACCCAGCCGAGGGCGTGCGCCGCTTGGCTCCGGACCTGGACTTCGTCGTCAGTGTGCATCAGTTTAATGAGGACTGGCAGATCCCGCGCCGATTCAGCATCCGGAAACAGCCATTGGCCAACACACTTGCCGGAGGCATGTGCCCGCAGCACCTCCGCGATCAAATTGGGGCGCGAATCAACCGGAGCGCCCTTCAATTTCTCCAACGCAGACGGGATCTCGCATGGAAGCTCAACCGGCGGCGGTATAGCCGCGGCCAGCATGGGTTGGGAAAGGATGAGAAAGACGCCGGCGCACGCGGCTGAGAAACGCAACTTGTTCAACTTCCGGCCCGCTGATTATCGATCAGGAAAGCATACCAGAATTACAACCAGGAAAGGACTGTTGAGCTGGCCCACCCTGCTGGAATTGAATACTTCTTGCGGACGCGCTGATCGGTGAAGAAAAGGTACTCTACCGCAGTGCAGCATAACCATTGGGGAGCTTCGATGGCGAAAGCAAACACTGTCGCGCGCTTGCTGCGCAGCCTGGCGCGCGCCGGCAAAGCGCAACAAAGGCTGGCAGCCAAACTTATCACCAAATCGGCGCCCAAAGCCGCAAAACGTACCTCATCCAAAGCGAAGAAAACACCTGGCGGTGCGCACATTGCGCTCCTCCGACAACACAACAGGCCGGATGTCACTCCGGCGCCAGGCAAATGGAGTACTGGCCAGTTTTCGTACGTGCCCCAGCCGCATGAGAGCCGAGTCCCACGCATGAGCTACTGGCTTTATATGCCGGAACATGTTCCCGCAGCGGCAACGCGCAAGGGCGTGCCCCTGTTGGTGATGCTGCATGGTTGCCACCAAAGCGCCACCCAGTTTGCCAGGGCAACCCGCATGAATCACCACGCGGAGCGCAAAGGATTCGCCGTGCTGTATCCACAGCAATCGCTTGGCGTGCAGGCGCAGCGGTGCTGGCGTTGGTATAGCCTAACTGTGCAACATGGAAGCGGCGAGACTGCAGCGCTGTCACAACTGATCGAGATGATATGCGCTCAGCAATTCATTGACCGCCGGCGCATTTATGCCTGCGGCATTTCCGCCGGCGCGGGCATGGCTGCCATTCTGGCACTGAATCACCCCGAGCTGATTGCTGCCGTGGGCCTGCATTCCGGTCCGGTCTTCGGAGCCGGCCGCAACGCTGTCGAGGGACTTCGCGTGATGAAGCATGGTTCGGTGATCGCCGTCCACACGGCCATCGACCGCGTTTTAGAACACCGCGCAACGCAGCACTCGGTGGGCAAGTTATTGCCACCGATGCCTGCCCTCCTAATCCATGGAAATGACGACCACGTCGTGGCATCGGTGAATCAGCAACAACTCGCACAGCAGTGGCTGAGATTGAACGGCAGACCGCACGGCGCAATGGCGGACAGCGTAACGGTCAAGCCGCACGGCCGTGGCGCCAGCCGCAATTCACACGAGATCCATGAGTACCTGCTTAATCAAAAGCCGATCTTGCGTGTCGTCCGCATTGGCGGTCTTGGCCACGCGTGGAGCGGTGGCGATCCTTCGGAGCGGTTCACTTCCAAAACTGGCCCTGATTCCAGCCGAATGATGATCGACTTTTTCAGCAAACACCAGCGCTAGTACTCGCTCAATGTCACCGCTCCGGACCTCGCGCCTCAAAACAAACCCGCACCCTGAGCAAGGCAGGTCCAACCAAGCTCGCCCAAGCGGAAGCGTGCGAAAAGTACTACTCGGGCTTACCGACCACAATACATAGCTCCCCGCCATTATTGGCACATCATTTGCCAGGATTCGCCTTCTGGTCGCTGGCTTTGAAGGTCGCCGTCCAGCGTATGCAGTACATCATCCAAAACATCCCCAAGCTCGGCATCCGTCAAAGGCATGGAGATCGAGTAATCGACGCCAGCGGGAATGACGCCCTGGGTCCGTCCCAAGCCGCAGAACATCGCATAGCAAGAAATCGAACGCAAGTACGCACGCAATGCGCTCAGTGTCATAGCGAACCCGGGTCTGCGATCCAGCATGACCAGGTCCAGAACTTGCAACTGGGGGAACTCGCATAGCTCTTTCGCGCTGGCGAACACGTGGACAAATTGCCCGCGTTCATTGATTCGTTCAGCCAACGCGCATGCGGTGTATTCGCATGAACTGACGACCGCAATCTGAAGGACAGGCCTGTAGCGACGCATTTGGATTCTCCTTGCTGGCCGAGCAAGATAGCATCGCCAAGTGACGACTTTGTGACAAGCTGGATATCGCTGGGCTGTTTGATGGCCAAAGCTCGATCTGCGCAGCGTCCCTGGTCGACCTGTTGTATTTGTGCGAATGGTGATAATGCGATAGAAAGCTGTCTGAACGCTTTCATATGCTGAGAATATTGACCACTTTGCATTTGACGGGAGGCTGCGATGGAAGCGACCAACTATTTCTGGCAAGGTGGACGCAAAGTCGGGTCCGCAAGGACGATTCAGCGATCACCATCCAGACCGCCAACGAGGCCGAAGTCCTGAATGCCGAAGTCTAAGCGGGTGCTGCGACTGCGCCTGTAAGTCCTGGACTTTACCGCGCTCAGTTTTGCGTGATTCTCAACAACCTGAATCCCCAACCCTACGATGGAGATAGGCCATGCCAGACCCTAGTGCAGTTGTTGGCCGCGTCGTACGACTTGACCCCTCCATTGAGGAGCGCCCGCGCGGCGCGCGCACGATCGAGATCGGCGGCGACGTGCGCGCCACGATCGACGCCGAGAACGCCCAGTCCGAGGGTCTCGCACGCCTGTTGGATGGAGCGGCAAGACTTCGCCGCCCCGTCTACCTTGAACTCGACCTTCCCACCGGCACGATCAAGCGCCTGCGTCTCCCCAGGGTGGGCCGCGTCGCACACTCGCGAGCGCTTGCCGATGGCACCCTCGAGGTCCAGCTCGACGCGAGCCATGCGATCCTGACACTTCGCATTTCGAACCCCGATTTCAGCGCTTTTTCCGCGCGCCTGCGTGCTTCGGAGCAAGATCGCCGGACCGTGTTGGTCGTGACCTTCGAAGACGACGGAACCATAATCGACATCCGAGAATTCCGCCCCGGCCCAGATGGCGACTTGCCGCCCTTGCCACCGATTCCGGTTCCCAAGTGGCCGCCGCTCGAATGGATCGAGAAGTTTCTACGCTGGATTCTGCGTTGGCCAATCTGGCCGTGGCGGTGGTGGTGGGGCTGCACATCGGCGGCAAACGCGCAGCAGGTGTTCAATGCGATGGCCGCGACAACCTGCGCGCCATTGACCATTCCCGCACCCTGCATTCCTTTTCTCTACCCTGACGATGGATGTTGGGCACGCGCGCATGAAATGGTGCGCTTGATGCTGGCCATGGGGTTAAAGCCGTACAAAGTCTGGATCCAGGGCTGGCCGTTGAATCCCGACACCAAGAATCATCCGAACTGCAAGGTGACTTGGGGCTGGCACGTGGCCCCGACGCTATGCGTGCGCGCCAAGTGGTGGTGGTTCTGGGGCATACGCATGGTGATCGATCCCGCGCTGTTCACAACGCCCGTGTCCAAGACCACGTGGAAAAGCGTCCAGAAAAACCCAAGCGCAACGCTGACCGATACCGATGGAACCTACTACCACTGGATCGCGTCGCAGCCCGATGACCCAGGCTATGCCCACACCAACCACTACTTGTCCTTTTACCGGCTCGAGCTGCAGGCTCGCGCGATACAGATCGGCGCTCCGCCTTACGCCAATTGTCCGTAGGAAAGGTTGGCGACCCAGTTGCAGTCCACCGAGATGAGTATGCGCTATTTCTTCCCTTGCCACGGGCGCATGGGTCCACGGCATACTCCCGGACGTAAACGCCAGCATCGAAGAAAAGAATGGATGCCCCACAGCTTAAGCATGGATGAAATTGACCGCCGTAACTCAGGCGTAACCCTGCATCACATCCAAGGATGAAGTGGTTAGAAGTCGTTGAGTTTATTGGCCTGCCCTGCAGGAATCGAACCTGCGACCCTCGGCTTAGAAGGCCGATGCTCTATCCAACTGAGCTAAGGGCAGAGTGGCGGGCGATGCACTAAACAAATGCCAAGCCGCAAATGAAAAGCGGGTTGTCCGAAGACAACCCGCTCGAGAATTTCCTGGTCGGAGTACAAGGATTCGAACCTTGGACCCCCTGCTCCCAAAGCAGGTGCGCTACCGGGCTGCGCTACACTCCGATGAACGAATAATACCCCGGCGAGGCATCATCCGTCAATGTCACGGGGGCAACTTTATGCTGCCAGGGCCGTTTCAACTTTATCGGCGATGCGGCGCGCCATGCTCTGGGCCTTGTCGGCGTCGCGGGCTTCGACCATGACGCGGATCAGCGGCTCGGTGCCGGATGCGCGGATCAGCACGCGGCCGGTGTCGCCCAGCTCGGCTTCCACCTTGTCTTTTTCTGCGACCATGGCGGCGTTCTTCTGCCAGTCGAAGCCAGCCGGCACCCGCACATTGATCAGGGTTTGCGGGAACAGGGTCACCTCGCCGGCAATCTCGGCCAGGGTCTTGCCGCTGCGCTTGAGCGCGGACAGCACTTGCAGCGCAGAGATAATCCCGTCGCCGGTGCTGTGCTTGTCCAGCGCCAGCAGGTGGCCACTGCCCTCGCCGCCCAGGATCCAGCCCTTTTCCTGCATCACTTCCAGCACGTAGCGGTCGCCGACTTTTGCGCGGGCAAAGCCGATGCCCTTCTGCTTCAGCGCTACTTCGACGGCCATATTGGTCATCAGGGTGCCGACGGCGCCCGCCACGCCGCCGTTGGCGACGCGGTCCATCACCATCACGTACAACAGCTCGTCGCCGTTATACAGGCGACCGCCCGCGTCGCACATGATCAGGCGGTCTGCGTCGCCATCCAGCGCGATACCGAGGTCGGCTTTGTGCTCGAGCACGGCAGCCGCCATGGCTTTCGGGGCGGTGGCGCCAACGCCGTCGTTGATGTTCAGGCCGTCCGGCTTGTTGCCAATGGCGACCACTTCCGCGCCCAGTTCATGGAACACGTGCGGGGCGATGTTGTAGGCGGCGCCGTGGGCGCAGTCGACCACGACTTTCAGGCCGCGCAGGTCCAGTTCGTTCGGGAAGGTGCTCTTGCAGAATTCGATGTAGCGGCCCTGGGCGTCATCCAGGCGGCGGGCGCGGCCCAGCTTTTCCGGCGATACGCATTCCATCGGCTGGTCCAGCATCGCTTCGATGTCGAGCTCGACAGCGTCAGGCAGCTTGGTGCCCTGGTCGGAGAAGAATTTGATGCCGTTGTCCTGGAATGGGTTGTGCGATGCCGAGATCACCACGCCCGCCTGCAGGCGCAGTGCGCGGGTCAGGTAGGCAATTGCCGGGGTTGGCATCGGACCGGCCAGTTTCACATCAACGCCAGCCGCGGAGAAACCTGCTTCCAGCGCGGCTTCCAGCATGTAGCCGGAAATGCGGGTGTCCTTGCCGATCAGGACCGTCGGGCGGCCCGTGCCCGTTGCAGCGGTCTTGGCCAGTACCTTGCCTGCGGCATAGCCGAGGCGCATGACGAAGTCGGGGGTAATTGGCGCCTGGCCAACCAGGCCGCGTACGCCATCGGTACCGAAATATTTACGTGCCATATTGTGTTCTCTTCCTTTTCTTAATGCGCCGCCTGCCACACGCGAAGTGCGTCAACGGTCTCTGCTACATCGTGCACCCTGACAATCTGGGCGCCATGCGCTACTGCTGCCAGCGCGCCACCAATACTGCCGGCCAGGCGCTGCTCGACCGGCTTGCCGGTGACGGCGCCGATCATGGATTTGCGCGACAGGCCAGCCAGCAGCGGCACGCCAAGGTCGGCCACCATCTGCTTGCCTGCCTTCAGCAGTGCGTAGTTGTGTTCAACCGTTTTGCCAAAACCAAAGCCCGGGTCGATCCACAGGCGCTCCTTGTCGATGCCTGCCGCCGTCAGGACGGCAATGCGTTCAGCCAGGAAATCGGTGACTTCACGCACAACATCATTGTACTCGGGGTTGGCCTGCATTGTTGTCGGATTATCAAGCATGTGCATTACGCACAACGCACAATCGCTGTCTTTGACGGCCTCGATT
>DASWTB010000220.1:0-6788 GCA_036402315.1 Pseudoduganella sp. | reverse complement strand
GTTGGCGACGATGGGTGTGCTCAGCGTCTTGTTGATCAGGTTGTAGCTGAAAAGCGCGTACTGGCCCGAGCGCGGCTCGTAGAAGACGTAGAGCACGTCTTCGCCGTTGGGCGAGCGCAGCATGCGCTTGAAGCGCAGGGCGCTGACCATGTCATGCGGCAGGTCGAAGCGCTTGTGCTCCCCGGACTGCAGGTAGTAGCCGCCTGGGAAGAGGATGCCGTGGTCTTCCGGCAGCTGGATGCAGCTGCCGCCGATGGCGTCGATGCGCTCCACCCCTTGCGTGCGCGTGTTGAAGACCAGGTGACGTACCGTGGTCTCGCGGTAGGGCCGGATGCGCAGCAGGATCAGGTCACCCAGCGAGGCATACGCGATCTCGGCGTCGCTCAGCGACTGGTTGGGATCGTCGACCGGCTCGCTGTAGATGCCCAGCCCCGTTTCCGTATTGTTCTCGATCTTGACCGTCAGGTCGCCGCCCACCGTTTCCACGAACAGGGTGTCGAGCACGTTTACGTGCGGGTGCGGTCCCAGCACGTGCTGGTCGCGCGTGGTGGCCGTCCACTCGAAATCATGGGGCGGCGGCAAAGCGACATCGCGCTCGCCGCGGTTGTCGATGTAGGTCGCCGCGCCCTGCTCGTCCAGCTGCCAGCGGAACACGCGCAGGTCGCTCAGGCGCTCGCCAATCTTGAAGGCGGCCAGCAGCTTGCCCTGCGTGACGCGCAACTGCACCAGCTGCGCATTGCGGTAATAGTTGTACAGTTCCTTGAATTCGGCCACGAAACGCGGATCGGCCAGGAAGCTGCCATCCAGCGCCAGCGGGTCGAGTTCCACTTCGCCGCCATCCTGGCGCAGGCGATACAGCGCGAACACGTCCGCGACCTGGGTCTCCTGGCGCAGGCCGATGAAAACGTTATAGCCGAACAGCAGCACATCGCCGACCAGGACCAGGTCGCGTGCCGTGCAGTTGTTGTCGGTGCGGGCACGGGTGCGGGCGCGCAGGGCCATCTCTTCGCGGCCGAACTCGGCCAGCCGGGCTTCGTTCAGTGCGGTGGCTTTTTCCAGCAGGGACTTGCCCTGGCCGGCCAGCCGCTTGCGCAGCAGGTCGAAACTGCTGGAATGGCGCAGGGATGCCTCGGCACCCTCAGGTGCTGCTTGTTCTTGGCTCATGATTTTTTGCTTCTGTCGCTTCAGTCTTTAGGTGCGCCGAGGAAGGCCAGCATTTCGCTGCGGTTCGGGCGTCCGTCCAGCCATTCCCGGATGCGGGCCAGCTCGGCGAAGTCGTCGCCGAAGCGTGCCTGCATGGCTTGCTCGATGCGCTCGCGCGACGCGGCCTCCTGCACGCTGGCCTGCCAGCGGTCGGACGCGATCTCGTCGAGGTGGCCGTGGAAGTCGAGCGACATCAGCGTTGCCCACTCGCCGGCGTCGAGCCAGATCGCCTGGGCCGCCGCGCTGTAGTCCAGGCGCAGCGGATGGTGGCTATCCACCTTCAGGCGCGCCATGATGCGGCCGGTCTTGGGGCAGAGCCGCACCGCGCCGTCGGTGACGCTCGGTTCAGCGGCGGCGGCGGCCAGCGTCATCGCGGGCATGGTCTTGCGCCAGGCGCGATAGCGCTCGAGGTCCACCAGCACGCCGCGGCAAGACTCGCATTGCTCTGCGGGCAAGCCGCCCTCGATCCGGGTCTGTTGGAAATGGGTGCTGGCGCAGGCCGGGCAAATCATGGCTTACCTTTCAGTTCAGGGACCGCGGCGATCAGGTTGTTCAGGGCGTGCTGCTGTTGCTGGGTGCCTTCGCGCGACACCTTGGCCAGCAGCGAGGCCACGGTCAGGTTCTGCAGCTCGCCCGAGGACCCGCCCAGCGCACCGACCAGGCCGCGCAGGTCGTTCAGCATGTCGCGCTCGCCGCTCAGGTGATCCTTCAGGCCGATCTGCAAGGTCTTGCTCTTTTCGATGGCCGCGTCGATGCCGCGCCCAACCGACAGGGCGCGCACAAAGCTGTCGAAGTAGTTGCTGTCGCCGCCGACGATGTCGATCTTGGCGTTCTGCAGGGCCTTGCCCAGGACTTCGGCCTGTTCGCGGGCCACCATGGTCTGCGCATCGATGCCTTTCAGCGCCTGCTCGTTGGCCAGCTCCAGCTGCATGCGGAACTCTTCGTGGGCGCGGGTCTCGGCGCTCATCGCGGACATCGATTCGAACTTCTGCGCCAGGCCGCGCGATTCGGCTTCGAAGCGTGCCTCGATCACTTTGGCTTCCGCTTCGCCCAAAGTTGCGGTCGCGGCCGCATCGGCCGTCTTCACCGCAGCTTCGGCCAAGCCCATTTGTTCCTTGCCCTTGGCTTCGGCTTCCATGCGCAGGCGGGTCGCTTCGGCCTGTGCTGCGCCCTGCTTGACGATCGCTTCGGACGACGCCAGCATGACCTTCGCTTCCGCCAGGCCAGGAGCGGCGATTTCCGCTTCCGTGCCTTCCGCCTGGCGCTTCTTGGCTTCGGCTTCCTTCTCAGCGACTTTCAGCGCCGCTTCCGCCAGGGTCAGTTCCTGGGCGGCGCGGTGCTTGGCCGCGCGCTCTTCCGCTTCGGCTGCCTTGACGGCCAGCAGCAGCTTCTCTTCGGCGCTGGCTTCGGCGGCAATCACCACCGACTTCTTGCCGCGGTCGGCCTCGGCGATGGTGCGCACATCCTTGATGGCTTCTTCCTGCTCGGCCACCGTGCGCTCGACCACGATGCGCTCGCGGATCACGTCGGCGATGGCCTTCTTCTGCACCTCCACTGCCTTTTCTTTGTCGATGCGCTGCAATTCGACTTCCTTCTCGCGCGCGACCACTTCCAGCAGGCGGGCACGGGTCACGCGCTCTTCCTCGATGGCGACGGCGCGCTTGCGGTTGTTCTCCGCCACTTCCTTCTCGCGGGTGGTGTTTTCCTGCTGTACCAGCACGACCTGTTCGGCCTGCAGGCGGGCCAGTTCGGACTTGGCGCGCTCTTCGGACTGCACCTTCTCGGCTTCGGCCTGTTCGCGAGCACGCACGCTGGTCACCTCGCGGTTCTGGCGGGCCTCTGCGTCGGCCTGCTGGCGCTCCAGCTCCAGGATGGCTTCGCGGGTTTCCACATCCTTCTTCTTGATGCGCATTTCCTCGTCGCGCTTCAATTCATTGGTGCGGATGCTTTCGATCGCGGTCAGTTCGGTGATCTTCTTGATGCCCTGTGCGTCCAGGATGTTGTGGCTGTCCAGCTTCTCGATCGGGGTCTGTTCGAGATAGTCGATAGCCGCGTCTTCCAGGATGTAGCCGGACAGGTCGTTGCCGATCTGGCGGATGATGTCATCGCGGAAGCGGTCGCGCGCCTGGTACAGGTCGACGAAGTCCATCGATTTGCCAACGGTCTTCAGGGCTTCGGCGAACTTGGCCGAGAACAGGTTTTCCAGCGTCTCCTGGCTGGAAGCGCGGGCGCAGCCAACTGCCTGCGCCACCTTCAGCACGTCTTCCTTGGTCTTGTTCACTCGCAGGAAGAAGGTGACCTTGATGTCGGCGCGGATATTGTCGCGGCAGATCAGGCCGTCCTTGCCCAGGCGTTCGATCTCGATGGTCTTGAGCGAGATCTCCATCAGTTCCTTCTTGTGGATGATGGGGTAGACCATGCCGCCGGTAAAACTGACGTCCGGCTCGGCACGCAGGGTGTTGATGATCATTGCGTGCCCCTGTTCGACCTTATGGTAGAAGCGCGCGAACATTGCCAGGGCGCCGAGCAAAACGACGATGCCGGTGGCGGCTGCAATCAACATGATGTCCATGGATTTCCTTCAGGTGTTGGTATAGTTTTTAATGGGCCGCACTGGCGGCCTGCACTTCGTACTGCTGCGATGCCTCGTCGTAGGCGACGATCACGGCAAGCGCATCCTTGCCAAGCGAATTGGGCGAGCTGGCCCACACGCGGATGTTCAGGCTGGCCCCGCTGGTTTCCACTTCGGCGCGGCCGAATTTCTCATCCACCGCCAGCGTGACGATGCGGCAGGTGCGGCCGACCAGGCTGCGGTTTTCCGGCGCATGGTGTTTGACGAACAGCGGACGCAGGGGCTTGACCACGCGCGCCGAGATCCAAACGCTGAACGCGGCCGACGCCAGCAGGATGGCAGCGCCGCCGGCCCACTGCAGCACCCCGGCCGGCAGCCAGGCCAGCACGTATTGGTGCAGCAGGGCCGTCGGCAGCCAGGTGAAGAAGACCAGCAACGTGGCCACGATCGAGAACGGCACGCCGCCCAGCCCCAGCGCCACCAGCCACGAGGCCAGCGTCGTCAGGTCGGCGTCGTCGGCATCGCCTTCGATGTTCTCGCCCAGCTCGAATATGCCCACCACCGACAAGCCCCAGTACACCAGCAGGATGATCAACAGGACGGTGGGAACAGCGGTGGGAAAACTGGTCAGGATTTGCCAGGTGCTCATTCAGTGCCCTTATAGTGGTGAAATTTTTAACTATTCTCGCGCTCTGATTGCTTTAATGCAAATGTTATCAACTGCTCATGCAACATTTCCTTGATGCGCCGCCGGTCGGCCACGTCCACGCCCAGGCGTTCGGCCAGCAGCGCGTAGTCGGCGTCGGACAAGCTGACCGTCAGGCGCGGGCGCACCGGCTTGCTGGTAAGCGGCAAGCCAAGGATCTTGCGGATTTGGTCCGACGTGGACAGCTGGCTCTTGAACGCGGCCAGGCGCACCGCGTCGATCACCTGCGTCTCCACGTCAAAAGCCACCTGGACGGAGCGCAAGGCCGCGTCCGATCCCGACCAGCGGGTGGAACTGCGTACCATGACGTGTCAGCTCCGGTCCGGCGGGGTCGGCCGCGCGCGTGCCTGCAGGCGCGCGATGATTTCGGCCTTGCGGTTGGCGCGCTCGCCGATGCCCGCTTGCGCCAGTTTGTTGTCCAGCGCCTTGCTGCCGAATTCGCCGTCCAGCGCTTCGGCTGCCTGCATGCGGTCGGCCAGGTCCTGGTGGCGCTGGCGAATGCGCTCCAGCGACTCCTTTGCACTCATCAGCTTGGAACCGCTCGCGCCCATGTTCTGGGAGATGGTGGCAGTGGCCTTGTAGACGCTCTCGGTGGTCTTGGCCATGGCCAGCTGGCGTTCGTGTTCGCGCAGGGTGGCCTCGGCGGTGCGAATCATGTCCTTCAGGCGCGCGACGTGGGCGGCGTACTTGGCACGCGCCTCTTCCTGTTCGGCCAGCGCCACTTCCAGGTCGGCGACACGCGCGGCGACTTCTTCGGCCAGGCCCTTCTCGTCCTTTTGCAGCGCCTGCACAGCCAGGTCTTCATACTTGTGCAATTCGGCGCGCAGGCGTTCGATTTCGCGGCCGGCTTGCATTTCCTTGGCCATCACCGCAGTCAGGTCATTCTTGGCAGTGGCTACATGGGCGGTGGCTTCGACGATTTCCTGTTCGTAGATGGTCGAAGCGTTGCTGTCGACGATGCTCTGGCCGATCTCACGCAGGTTCCCGCGCAACATGGTCAGCACTTTGGAAAAAACAGCCATGATGGCTCCTCACATTAGAAATTCGTTGAACACTTCCAGGGCTTCGAGCGCATTGTCGGCGGCCATGGCCACGTCGGTGGCGATGCTCTGCGGCGAGGCGTCGGCAGCCAGGGCGCCGAAAATCACGTAGTGCTCGCCGATGCGGCCGAAATTCGACAGCGGAATGGCGATGTTCAGGTCCATCATCGCTTCCAGCATCTCGGCGCGGCGCTCGGGGCGCACTTCCCGCTCGGTCCACAGGTAGCAGATGCAGAGCACCTGCTGCGGCGAGGCGGTGACGAACACCGGAATCTCCTCCTGCCCTTCGATGCACATGCGCATCACCGGCACGCCATCCGGCTCGCTTGGGGCCAGCAGGTTGGCGCTGACCGACAGCGAGCCCACCTGGGCGGACAGCGCGCTCTCGATCGCAAGCATCCGGCCCATCACTTCGTCCATAGAGTCCCTCCTTATCCTGGGGTGGTTAGACATATTATGTCAGGCAATATCAGAAGTATAAGTGCGCGACATAAAATGTCAAGCACTGCTGTGAGCGACCAGCGCAAGATGGGAATTCAGGGGAAGCTGGACAGGACTATCGCAGCAGGAATTGAATAGCGGACTCGGCCAGTTCGTCGATGCTGACGCCGGCATCGCGCCGGTACCACTGCGCCGACCAGTTCAGCGCACCGAACAGCCACAGACGATCGAGTTTGCCCGGCGCCGGCCACTCGCCGGAAGCCTGCAATTCGCGCAGCACTGCATCCCACAGTGCCTCATAGCGATCCTTGGCCGCGACAATGCGCAACTGCCCCTCGGGCGACAGCGCGCGCCACTCATACAGCATGACGTAGACGAAATCCTGCCCCGGCGACAGCAGCGTCTCCAGGTGGGTGTGCACCAGCCGCCGGAGCGCCTCGCGCGGCGGCAGCCCCAGCGCAGCGACTTCCTCGATGCGGGCCAGTGCCTGCTGCATGCCCTCTTCGATCACCGCCTGCAGGATGTCCTGCTTGGATTTGAAGTGATAGAACCACGACCCCGCCTGCACGCCCGCGGCAGCGGCAATATCGCGCACAGTCGTGTTATCAAATCCTTTTTCGCGGAACAGCCTTGCCGAAACGGCAATCAGCAGCGGTTTCAGGCTGTCGGAAGCGGCCTGCGCAGGGCGGCCGCGCTTGCGGGGCGGAGGGGAATTGCTGGCGTCCATGTCCCCAGCAATCTACCTTATAATGAAAGTTTTCGCCAAATTTACAGCCCAAATCATGGAATTAGCCAAGTCTTTCGAGCCTGCCGACATTGAACAGTT
>DASWTB010000219.1:0-5376 GCA_036402315.1 Pseudoduganella sp. | reverse complement strand
CACCCAGTGGCCGCCGACCATCACATCCCTGACTAGATTATCATTTCCGCTGAAAACGAAGCATCCCAGGATGTCGGCGGCCTCAATTCCGTCAAGATTCGGGTGGTCGTCGTCCAACACTATCAGGTCGGCACGCTTGCCGGCGGCCAGCGCGCCCACCGGGCGTCCAGCCGCCTGCGCCCCACCCTGCAGGGCAGCTTGCCACAGGAAGTCGCCTACGCGGCGCTCGCTTCCGGAGACGGCGATATTGCGGCGCTGCTGCAACAGCCGTTGGCCATATTCGAGCCAGCGCAGTTCTTCCACTGCACTTTGCGAGACGTGGCTGTCGCTGCCGATGCCGAAGCGGCCACCCTGCTCCAGGAAGCTTTCAAGCGGGAATAGGCCGTCGCCCAGGTTGGCTTCGGTAGTCGGGCACAGGCCGGCCACGGCGCCGCTTTGGGCGATGGCCGTGACCTCGTCCGGCGTCAGGTGGGTGGCGTGCACCAGGCACCAGCGCGCATCGACCGGCAGGTTTTCATAGAGGTATTGCACCGGGCGCTTGCCGGAAAAGTCCAGCGACTGCTGCACCTCGCCCTGCTGCTCGGCGATGTGGATGTGCACCGGGCGCGCCTTCGGCAGGTGGTCCAGCACCTCGCGGATCTGCGCCACCGAAGCGGCGCGCAGCGAGTGCGGCGCCACGCCGACCTCCACCTGCGCATTGCGCAGCGGCTCCAGTTCGCCGATGATCTTCAGCACGTCGCGCGCATCGGTGCGGAAACGCGCCTGTTCCGGCTTCAAAGGTTGCTCGCCAAAGCCGGCGTAAGAGTACAGCACCGGCAGCATGGTGATGCCGATGCCTGCCTGGCGCGCGGCGGCGATCACGCGCTGCGCCGTTTCCGATGCTTGCGGGTACATGCTGCCGTCCGGCGCGCGCTGCACGTAATGGAATTCGCACATCGAGGTGTAGCCGTGACGCAGGCACTCGGAGTACAGCTGGGCCGCGATGGCTTCCATCTGCTCCGGGGTGATATTGCGCGCGAAGCGGTACATCAGGTCGCGCCAGGTCCAGAAGCTGTCCTTCGAATCGCCGGCCACTTCGGTCAGACCGCCCAGCGCGCGCTGGAAAGCGTGCGAGTGCAGGTTGATCATGCCCGGCATGACCAGGCGCGCGCTCGGGATGCCGGGCGCCGCCACGGCATCGGCTTGCACGGCGGTGAAGTTGCCGCGATCGTCCCATTGCAGCAGGACGTTCTTGCGCCAGCCGTCAGCCAGCAGCGCGTTGTGCGCAAACAGTGCTTTCATGGGCGCCCCCCGCTCACCCAGTCAGCGGCTGTTTGCACCAGCTGGCGCAGCAGCGGCTGGATGTCGGCCGCGCGGTCGGCGCGGTAGCCGAACGGCGCTACTTCATCCATATAAGTCGACTGGCACATCTCAAGCTGGATCGCGTGCACGCCCTGCTCCGGCTTGCCGTAGAAGCGCGTGATGTGGCCGCCCTTGAAGCGGCCGTTGACGGCCACGGTGTAGCGTTCGTCGCGGCGCGCCACGCCGGCGATGGCCTCGGTCATGGCCGGGTCGCAACTGCTGCCGTCGGCGGTGCCGAAGTTCAGGTCGGGCAGCTTGCCCTCGAAGAAGCGCGGCACCACGGATGCGATCGAGTGGGCGTCCCACAGCACCACCTTGCCGTGCATGGCTAGCAGGCGGTCAAGCTCCGCGCGCAACTGGGTGTGGTAGGGCTGCCAGTAGGCGGCCAGGCGGCGCTCGACCTCGGCCTGCGAAGGCTCGCGGCCCGGCAGGTAGAGCGGCTCGCGGTGGAAGGTGTCGACCGGGCACAGGCCGGTGGTGTCCTGGCCGGGATACAGGTTGGTGTTTTCCGGCGGGCGGTTCAGGTCGATCACATAGCGCGACCAGCGCGCCGACAGGGTGGACGCGCCAAGCGCGCCCAGGAAGTCGTACAGCTGCACCAGGTGCCAGTCGGTATCGGCCTTTTCGGTCGCCGCCGGCGCCATTGCCGCGGCGATATCGTCAGGGATGTCGGTGCCCACGTGGGGCATCGACACCAGCAAGGGAATACTGCCTGCTTGGAAGCGGTAATCCATAAAACCTCCTTACGGATGCAGGGCGCTGAACAGGCTCTTGCAAGTCGCGCTCAGGTCGCCGTTCACCACCATCTGCTTGGCTGCCTCGATGTCCGGCGCGAAGAAGCGGTCGGCGTCGAAGAATGGTACCTTGGAACGCAGCTGGGCGTGTACATGTTCCAGTTGCGCCGAGGTTTTCAGCGGACGGTGGAAGTCGATGCCCTGCGCCGCGGCCAGCAGTTCGATGCCGAGAATGGTCGCGGTATTGTGCGCCATATCGTGCAGGCGGCGCGCGCCGTAGGTGGCCATCGACACGTGGTCTTCCTGGTTGGCGGAAGTCGGGATGGTGTCGACGGAGGCCGGATGCGCGATCGATTTGTTTTCCGACGCCAGCGCGGCAGCCGTGACATGGGCGATCATGAAGCCGGAGTTGACGCCCGGGTCGCGCACCAGGAACGGCGGCAGGCCGGACAGGGTGGCGTCGATCAGCAGCGAGACGCGGCGCTCGGAGATGGAGCCGATTTCGGCAATGGCCAGCGCCAGCGTGTCGGCGGCGAAAGCCACCGGCTCGGCGTGGAAATTGCCGCCCGAGACCACGACCGGGCCGTCGTCGTTCTGGAAGATCAGCGGGTTGTCGGTCACCGCATTGGATTCGATCAGCAGGGTGCGGCCGGCGTTGGCGATCAGGTCCCAGCAGGCGCCCATCACTTGCGGCTGGCAGCGCAGGCAGTACGGGTCCTGCACCCGCTCGTCGCCCACCAGGTGGGAGGCGCGGATCGCGCTGCCCGACACCAGTTCGCGGTAGATGCCGGCGGCGGCAATCTGGCCCGGCTGGCCGCGCACTTCGTGGATGCGGGCATCGAACGGGGAATCGGAACCCTTGGCGGCGTCCAGCGACATTGAGCCGGTCACCATGCCCGCTTCCAGCAGGCGCTCGGCCATGAACAGGCCGTGCAGCGCCAGCGCGGTGGAAGCCTGGGTACCGTTGATCAGAGCCAGGCCTTCTTTCGCGGCCAGCACTACCGGGGCGATGCCGGCGGCTTTCAGGGCGTCGGCAGCTTGCACCAGTTCGCCCTTCACGCGTACTTCGCCTACGCCCAGAATGGCCAGGGTCATGTGCGACAGCGGGGCCAGGTCGCCGGAGGCGCCGACCGAGCCCTTGGCCGGGATGGCGGGCATGATGCCCTTGTTGTACAGGGCGATCAGGGTATCGATCACCAGCGGGCGGATGCCGGAGAAGCCGCGCGACAGGCTGCTGATCTTGGTCAGCATCAGCAGGCGCACCACTTCGTCGGACATCAGTTCGCCGGTGCCGACCGAGTGCGACAGGATCAGGTTGCGCTGCAGCTGTTCCAGCTTGTCGTCTGGGATGCGGGTTTTGGCCAGCAGGCCGAAGCCGGTGTTGATGCCGTAGGCGGCGTCGCCTTTCGCGACGATGTCCTGCACGGCTTTGCAGGAGGCATCGATGGCGGTGTAGGCTTCCTTGGCCAGGGCGATCGGGGTGTGGGCGGTCCACACGGCGCGCAGGTCGGACAGGGTCAGGTTGCCGGGGTTCAGGGTCAGTTGGGTCATGTTTTGTGTCTCGTGTTCGTTTGCTTGCAAACCGGTAAACCAGTGTCTGACCCGCAGGGTCAGACACCTTGTTACGCGGCGGTCGCGGGCCGGTGTACCGGTTTATTTGATCATCGGCAGGTTCAGTTTATTACGCTTGGCGCATTCAATGGCGGACTCGTAGCCGGCGTCGGCGTGGCGCATCACGCCCGAGCCGCAGTCGTTGACCAGCACGCGCGCCAGGCGCTTGGCGGCAGCGTCGGTGCCGTCGGCCACGATCACCACGCCGGAGTGCTGCGAATAACCCATGCCCACCCCGCCGCCATGGTGCAGCGAAACCCAGGTCGCGCCGCCAGCGGTATTCAGCATGGCGTTCAGCAGCGGCCAGTCGGACACCGCATCGGTGCCGTCGCGCATGCCTTCGGTCTCGCGGTTAGGCGATGCAACCGAACCGGTATCCAGATGGTCGCGGCCGATCACGATCGGCGCCTTCAGCTCGCCGTTCTTGACCATCTCGTTGAAGGCCAGGCCGGCGATGTGGCGTTCGCCCAGGCCCAGCCAGCAGATGCGCGCCGGCAGGCCCTGGAAGGCAATGCGCTCGCGCGCCATGTCCAGCCAGCGGTGCACGTTGGCGTGGTGCGGGAACAGCTCCTTGATCTTGGCGTCGGTCTTGTAGATGTCTTCCGGGTCGCCGGACAGGGCAACCCAGCGGAACGGGCCGCGGCCTTCGCAGAACTGCGGGCGGATATAAGCCGGCACGAAGCCCGGGAAGTCGAAGGCGTTCTTGACGCCCTTGTCCAGCGCCACCTGGCGGATGTTGTTGCCGTAGTCGACCACCTTGGCGCCCAGCGCCTGGAAGTCCAGCATGGCTTGCACGTGCACGGCGCAGGAAGCGGCGGCAGCGTCGACCAGCTTAGCGTGCTGCGACGCATCGGCCTGGGCCGCTTTCCACTGCTCCACGGTCCAGCCCTGCGGCAGGTAGCCGTTGACCAGGTCGTGCGCCGAGGTCTGGTCGGTCACCAGGTCAGGAACCAGGCCGCCGGCCTTGGCGCGGCGCACCAGTTCCGGCAGCACGTCGGCTGCGTTGCCCAGCAGGCCGATCGAGATCGCATCGCCGTTGGCCTTGTGCTGCTTGATCATTTCCAGCGCTTCATCGATGCTGGCGGCCTGCTTGTCCAGGTAGCGGGTGCGCAGGCGGAAGTCGATCGACGATTGCTGGCATTCGATGTTGAGCGAGACGGCGCCGGCGAAGGTGGCGGCCAGCGGCTGCGCGCCGCCCATGCCGCCCAGGCCGGCGGTCAGCACCCAGCGCCCTTTCAAGTCGCCGCCGAAATGCTGGCGGCCGGCTTCGGCGAAGGTCTCGTAAGTGCCCTGCACGATGCCCTGGGTGCCGATATAGATCCAGGAACCGGCCGTCATCTGGCCGTACATGAACAGGCCCTGGCGGTCCAACTCATTGAAGTGTTCCCAGTTGGCCCATTTCGGCACCAGGTTGGAGTTGGCCAGCAGCACGCGCGGCGCGTCTTCGTGGGTCTGGAACACGCCGACCGGCTTGCCGGACTGGATCAACAGGGTTTCATTGGCTTCCAGCTTTTTCAGCGAAGCGAGGATCTGGTCGAAGCACTCCCAGTTGCGGGCCGCGCGGCCAATGCCGCCGTACACCACCAGGTGCTTCGGGTTCTCCGCCACTTCCTTGTCCAGGTTGTTCTGGATCATGCGGTAAGCAGCTTCCGCGCCCCAGGTCTTGCACACTTTTTCCGGGCCGCGCGGG
>DASWTB010000218.1:0-1993 GCA_036402315.1 Pseudoduganella sp. | reverse complement strand
ACGGCCTGCGGATCGGGAATCTGCCAGGCCGGCACCAGCCACGGGCCGATGGGGGCGAAGGTGTCGTGGCACTTGCCCTGGAACCAGTCGTGCTTGAAGGGGTAGTCGCTGCGCAGGTTCAGGTCGCGCGCCGAGATGTCGTTCAGGATGGTGTAGCAGGCCACGGCGTCGAGCGCGTCGTCCACCGAGATGCGGCGGCAGCGCTTGCCGATGACGGCGGCCAGCTCGACCTCCCAGTCCAGCTTGGCGGTCTCGGGCGGCATCTGCACGATTTCGCCGTGGCCGATCACCGTGTTCGACAGCTTCAGGAACATGTAGGGCTTGCTCTGCGACTTGGCGGCCAGCACCGTGCCCATCTCGTTGGCATGCGAGGCGAAGTTGGACGCGGCGCAGAAGATGCGCTGCGGCACGTACGGTGCCGCGGCTGCATCGGCCCCGTTCGGGATCGGGCGGATGGCACCGGATGCCGCCAGCGAAGCCGCCACCGGCGTGGCATCGCGCAGCCAGGGCGCCGCCTGCGCCCAGTCGCGCAGCATGGCTTCGACGCCGCCCTGCACCCAGTTCGCCGGCGTGGCCGGCAGGCCGGCGGCCAGGGCCGCTTCAAGGTCGTAGAGCTTGTTGTCGAGCACCAGGGCGGGGGCGAGTTGGTTGCCGCGGCGATAGCTGGCGAGGGCGATCCAGGACATGCGTGTCTCCTTCTTTCTTGGGTATGAAAAACGTCCGTGAAAAGATTATGCACGCAAACTCTAGAAATTGTGTGCAATTTCTTTGTTTGGTGTTCAGGGCGTCGGTAGCCGGCCAGAAATTGCGCAAGGCGCGCGCAGGCATCCGCCCGCCGCCGCCTGGGCAGCGGGGGCGGGAAGGGAAAGGCAGGAGGGAATCAGCCGACCGCGGCGACGGGGCGCCCGGTGTCCGTGCGCAGGTGCTGCAGCACGTTCATGGCGGAGTTGGCGGCGTGGCTGTGCATGGCGGCCGCCGCGGCGTCGCCGTCGTGGGCGAGCATGGCCGTCACGATGGCCTCGTGCTCCACATGCGAGTGCTGCAGCCGGTTCTCGGCCACGAAGAAGCCGCGCGAGCGCAGCGGGGCCAGGCGCTGGCGCAGGCTCAGGGCCAGGTCTTGCAGGGTGCGGTTGCGCGCACCGGCGTAGATGAGCGCATGGAATTCCTCATTCAGCTCTGCATAGGCCTTGGCGTCGCCGCCGGCCATGGCCTGCTGCGCCTGCTGGTGGACATGCTCGATGCGCTTGAGTTCGGAGGGCGCCGCGCGCAGGGCGCACAGCTTGGCGCACAGCGCTTCGATTTCGCCGGAGGCTTCGAACAGTCCGTCGAGGTCGGAAGCGGCCATGGCCGCCACCGAAAAGCCGCGCCGCGGCTGGTATTCGACCAGGCGGGTGGCGGCCAGCTGGCGCAGCGCGTCGCGCACCGGGCTGCGCGAGACGTTGAATCGGGTTGCTATCGATTGCTCGTCCAGCCGCTCGCCGGGCTGGAATCGGCGCAGCACGATCTCCTCGGCCAGCTGGTCTGAAATCGTCTGCGACAGCGTCTTTCCGGGCGCGTTTTCCATCATCGAAGCGATCAAATTGTCGACAAAATCAAATTGTCGCATACGAAATCGCTGGCTGGACCGCGGATTCCGCGCCGCTGCGAGAGGCTTCAGGCGCCTGGCACGTCGATCAGCAGGTGCGGCCGAAACCCTTCCTGCTCGCCCTTGCTGCGGTAGCCCAGCGGGTTGGCCACGACACGGCAGCCGTCCTTCACATAGTCGAAGGCGCAATGCAGGTGGCCGTGCAGCCACAGCTGGGCGCGCGGCAGCAGCTCGTCCAGCGAATTGCAGAAACCCGCGGTGCCGGGCGTGAGCCCGTAGCGCGGATCGGCGCTGGCCAGGCTGGGCGCGAAATGGGTGACGGCAACCGTGGTGCCGTCGAAGGGCTGTGCCAGCGCCTTGCGCAGCCAGTCCTGGCAGGCCAGGCCATGTTCGCGTACTTCCTCCGCC
>DASWTB010000217.1:0-2722 GCA_036402315.1 Pseudoduganella sp. | reverse complement strand
CGCCGGTCTGCTTCTGGATATAGGAACCCAGGTGCTTGTCGGGCGCCCACAGGATCTTCTTGCCCTGCTCGTGCAGGTGCTTGACGATGTCGAGGCCGATCGAGGATGTCACCATCCAGTCGGCGCGCGCCTTGACGGCGGCGGAAGTGTTGGCGTACACCACCACGGTGCGGTCCGGATGCTGGTCGCAGAAGGCGATGAAGTCTTCCGGCGGGCAGCCCAGGTCGAGCGAGCAAGTGGCGTCCAGGTCCGGCATCAGCACGGTCTTTTCCGGGCTCAGGATCTTGGACGTTTCGCCCATGAACTTGACGCCGGCCACCACCAGGGTCTTGGCCGGATGGTCGCGCCCGAAGCGCGCCATTTCCAGCGAGTCCGACACGCAGCCGCCGGTCTCCTCGGCCAGGTCCTGCAGGTCGGCGTCCACGTAGTAGTGCGCCACCAGCACGGCGTTACGCTCGCGCAGCAGGGTCTTGATGCGTTCCTTCAGCAGGATCTTTTCGTTGGCCGGCACGGGTGCCGGGGTGCGGGCCCACGCATGGGCCACGCAGCTGCCGCCTTCGACTGGCTTCTCGAATTCGACAGTCTTGATCGGTGCAACAATCGCGTTCATTTACTCGATGCCTTGGCTCTTCAGATATTCTTCATAGCCGCCGCGGAAGTCCACGACTTCGTTTTCCTTGATCTCGATGATGCGGGTGGCCAGCGAGGAAACGAACTCGCGGTCGTGCGACACGAAGATCAGGGTGCCGGCGTACTTTTCCAGGGCGATGTTGAGCGACTCGATCGATTCCATGTCCATGTGGTTGGTCGGTTCGTCCAGCAGCAGGACATTGTGGCGGCCCAGCATCAGCTTGCCATACATCATACGACCTTTTTCACCACCCGACAGGACCTTGACCGATTTCTTGACTTCGTCGCCGCCGAACAGCAGGCGGCCCAGCGAAGAGCGCACGGCCTGGTCGTCGTCGCCTTCCTTGGTCCACTGGCCCATCCAGTCGGTCAGGTTCAGGTCGGTTGCGAATTCTTCGGTCGGATCCTGCGGCATGTAGCCGACGTTGGCGTTTTCCGCCCACTTCACCAGGCCGGTGTCGCTGTCCAGGCCAGTGATGTCCTTGCCGCCGATACAGCGCAGCATGGTGGTCTTGCCGGCGCCGTTGGCGCCGATGATGGCGATGCGCTCGCCTGCTTCGACCATCAGGTCCACGTTCTTGAACAGGGTGCGGTCGTAGGTCTTCGAAATGCCCTGGGTTTCCACGGCCAGGCGGTGCAGCTTCTTCTCGCCTTCGAAACGCACGAACGGATAGGCGCGCGAGGATGGCTTGATGTCTTCGATCTTGATCTTTTCGATCTGCTTGGCGCGCGAGGTTGCCTGGCGGGCCTTGGATTTGTTGGCCGAGAAGCGCCGCACGAAGTCCTGCAGCTCGGCCACTTTTTCCTTGGCCTTGGCGTTGTTGGCCAGCTGCTGGTTGCGGGCCTGGGTCGAGGCCAGCATGTAGTCGTCGTAGTTGCCCGGGTAGATCTTCAGGGTGCCGTAGTCCATGTCGGCGACGTGGGTGCAGACCTGGTTCAGGAAGTGACGATCGTGGGAAATGATGATCATCGTGGAATCGCGCTGGTTCAGCGTGTCTTCCAGCCAGCGGATGGTGTTGATGTCCAGGTTGTTGGTCGGTTCGTCCAGCAGCAGGATGTGCGGATTGGAGAACAGGGCCTGGGCCAGCAGCACGCGCAGCTTCCAGCCTGGCGCCACGGCGCTCATCGGCCCCTGGTGCAGGCTGATGTCGATGCCGGCGCCCATCAGCAGTTCGCCGGCGCGCGCTTCCGCAGTGTAGCCGTCGTATTCGGCGACCTTTCCTTCCAGTTCGGCCGCTTCCATGTAGTCGTCATCGGTCGCTTCCGGATTGGCGTAGATGGCGTCGCGCTTGGTCATGGCTTCCCACATTTCGGTGTGGCCCATCATGACCACGTCCAGCACGCGCATTTCTTCGTACGCGAACTGGTCCTGGCGCAGCTTGCCGAGGCGCTCGTTGGCGTCCAGGCTGACGTTGCCGGCGGACGGTTCGAGGTCGCCACCGAGGATCTTCATGAAGGTCGACTTGCCGCAGCCGTTCGCGCCGATCAGGCCGTAGCGGTTGCCATCGCCAAATTTGACGGAAATGTTCTCGAACAGCGGCTTGGCGCCGAACTGCATGGTGATGTTAGCGGTAGAAAGCATGCTGGAATAAAAATGTGGGAAAAAGCGAATCGGGCATTATACCGCGCCGACCAGAGGGGCGCATAGGAGCGCCCCTCTCGATCAGCCTGGAAACATTGTTTCTTGCGCAACAAGATGAGAGCATAGGGGCCTGCTTTCGCCAGCGGCAAAAGTCTGATTCAGTCTGACTTGGACTTTTTCGGTCTCCCAGCGTCTCTATTGGTCTCCATTTGCATTGCATTTTTGCGTAACAACATCGCATGTTTCCACTCTGTCTCATCGGGAAAACGCAACCAAACGGTTCGCCAGGCATTACGGGCACATTTGCTAACCTCATCAACGAACTGACCAGGCGAGACGATTTGCCCCTCGAATCGAATCTCGCTCCCCTCGACGTAAGCCAAGTAGCTTTTGCGCTTGTAGACTGTACGCAAGGTGGTTCCATTTGGAAGAAACAGACACTTCCATTGGTAACCGTCGAGCGTTGCTGCTGCCTTTCGGGCTTGGCGATCCTGGAATTTTTCCATCCAC
>DASWTB010000216.1:0-3719 GCA_036402315.1 Pseudoduganella sp. | reverse complement strand
CGGCGCCAGGTTATGGCCGCCGCCTTCCGGGGCGCCATCCATCGCAACCATGTGGCCAGAACCGGTCTGGGCACGGAAACTCATGCCCGACGGGCCATTCCAGCTGACTTTAACTTCCATCTGAACTCTCCGTTAAATGCGTCCGGGCATTATACGGTCATCATGTATTTCTCGCTCTTCATGCGCCGCTCGGTATACCAGACGCACAGCATGGCCAGCAGCAGGCTGCTGAAGAAGGTTTGCAGGAAGGGCAGCAGTCCGATGCTGCCGCCCTTGGCCAGCTCGCGCAGCAAGGTCTGGTTGGACAGCACCGGCACCATATACATCCACCAGCTGTTGGTCAGGTTCATCATCGGCACCAGGATCACCGGCACCAGCGGCACGATCATGGTGAAGCTGACCAGGGTCTGCGCTTCCTTGAAGGAGCGGGCGTTGATGGCCAGCGCGATTTCCAGCGCAGCGGCGAACAGCGAGAGGGTGGCGGAAGCCAGGCACACCATGGCCAGGTCGCGCCAGCCCAGGCGCCAGGACAAGCCGATTTCCTCCAGCGGCAGCCATTTCAGGATGCCGTGCGCGATCGCCAGTTCCAGCGTGATGCCGACGATCGATAGCAGCGAAGCGGCCAGCCACTTGCCGATGATCAGGTCGGCCGGGCGCACCGGCTGTGCCATCAGCACTTCCAGCGAACGCCGTTCGCGCTCGCCGGCCGTGCTGTCGACCGCTGTGCTCATGCAGAACATGAAGGCCGGGATGAAGAAGATGCCCAGCATGGTGCTGATGGTATTGGCCGAACGCGAAGCGCTGGTGCCGGCATCGTAGCGCTGCACCAGCACAGGGTTCAGGTTGACCGGTGACACGCCGTGCGCCAGCAGGCGCGCACTGGCGATGTTGCGGCTGTAATCGCGCAGCACGTATTCCACTTCATCGATCTTGCGCGAGCTGTCGGAAGCGGAATCGAACCACAGCTCGACGCGTGCCGGGCGCATGGCGTGGTAGTTCTCGGCGAATTCCGGCGTCAGGCGCAGCACGGCGGTGACGGTCTGGCGCCGCAGCAGGGCATTGATATCTTCCTCGCCCATGGGTTCCAGCTCGGTGATGTTCACGTTGCGCTGGCGCAGCTGGTTCATCAGGGTGGGTGCCTGGTCGCTGCCGATCACCGCGATCTCAACGCCTTCGCGCTCCGGCTTGGTGGCGCGGTCGATTTGCCGCTGCAGCATGAAGCCGACCAGGATCGGATACATCAGCACGAACAGCAGCAGGAGGCTGAGGGCGCGGCGGTCGCGCAAGGTTTCCACCAGTTCCTTGCGCAGCACGATAGGAAATTTGAGCTTCACAGTTCGATCCCTTCCTCGGTGCCCACCAGGCGCACGAAAGCGTCCTCCAGGCTTGGCAGCCCCGCCAGTTCGCAAAGCTGCTGCGGCGTGCCCTGGGTGACCGTGGTGCCGTTGGCAATCACGATCACATCGTCGCAGGAATGAATCACTTCCTGCATCACATGGGTTGCCATGATCACGCAGCAGCCGTCGGCCTTCAGCGCGGCCAGGGCGCGGCGCAGGGCGCGCGTGCTCATGACATCCAGGCCACGGCTCGGTTCATCCAGCAGCAGGTGGCGCGGACGGTGCAGCAGCGTGCGTGCCAGGGCGACCTTGATGCGCTGGCCTTGCGAAAAGCCTTTGGCGCGGCGGTCGATGATGTCTTCCAGCGACAGCAGCTCGGTGACTTCCCTGGTGCGCTGCTCGATCGCGCTTGCTTCCATGTCATTCAGTTCGCCGAAGTAGCGCAGGTATTCGCGCGTGGTGAGGCGTTCGTACAGGCCGAACTGGTCGGTCAGCACGCCGATGTTGCGGCGCACCGCCATCGGATCAACGGCAGGATCGACGCCGTCGATGGAAATGGTGCCGTGGTCGCGCTGCAGCAGGCCGACCAGGGTGCGCAACAGGGTAGTCTTGCCGGCGCCGTTCGGGCCGAGCAGGGCGGTGATGATGCCGTCGCGCGCGGTGAAGCTGGCGCCGGCCAGGGCCTGCACCTTGCCGAAGCGCTTGCAGAGGTTTTGGACTTCGATCATGGCTGGGGGCCTGCACTATTGAGCTGGAAAGTCGGGGCCGGGATCTCGTTGAGGCATTCCGCCTTCAACGGTACGCCCGGCTGGTCGAGGAAGCCGCGCAGCAGGCGCGGCATGCACCCCAGCGGCGAGACGATGTGGCCGCCGTTCTTGACGACCAGGTGCTGGGCATTCTTCATGTACTTGCGCGCTGCTTCGGCTCGGCGCGGCGGCGTGACCGGGTCGAGGGCGCCGGACATCAGCAGCACCGGCGCCTCGATCATGCTGGGCTCGGTGTAAGGCACGGCAGGTACAGAAATGGTCTCGCACATTTTGCCGATGCGCATAATCTGCGGCGCGCCGAGGAAGGAGCCCCTGGTGTCCTCTTCCAGCAGTTGCGGCGTCAGGCGCGGGAAGTCCTCTGCGCACACCACCGCCAAGTGCAGCGGCATGGCCGGCCCGCCTTCGGAGGAGAAGTCGCGCGACACATTGCTGCGGGCGATGAACGGCTGCCAGCGGTCCCGATAGGCGCTGTGGATCAGGAATGGCAGGCGCCGGCTGTCGGCCTGCGAATACAGGATGTTATGCACGGTGCCGGTGAAGCGCGTGCTGGTCATTTCCACCGTGGTGGTTTCCGCCGTGCGCGGATCGGGCAAGGTCAGGGATTGCGGCGACTTGGCCAGGCGCGCCGCCAGGGCCTCGAACTCGGAGCGCAGGCTGGGGAAAGCGGCCGCGCAGACCCTGTCTTCGGCGCATTGCTTGAACAGGGCGTCGAGTGCCGCCTGCGCATCGCGCGCGCCGGCAGGCACCACCTGGTCGGGAGCAGCCACGCTGTCCAGAACCAGGGTGCGCACGCTGCCGGGGTAGAGCCGGGCATAGACCTGGGCCAGCCGGCTGCCGTACGAGCCACCCCAGACATTGATGCGGCCGTAACCGAGGGCGCCGCGCACGGCTTCGATATCGCGCGCCGCCTGCTCGGTGGTGTAGAGATTGAAGCGCTTGTTCAGGCCTTTGATGCAGGCACGGGTCTCGGCCAGCAATTCGTCTTCCGTGGCCGTTTCGGCATTCTTGCCGGGTTTGCAATCGAGCTTGCCGGATAATCCGGTGCCGCGCTGGTCGATCAGCACGATGTCGCGCGTGGCGCGTACTTTGCGGAACGTGGTATTCAGCAGGGGCACCAGGTCCGAGCCGGCCTCGCCGGGGCCGCCGGCCAGCAGGAACAGCGGATCGCGCCGGGCCGATTCGCGCAGGGCAGGGGCGACGGTGACGTGCAGGCTGAGGGTGGCGCCGGGAGCGCGATGGTCGAGCGGCACTGCCAGGCGCAGGCAGCGCAGGGATTCTTCGGTGCCGGGCAGGTGGCAATCCTTGCCGGGCTGGGCCAGGCCAAGAGCCGGTGTCAATGAAATGGCGAACAGCGAGGCCAGCATGAGCGATCGCATGGCCGTCTCCTCTTATGATTCTGGGGTTCCATAGTAGCCCGGCAATATCTGCTTAGCAACGGCAACTCGCTACAGGGTGGGGTTGACCCAGCGGGCCGGGCCGGGCTATAATCGCCAGCTTTCCGTTCGCTCAGGAAAAGCATATAAGAAGGATGCGTCCGCTGAAGTACCCGGGCGGAACCACCGATTGAGCGTTTTTAATCTTTCACAGAAAGTTCAAACATGAAAACTTTTTCCGC
>DASWTB010000215.1:0-7202 GCA_036402315.1 Pseudoduganella sp. | reverse complement strand
CTCGGTTTCGCTGTCGAGCCATTGCAGGTCTTCCATGACCAGCTCCACCGGCTGGGCCAGGCTCTCGCGCACCAGCAGCCGCTTGATCGCCTCGAAGGTGCGCTGCTGGCGGACCTGGGAGTCCATCTGCGCCAGCGCCGAGCCCGGCACGGCGGCCCCCAGCAGGTGGCACAGATAGGGCAGGCTGTCTTCCAGCCCACGGTCCAGCGTCAGCAGCTTGCCGGTGAGCTTCTCGCGCCGCCGGCGCTCATCGTCCTGCGCCGTGATCTGGCAATAGTTGCGCAGCAGCTCGATCAGTGGCAGATACGGATAGGCCTTGCCGTGCGAAACCGAGAAGGTTTCGAGCACCAGGCAATCGCGCGGCGCGAGCAGCTTGAACTCATGGCAAAGGCGCGACTTGCCGACCCCTGGCTCGCCGACCACGCCAACGATCTGGCCATGTCCGGCCTGCGCCCGTGCCCGCGCCTCGCGCAGTAGCTCGAGCTCACGGACGCGGCCGACAAAACGCGCCAGCCCGCGGCTGGCCGACACCTGCAGCCGGGTGCGCAGCGGGCCAAGACCGAGGACTTCGAAGACTGCAAGCGGCTCGGGCAGCCCCTTGATCGGCGTCGCGCCGAGGGGCCTGAATGCGAAATAGCCTTCAGTCAGGTTGCGGGTGTGCTCGCTCGCGACGATGGAGCCGGGCACTGCGATGCTCTCCATGCGCGAGGCAATGTGGATCGAATTGCCCACCGGGTCGTAGTCGGTGTGCAAATCATTGATGCGGATCGTGCGCACCACCACTTCGCCGGTATTGATGCCGACGCGGATCGGCAGTGCGATCCCCTGGGCGAGACGCACCTTGTCGGCGTACTGGCGCATCGCTTCCTGCATGCGCAGCGCCGCCAGTAAGGCCCGCTGCGGATGGTCTTCATTCGCGATTGGCGCGCCGAACAGCGCCAGGATGCCATCGCCCATCGACTTGGCCACATAGCCTTCATAGTGATGCACGGCCTCCATCATCAGCGCGAGCACCGGGTCGATCAGGCTGCGCGCGTCTTCGGGATCGAGGTCATGGATCAGCGCGGTCGAGCCGGCCATGTCGGCGAACAGCGCGGTGACCGTCTTGCGCTCGCCGTCCACCGCGCCGCGGGCTTCCATCTCCGCCTGTGCCGCGCGGATCCGCTCGGCCAGATAGGGAGGTGTGTAGTCAATGGGGGCGCTTGGCGCAGGTGCCGTGACAGGGGGCGCCGCGCTCAACGGCGCGCCGCATTCGCTGCAGAATTTGGCGCTCGGCCCCGCCTCTTGCCCGCATGCCGGGCAGACGCGCACAAGCCCGGCGCCACATTCCTCGCAGAACTTGGCGCCTGCCGGATTCTCGAAGCCGCAGCTTGCGCAGCGCATAGGGCTTGCCCCTTTTCGGGGCCTGCAAGACGTAACGATTAAATCTTATATCAGTGCGGGGAGGACTCGTCGGACAGGCTGCAGCGCGCGTGCGCGCAGGCCGGTCGGACGGGCCTGGCGGTTGCCGTGGTTGCGCTCTTCCGGTAGTGGGGCGTCCCACGTATCCAGGCCAAGCCGTTACGCCGAACTTAAAATGCAATTAATCGCCAAGCTAAACCTGCAACCGTACAAAGAGCTGTCATGAGGGCCGGTCCCCTGGGAATGTCGGCCGTCCATCAGCGGTGTGGGTATAATTTCACAATCATGAAACAACCTGGCGAGCAGCCTTCACGCTGACTTCCCTCGTTTATTGGACAGACTTCCATGCCGCGACCGCTACCTGATCCGACGCCACCGTCGCGCGCGACCATTCGCACCATTCACCAACTGGGCGACCGCATTCGAGCCACCCGCGCAGGGGAAGGGATGCCCATAGATCAGGCGGCGAGGCATTGCGGTGTCTCTGTCGGCATGCTGTCCAAGCTCGAGAACGGCAAGGGCGTCAATCTCGAGCACGCCCTGCGGGTGCTGCACGGACTGGGTTTGACGATGCTGGTCGTGCCCAAGGCGCATGGCCCTTGGCTCGAAGAGGCTGCGGCCCATGCGTCCAAGACCGGCGAGCTGGCAGCGTGGGATTAGCCTCGTTGACCTCGGCAGAGTCAGACTCGGCTGGCCTCGCACATTGGCGACTCCCAACTTTGACGCCGATGCTGACCACAAACGCCAGCAGCCTCAGCGCCTTCGCTGAGCCGGCTGTCCATGCCAAAACTTCAACCTAACGAGTCGCGTCAATGGGGTGCGACGCCTTCGCCGATTGGGATGGTGCCCCCGGCGAACGCCTCGCTTGCAGTTGCTGCGCCCGTTTTGCATCCTCCGGGCGAACCTGCCCCGCTGGCCGAGACCCGGGACTCCTCCTGCGAAACTTTCACACCCTTGAACGAAACCATTGTTCCTCACGTTATACGGATGCAACACATGACTGCGCGTTGCGCATGCCACGTTGCAAGCATGAAAGCGATGGCAGAACAAACCACCAGTGGTCTTGCCATAGCGCGATCCTTCGATAGATGCCGTTCTCAAGTGCGAAGGGCGACGTCATGAGGCAATATGATTCCGTGCCTTCTCAGGATCCCCGGGAATGCGGCAGACCTGAACGACACAGGCTCTCCGAGAAACATGCAATCGTGCTGGATCCCCAACACAAAGCTGTAGATCTCAAACTCGAGCTGCCTTGTATCCACACTCCCGGGGATTTCCCCACCTGCTGCGGCATCGCACAGTTGCTCATGGAGGCAGCGCCTCCAGGCATCCACGGCGAACCGCATGGTGTCTCGGATGAGTTCGTCAGCGCGACTGCAGCATTCGGTGGCGCCACGCAGCAACAGACAGCCTCCCTCCTGCAGCACGTACTCGCTCAGCCACATATCGAGAATGCGAACCAGGCGTCGGATCCCCTTCGGCGTGGCGCGAGTGGCTGCATTTGCATCGCGCAGCAGACCAGAGTAGTACTCCACCAAAACCTCAGAGACGAGCTCCGCCCGTGACTGAAAGCGGTCGTACACCAGACTCTTGGATATGCCGAGTTGCGCGGACACATCGTTGATGGAGAATTTATCCAACCCGTGTAATCGCGCCAGCCGCGTCGTGACCCGCAGCACGTTTTCTCTTGCCGAGCGGGGAGGAACGACCCTCCTCCTGCCCCGTGTATCGCCAGAGTTTGAAATCAGCGTTGTCATGGTTACCCGATGCTGGGCTTGGTTGCGAAGGCCAACGGCTTCTGCGCAACCCGGCAGCGTTACGAATCTTCTGGCGGCAACCCGTTCTGCTGCAGTTGCCGCCCGGCTGGCGCGGCGAAAGTGGAGGCGTCAGCCGAAGTCGAGCGCCATGATCGGCTCGGAGCCGGCGCAGATCGCCACTGCCAGCGCATCGATTTCGGGTAGCAGCTTCTTGAAATAGAAACGTGCTGTCGCGACTTTCGATGCATAGATGGGATCGCCAGCGGTGTTGGCCAGCCCGATCGCGGCCATGCGCGCCCACATCCATGCCAGGCCGACATGGCCGGCAAGCCGAAGGTATGACGCAGCAACGCTTCCCTCGGCGTGAGGATCCTCCTTGGCTTGCACCAGGACTTCCTGCGTGGCCTTCCGCAGGACACCGATGGCCCTGGAAAGGGGGCTTGTGAATTCCCGCGTGGCCGGATTGTCGGCATGAGCCTTGATGAATTCCGTGATGATTGCAAGGAACATCTCCAACCTTGCGCCATGGTCCATGAGGACTTTGCGTCCGAGGAAATCCATGGCCTGAATGCCGTTCGCGCCTTCGTAGAGCGGGATAATGCGCGCGTCACGAAGATGCTGCTCGACCTGGTTTTCCACGATATAGCCATGCCCACCAAAGACTTGCATGGCCAGGCTGGTGCATTCGATGGCGAGGTCGCTGCTGAATGCCTTAACGATCGGTGTCACCAGGGCGGATAATTCCGCCGCCTGGTTCCGGGTCCCGGCGTCATCGCTGAAGCGTTGGATGTCACCCAGTTGGCAGGCCCACCACGCGAATGCCCGTGTTCCTTCGACATAGGCTTTCTGGGTCAGCAGCATACGACGAACATCGGCATGCTCGATAATCGGATCTGCCGGGCTGTTTCGGGGCGTTTCCTTCGGGGCCCTTCCTTGCGTGCGATCCTTTGCATAGGCCACTGCCTTCTGGTACGCCGCCTCCATCAGTCCAATGGCATTGACTCCGACAAGAACCCGCGCGTGGTTCATCATGACGAACATCGCTGCCAGCCCCTTGTTCAGCCCGCCCACCAGATAACCTGTTGCGCTATCGAAGTTCATCGTGCAGGTGGCGTTCGCATGGATGCCCATCTTGTGCTCCAGGGCGCCACAAGTCACTGCATTGCGTTCGGCCAGATCTCCTTGAGACGACACCAGGAACTTTGGAACAAGGAAGAGAGAGATACCCTTGATGCCGGGCGGCGAGTCCGGCAGGCGGGCGAGCACTAAATGAAGGATGTTGTCCGTGAGGTCGTGTTCGCCTCCCGAAATGAAGATCTTCGTGCCGGTGATGGCGAAGGTCCCATCGACATTGGGCATTGCGCGGGTGCGCAAGAGTCCAAGGTCGGTGCCGGCGTTTGGCTCGGTCAGGCACATGGTTCCCGCCCATTCGCCGGAAACGAGCTTCGGCAGGTAGAGCGCCTTCTGCTCCTCCGAGCCGTTTGCGACCAGGCATGTGTAAGCCGCCTGCGACATACCCGGATAAGACGCCCAGGCCATGTTCGCGCCGGCGAAGATCTCCAGGACAGCGGCATTCACCGTGTTTGGCAGTCCCTGGCCTCCGTGTTCCGGTTCACATGCCAGTGAGGTCCAGCCGGCTTCGATAAAACGCTTGTAGGCGCTCCTGAATCCATCAGGCGTGGTCACCACCCCTGGTGAGGGCATGGTGCAACCCTGGCGATCTCCAGTGCCGTTCAGGGGCGCCAGGATCTCGGTCGCAAACTGTCCTGCCGCTTCGATGACCTGGTTGATCGTGTCGGGAGTCAGGTCGGCAGCTTTGGAGATTGCAGCGTTGTTCGTCACGCCGAGCAGTTCGTGCAATACAAACTGAAGATCGCGAAGTGGAGCGTAATAGGCGTTCATAGGATCGGGTATACGGGTTGCCAATTGGTGGGGCGGAGGGAAATCGACAAAGGCTGAGGGGGCGCTATGCCAGGTCATGATCGGCAGTCAGGCGCGAGCGCAAGTCTCTGCGCAGGATCTTGCCTACGGTTGATTTGGGCAGGGCATCGATCAGCGTAATATGCCGTGGTACCTTATAGGCCGCCAGATGGGCCCGACAGTGCACCTCCACTTGCTCCGTTGTGAGCGTGGTGTTGCGTGGCACAATGAAGAGGTGCGGCGCCTCGCCCGAATGCTTGTCAGGAACGCCGACACAGGCTGACTCCATGACATTGGGCATCATTGCGACGACGGCCTCGATCTCATTAGGATAGACGTTGAAGCCTGAGACAAGAATCATGTCCTTCTTGCGGTCGACCATTGTCATGAAGCCCTGTTCGTCCATGATCACGATGTCGCCTGTCCTGAACCAGCCATCATCAAAGAAGGCTCTCCGTGTTTCGTCCTCCCGGTTCCAATAGCCGCTGAAGAGTTGCGGCCCCTTGATGAGAAGTTCACCCGCAACCCCGATCGGGACGTCGCACACATTTTCATCCAGCACCCGAACGTCGGTCGAAGGCGCAGGAATACCAATCGACCCGCTTCGCCCGGGAGGATTGAAGGTGGCGCTCGGCGAGGTCTCCGTGAGTCCATAGGCTTCGGTAACGGGAGGAGCACCGGCCGCGCACCATCGCTTTGCAACGGCTTCCTGGATGGACGCCCCGGCGCCAATCACTAGGCGGGTAGCGCTGAAGTCTACGGAATGAAGTTCCGGCTCGTTCACCAGGCTGTTGAACAAGGTGTTGACACCGATAAACATCTGAAATGGACGCCGCTTCAGCTCAGCGATCACCGACGCGGAATCACGCGGATTGGGAATCAGGCGATTCTCACAACCCAGCGATAGTGCCAGCAGTGAAGTAGCAAGCGGGAAAATGTGATACAAGGGCAGCGGTGTCACCATGGATGTCCCCGATCCTGCTAATGGCGGCCCTGCCCAGGTCGTAACTTGCGCCAGACTCGCGCAAACTGACCTGTGCGTGAGGACCGCCCCCTTCGACACACCCGTCGTGCCTCCGGTGTATTGCAGAATGGCGATGTCCTGGGCGGCCTGCGTGACTTCGGCAAGACTGCCCCTGCTTCCCTGGAGAATCGCGTGGGCCAGCGGTTGGAACTTGCCATTGCCGGCGGTGCCGGCTTGTTGAGCAATGTCGGCGTCTATTGCGACCGCCGCGAGTTTGCCGACAACAGGCTTCATTCCGACAACCGGTGCTGTCAGTACATGAGTAATGCTGGTTTCATCCAGTACTTGCCGCAGTGACTGCTGCAGTTGATCAGCGACGATAATGCAGACGGCGCCAGAATCCTGTAGCTGATGCTTCAACTCGCGCGGTGTATATAGAGGGTTGACAGGAACCGCCACCATCCCCGCTCTGAATGCCGCTGCCAGGCCTACCAGGAAAGCGGGGCAGGTTGGCAGCATCAGCGCCACGCGGTCCCCCTTTTTCATTCCCGACTGCTGCAGAAAGGTCGCAAGCGCCTCGGTCAGGATGCCGAGTTCTGCGTAACTCAGTGATTCCTCCAGACAGGTAACCGCAGGACGCGCGGCGAACGAAGCGACCACATGGGCAATCATCGATCCCAGTGTCGCTGCCTCTTCCACTTCAATCTCAAGCGGCATCCCGGGCGGGTAGGATCCATGCCAGCGTCTGATTTCCATATTTGACGTCTCCTCAGTTGTTGTACCCCGGTTGAATCCGGGGCTGTTTCTCTCCGTTTCCATCCAACCCGCGGCTTCCCGAATGAAATCGACTGTGCGGTGAGAAGCAGCCTCGGCGACGGACTCCGCCTCTTGCTGACGCTTGCTGACCGAATGCCCGCGCGGGGATCGGCGCCAATAGACGTCGCGCGACTTTTGATAAACGATCGTTTGGTAAACGATGCTAGGTGACGCGCTAGGTGAAGTCAACAAGTTTCACGGTGTGGGTGATCGCCGATGGGAGCTTCGATAGCCTAGGTGCTGGATGGCGACGGCGGCCCTTGGGGGCAGCCATGGAGGCGGGGCGGGCGCCGGTATTGGGAGGTGGCAGCTTTTTTGCGTCGCAGCACGACGCGGGAGAGGGG
>DASWTB010000214.1:0-10855 GCA_036402315.1 Pseudoduganella sp. | reverse complement strand
TCCGATGACGGCAAGCACATGGTGATCCGTCCGCTGGCCTATGTGAAGGAAGAAGACACCGAGCGCTACGCCGAGGTGAAGAACTTCCCGATCATCCCGTGCGACCTGTGCGGCTCGCAGGAAAACCTGCAGCGCAAGCAGATCAAGGCCATGCTGCGCGAATGGGAGAAGAAGCACCCGGGCCGGGTGGAGAACACTTTCTCCGCCCTGTCCACCGTGGTGCCATCGCACCTGATGGACCGCGACCTGTTCGGCTTCAAGGACCTGAAGACCGACGGCATCGCTAACCCGCTGGGCGATATCGCTTTTGACGAAGAGCCTTGCTCGACTCCGGCGACCGTGCCGGGCGTGATCCCGCTGCAGGCCGGCTAACGCTTATGGATGGCGCGCCGCTTGCGCGCCTTCTTGAGTACATCGCGCAAATTCATCCGCAAGTAATCAAGATTGCCGACGTAGCCGGACATCGCGTGCAGCGCACGCGCTTCGATTTCCTCAGCAGATATATCGAGGCGCTCAATCAGCGTCTCGATGTCTTCCGGGTCGGGTCCGTTATAGCGCGCCATTTTGCTGACGATCAGGTCGACAGGGCTAAGAACGTAGACTTCGATGTGCTTCGTGCCAATCGGGACACGCATCGCATCTTTCATATAGTCTTCATGCATCAAGGCGAACGTGCTGTTGTATGTGGGGTCAAGATAAAGCATATTGCCACCCCGGGTTTCGACCAGCAGGTCGCGCGGAAGCATGATCCGTTTTGAAAACTCCGCATCGACATCGCTTGTCACCCGACCACCGGTATAGAGGTGCGTCGCCATGCCGCCGGCAATGAACATCTTGATCGGCTCACGCAAGTTGGAGCGCTCTTCCAGCTGCCGCAACAGTTCTTTCAATCCGAGCGACAAGTCCGTATCGACAGCAAATTCGACTGGATTCACCATATCCTGATTCCTTCAAGACGGTTTTCGATCGCGTGCCGGAACCGCGGTACGTCCGTCACAAGACCATCAGTTACCATCTGTGGAAACGAGCGTGGCTTGACCCTGTTTGCGTCAAAATATAAACGTGCTGCACTGTCGAGTCTCTTCGCCTGTGCTGGATAGCGGGTCTTCAGTAACTGCGCGGCAAAACGGAACAAGTCTGCTTCGCCATGCGACGATGGGCTGCGTTCTGCCCTGATGGCATCGACCAGTGAGCCAAGCATGGAATCCTCGGCCTCGCGTGCGGGAGCAGCGTCAAACATGGCCCGAACAGCATTGCGATTCAACACGCCCCAATCGTCAATTCGGAAAGACGAGCCAATTTTCACCAGTTGCACGCGAAACTGTTCCCGCGCGACTTCTATGGCACGCAATACTTCCGCACGGGTGCATTCGAGCTCCAACGAGATGTAGTGCGCAGTAGCTTTCTCACCCAGGCGTTCGATCGTTAGCAGCACGGTGAAACACCGCCTCAGGTCATGTTTAGGGAAGTCTTTGTATTTCATCGATATCTCCTGCAGTATAGTTTAGTCCGTTATTTGATACATCGCAAATTGCCTTATTTGCAATCACGTGGGTAAAATACCTCCCTTCATGGTCATCTAATGGACTTCCCGATGCATCGATTCCTTGGCCTTTGCGCCGCTTTGCTGATGCTGTATGCGGCCCCGCTCGCGCATGCGGAGGTGGCGCCCGAGCTTGCGGTGGCGGTGAACGTACACCATGTGGCGAAAGACCTGTGGCGCGTGGATTACCGGTTTGCACAAGCCGTTACAGCTATCAAATTTAGATCAATCGGCGAATTCCGGCAGCAGGAATGGAAGGTTCTCACGCACGGCATGGACATGAAATCCGAATCGGGTCAGGATGTCATTGCGTCGAATGGCGAGCCGTTCCAGTCAGCCAGCGTGCAGATCAGGACTTTTGACGGCTGGTCTCCCAAGGAGTACGTATCATTTAACCGATTCGGCGATGGGGGAACGGCGGTCTACCTCGGCCACCTGCAAGGCGCCGTCCAGCAGGGCAAGAAAGTGCTCTTCATGCGCCCCGAGTTTAAGCTGTTTGGCCTCGCCCAGGAGAACGTAATCGCCCCGCCGAATAACAGCTTTGGCCAGCTCGAAGAGCGTGGCTACGCCTATTTTGGCTTGGCGCAGGCGGCCAATGCCGGTGCGGTACAAATCCTGATCGATCCACAAACCCCGCAATGGCTGCGCGAAACGATACTCGATACCAGTGCAAAGGTCTCCGCCTATTACGAGAAGGCCTACCAGCGGCAATTAAAGCACGAACTGCTGATCATGGTATCGGTTGCCACCTTCGATTCGCCAGGCTTTTCGATGAAGGGAGGCGCTATCAGGGGCCAGGGCCAAGTGTCCTACCGTCTTGAAGGAAAACAGCTGAATGTCGACCATCCGAAGCTCCGCGACTACGCGGCCCGCAACGTTGCGCATGAAATGGCGCACATCTGGCAATTGGCGGTCTCCCGCGGTGGCATCGGCGAACAGGATCCGTGGATCCACGAAGGCGGCGCAGAGGCGATGGCTCTTGATGCGCTCGTGCAATCTGGCGTTGCGAGCGAAGAGTCGTCGAAGGATTACCGCGCGAAGCAGGCCGCCGCCTGCGAGAAACTCGGCGGCGCCGTCGATTCCTACGACGGCATCTATGCCTGCGGCCTGGTGCGCTTCGACAAGCTGGGCGTCGGCATCGTGCCGCTGTGGCGCTCCATGATGGCTGCCGCCGAGGCGAACGGCGATGTCTATTCCCAGCAGATGATCGACACTATCGTTTCTGCGAAGTAGCCGCCGCTTCGGCGCGCGAGAAGGAATACGGCGCGTCGGCCGGCGCGGTGCCGCGCTGCTGGTTCGGCTGCGCCGACATCTCCACATCGAGGGTGGCGCCGCGCAGCAGCTCGTCGTGGCCCAGCCAGTTGCGCTGCAGTGGGCGCCCATTCAGTTTCGCGGCACGGATGTAGCGCGCCGTTGGGCTGTTGGCGGGGGCGTTGATGCGAATTCGCTTGCCATTCTCCAGGTGCACCGTGGCGTGCTGGAACAGCGGCGCGCCAACCACGTACTGGCCGACTGCCGGCGTGACCGGATAGAAGCCGAGTGCCGAAAACACGTACCAGGCGGAAGTCTGGCCGTTATCTTCGTCGCCGCAGTAGCCGTCCGGCGTTGGCTTGTACATGCGGTTCAACGTTTCGCGGATCCAGTACTGCGACTTCCACGGCGCCCCGGCGTAGTTGTACAGGTAAAGCATGTGCTGGATCGGCTGGTTGCCGTGGGCGTACTGGCCCATGTTCGCCACTTGCATCTCGCGGATCTCGTGGATCACGGAGCCGTAATAGCTTTCGTCGAACACGGGCGGCATGCTCATCACGGTATCCAGCTTGTTGACAAATGCCGCGCGGCCGCCCATCAGCTTGACCAGGCCATCGATGTCGTGGAATACCGACCAGGTGTAATGCCAGCTATTCCCTTCTGTGAATGCGTCGCCCCATTTAACGGGATTGAATGGCGACTGGAAGCTGCCATCCTTGTTACGGCCGCGCATCAGGCCCGTCTCCGGGTCGAACAGCTTCTTGTAGTTCATGGCGCGCTGGGCGTAGATGCCGATTTCCGATTCCGGCTTGCCGAGCGCCTTGCCCAACTGGTAGATCGCAAAGTCGTCGTAGGCATATTCCAGCGTGCGGGCAGCGTTCTCGTTGATCTTCACGTCGTAGGGCACGTAGCCAAGCTCGTTGTAATACTTCACGCCGGCGCGGCCTACGGCGCTGACCGGTCCTTCATTGTCGGCGCCGTGCTTGAGCGCTTGCCACAGGGTTTCGATATCGGGACTGCGGCTGCCCTTGATCCAGGCGTCCGCCACCACCGAGGCGGAATTGTTGCCGACCATGATGTCGGCATAGCCGGGGCTCGACCACTCGGGCAGCCAGCCGCCTTCGCGATAGGCATTGGCCAGGCCGGCCTGCATTTCGCGGTTGATCGATGGGTAGACCAGGTTCAGGAAGGGATACAGGGCGCGGAAGGTGTCCCAGAAGCCAGTGCCGGCGAACAGGTAGCCTGGCAAGACCTTGCCGTTGTAAGGACTCCAGTGCACCGGCTGGCCGGCGGCATCGATTTCATACATCTTGTTCGGGAATTGCACCATGCGGTACAGGCTCGAATAGAAGGTGCGCATCTGGTCGATGCTGCCGCCCTCCACTTCCACCTTCGACAGCACGCGGTTCCAGGCCGCCTTGGCGCGGGCGCGCGTAGTGTCGAAGTCGTCGTTGGCCAGCTCGCGCTGCAGGTTCAACTCCGCCTGCCCGGGGCTGATGAAGGAAGACGCGACCTTCATGTGCACTTGCTCGCCGCGCCTGGTCTTGAAGCCGACGATGGCGCCGCTGTGCTGGCTGTCCATTTCAAGCGCACCTTCCACCAGTTCTTTGCCGCGCCATACGTCAGTGGAGGAAAAGGGCTTGTCGAACACCATTACGAAGTACAGGCGGAAGTTGGATGGCAACGGGCCGCGCGCATAACGCGTGCTGTAGCCTATCACCTTGCGCTGCTCCGGGATGATCTTGACGTAGGAGCCTTTGTCAAAGGCGTCCACCACCACATAGCTCTTGTCTGATTCCGGGAAGGTGAAGCGGAACTGAGCAGCGCGTTCGGTTGGCGTCAATTCCGCGGTGACATTGGCATCTGCCAGATAGACGCTGTAGTAATACGGTTTCGACGTTTCGGCCTTGTGTGAGAACGCACTGGCGCGGTCGTCTTCCATGAAACGCTTGGCGCCGGTCACCGGCATGACCGAGAACTGGCCGTAATCGTTCATCCAGGGCGATGGCTGGTGCGTCTGCTTCAGGCCGCGCAGCTTGTCGGCTTCGTACTGGTAGGTCCAGCCGTTGCCCATCTTGCCGGTCTGCGGCGTCCACAGGTTCATGCCCCACGGGACGGCGATGGCCGGATAGGTATTCCCGTTCGACATTTCCGGCTTGCTGGCAGTGCCCATCAAAGGGTTGACCCATTCGACCGGGTCGCTGATCTTGCCGACAAATTGGGCGGCAGCGGGAGCCGTCGCGCACGCGATGGCCAGGGCAAAGGCGATTGTCTTCATTGGGTGTATCCAGTCTGGCTGTACGGGCGCGCGCTGAGTTCGCGGCCCCATTCCTTGTTTGGCGCGGCCTGCATGCGGAATACCATTTCGCCGCCGGCCATGATGTCTTCATGGCGCAGGAAGGTGCGCGCCAGCGGCTTGCCGTTCAGTGCGACGCTGCCGACATAGGCATTGGCGGCAGAGAGTCCCTCGGCGCGGATGGTGAAGCGCTTGCCGTTCGGCAGGTTCAGTACCGCCTTGTCGACGAAGGGGCGGCCGATCACATATTCATTGCTGCCCGGCGCCACGGGATAGAAGCCCAGGGCGGTGAAGGCCAGCCAGGCCGACATCTGTCCCAGGTCGTCATTGCCCGCCAGTCCATCGGGCTTGTTGTGGTACTGGCTGGCGACAATCTGCGCGAGGCGTTCCTGCGTCTTCCACGGTGCGCCTGCGAAGTTGTACAGGTAGGCCACGTGGTGCGATGGCTCGTTGCCGTGCGCGTAATGGCCGATCAGGCCCGAGATGTCTTCCATGTGGGCGTACACGTTTTCATCGAGCTTGGCGTCGAACACCTGGTCGATTTTCGACTGCAGGCCGGCGTCGCCACCCAGCATGCCGACAAGGCCCGCGTTATCGTGCGGCATATACCAGGAATACTGCCAGGCGCTGCCCTCGGTATAGTCGCTGCCGAAGTTCGACTGCACCGGGTTGAAAGGTGCGCGGAACTCGCCGCTCGACTTGCGGGCACGGACGAAACCCGTCCTGGTGTCGAACACATTGCGGTAGTTCTGCGCGCGCTGGTAGAAGCGCGCTGCCACGTCTTGCTTGCCCATCTTCTCGGCCATGCGGGCGATGGTCCAGTCGTCGAATGCATATTCCACAGTCTTGGAGGCGGCTTCCGGCTCCAGGTCAATCGGCACATAGCCCAGCTTCTTGTAATGCTCAAGGCCGCCGTAGGGGCCATAATCCGCGCTGGCAACCATGGCCGCCAGCGCTTCATCGGCATTGATCCCTTTGATACCCTTCATGTAGGCGTCGGCGATCACCGGTACCGCGTGATAGCCGATCATGCACCAGGTCTCCAGGCCATGGAAGGCCCATACCGGCAGGACGCCGTGCGGGCTATGCTGGCGTGAAGCCACCAGCGAGTTGACGAAGTCGGCATTGCGCTGCTCCGGCTGCACCAGCGTGAGCAAAGGGTGCAGGGCGCGGTAGGTGTCCCACAGCGAGAACGTCGAGTGGTAGCGGAAGCCTTTGGCCTGGTGCACCTGGTTGTCCGGGCCGCGATACTTGCCGTCGCGGTCCATGAACAGGCTTGGGGCCAGCATGGCGTGGTACAGGCTCGTATAAACCATGGTGCGCATGTCGGCCGGGGCGTCGATGGCGACAGCAGAAAGTGCATCGTTCCAGGCAGTGCTTGCGCGCTGGCGTTCGGCGTCGAAGTCCCAGCCTGGCATTTCCTCCAGATTCGCGAGCGCACCGTCCTCGCTGACGCCGGACAGCGCAACCTTCACCAGAAGCGTGCCATCATCCGGCGCGCCGAAATCGAGCGCGGCCACCAGCGCCTTGCCCTCCACCTGCACCTTGTCGGCCGGGGTCTTGCCCGGCCCGGCGAAGCCCTTGTATTCGACGCCCTCCTCGCGGTTGACCAGGGTGTGGCCGGTGATGGCGCGCGACAGTTTCATCGCAAAGTAGACCTGGCGGCCAGGCGCCCAGCCGCGCGTGATGCGCATGCCGGTGATGGTGGTGCTATCGCGCAGGCGCAGCGACGACCACAGGTTCTTGCCGGCATAGTCATAGATGCTCTGGCGCAGGTCGAGAATCAACTTCGCCTGCGCCCCCTTGGCGTAGCGGTAGCGGTGCAGGCCAACCCGCTCGCTGGCGGTCAATTCAACATCGACGTCGTGGTCCTGCAGGCGCACGGCGTAGTAGCCAGGCTCCGCGCGTTCATCTTCATGGCGGAAGCGCGAACGGTAACCGCTGAAGGGACGCTCAGGGTAGCCCGGCTCCAGCTTGGTGTCGCCGCTGTATGGCATCAGCAGGATGTCGCCCAGGTCGGAGTGGCCGCTGCCGGAGAAATGGGTGTGGGAGAAGCCGAGGATGGAGTTGTCCTCATAGCGGTAGCCTGCCGCCCAAGGGTAGCTTTGACGGTAGTGCCGTACCTGGGTGTCCGGGCTCAGTTGCACCATGCCGAAGGGGCGCGTGGCGCCGCGGAAGGTGTGGCCGTCGCCGCCAGTGCCGATGAACACGTTGACGGCGGCAGCCGGACTGCCCGCCGGCGCCGCTTGCGCCGCGGCGGCCAGCAGGGTTGCGGTAAACAGCGCCACGAAAGGTCGGATACCCATGGTGTCTCCTTTTACGATGGTGCTGTTATACCTTTACACGTTATTTCCTCGCAATCGAAAGTGACGGAAACGGCGATGTTTCAGGAAGTTTAGTAAACAAGCGCCGTGCGGTACACCGGATAGAGGTTGTGGCGCTCGTCCCAGGTGGCGTGGCGGCGGGCGAAGAAGTCCAGGCGGGCGCGCGGATTGTTGGCGAAGGCCGGGTCGCTTTCCAGCTTGGCCTTGAAGGCGGTGGCCAGTGCCGGGTCGGCGGCCAGCATCTCACGTGCGGCCTCCTCGGCCACATACTCCTCCATATACTCCTTGCGTTCCAGGTAGTTGTTGAAGAAGCCCCACGCTGCCAGCGAATCGGCGCCGGACGGCTCCAGCATGGTCATCACGAGGCGCGATTTCGGCTGGGCGATCGGCACGAACAGCGCGCCCTTGCCGACCTCACGCTGCTCCGCCTTCCAGGCGCCCTTCCAGCTCGCCAGCTGGTGGCCTTCGAAGGAGGTCGCGGTCAGTTTGGCTTCGTCGGCGCGGAACGCTTCCACCGCTACCTTGCCCGGCGCCTGCTCCAGCCGCTTGTAGCTGATGCCGTGCAACTTGAGCTTCGCTTCCACCAGTGCCGCTTGCGCGGCCGGCACCAGGTAGCCGCCGGCTGGCGCCTTGGCCACAACGTCCGGCACCACTTCGTCGCGCAGCGGCACGGTCCATTTCTGCGGCCTGGACTCGTCATATCTGGTCCAGGTGCCGCCCGACACATCGGAAGGCGTGCGGCTGTATTCGTAGCCCGGGAAGTCGATCATCTCCGTGCGATCAGTGGTTTTGTAGCTGAGCGGCATGTCGGCCAGCCTGGCGGCGCGTACATCGGCTTCCGCCGCGGCCTTGGACCAGGCTGCGCCGTGCTGCGCAAACTGCTCCATCAACGAGACGATGGTGTTGCGCGTGACTTTCACACGGTGGGGGTAATCGCGCCACGAATGGGTTTCCACCAGCATGGCAAAGCGGTTACGCAATGGGAAGTAGCCGGTAGAGAAACGCGGCGTGGCCATGCTGTCGACAAAGCCGGAATCCGGCTGGTCGGTCTTGTCGAAGGAGATGTAAAAGTGGCGCGGGTCGGAACCCTGCTTGCGCAGGTCGGCCATGACGTTGTCGCGCATCTGCTTGCCAAGCGGCAGCAGCGCCGCATCGCCGCCGTGCACCGGCTCGACCTGGATCGACACGTCCGGCTGGAATTTGGCGCCGTCGGTCACGTGCAGGTCGATGTAGGCTAGCGGGTCCCACTCGTTGACCAGCTTGAGCATGGCCTGCATTTCCGGCGCATCGGCCTTCACGTAGTCGCGGTTGAGGTTGTAGTTCTGCGCCGTGACGCGCCAGCCCATTTCGACCGGGCCGCGCTGGTTGGGGCGGTTGTTCTTGCCGAAGCGCTCGTGGCCATCGACGTTGAAGACGGGAACGAACAGTACCACCTGCTTGTCCAGCGCACCGGCGGCAGCCTTGCCATCCAGCGCTTCACGCAAGGCCCAGAAGCCGGCATCCTTGCCATCGATCTCGCCGGCGTGAATGCCGCCCTGGACCAGCAGTACCGGCAGCTTGCGCTGTTTGGCGGCGGCGGCAGTCAGCGCTCCGGTACGGGAGACCGCCAGCGCCAGCATCGGCCGGCCTTCCGGGGTTTCTCCGAAGGAGAAGCAGCGCACCGCTTTCGGATATGCCTTCTGGTAGTCGGCGCACAGGCGCTGCACTTCGTCGTAGCGGCCTGTGGCCTGGTAGCCGGAGCGTTCAGCGACCGTGGTCAGGTCAGGCGCGGCTTGAGCCAGCGGGAAAGTGGCAAACAGGGAAAGCAGTACAGCGGTACGAATCATCTCTATGCTCCGGCGGTTGTGGAAAAGCGCCGGAGCATTATAGTGCGCTTCAAGAATGCAGGTATGGGCGCTCAGGCGCGAACAGCACCAGGCGCGCGATCTTGCGCCAGCGGGCAGGCGCAGCGTCGCCAGCAGCCACCACGCCGGCTGCATAGGCCAGCGCACGAGCCTCCATCGGCATGGCGCCCAACTCCATCTCGGCCTCCTGGTATTTGCCGGCCTTGGCAGACTCGATGAAGCGGCGCAGGCGCGGTGCGTATTCGCGCATCGACTTCGCCTGGGCCCAGTATGGCTCGGTATCGCGGCCATGGCGCAGCGCCAGCGCGGCGCTCACCAGCAAGGTCACCTGGTCGATACCGTTTGTCACCGGCTCCTCCAATGCAGCCTGCACCTGGGCAGCGCTGGCGCCGTCCGAGGCGCCGACCAGCCGGCGCATACGGGCAGCCTGCCCCGGATCGCCGCTGCTCGCCGCCAGCGCCTTGGCTAACTCGCCGCGGGAGAGAGCGCCGTAGGGGTCATTCGCGGCACGCTCCATCTGCGCCATAGCAGCGACACGCGAGCCCTCGGGCAAGTCACGGTTCCTGACCTGGCCGTCCAACAGGCGCTGCAGACGCTCCAGCGCCATCTGCATCTCGGCATTCTCGTGCGGCAGCTTGCCCTGCACCTCACGCAACGGCTCCAGCGCCTCGTCCCAGACGCCGTGATCGAGCAGCGTACGTGCCTGCAGGTAGGTCAGCCAGGCGTTGCCGGGGAAGCGTGCCCGCGCCGCCGCAATCGCCTCTTTGCTGGCTGCCTGGCCGCAGCGCAGTGCCAGATAAAGCCGGTCGCCGTCATCCGGTCGCTGGCTGGAGCGCTCGCGCGCGGTGGCACAGATCGCCGGCGATTCGTTGGCAATGGCCTGTTCGGCGCGGCGCAGCTGGACGTTTTCAGGGTCTTCCTTCAGGCGCTGTACCAGCACGTCGCCTGCACCGTCTTCATGCGCCATCGTCAGCCATGTATAGGTCGTTGGCGCCTTGATATCGTCCCAGCGTGCATGGGCCAGCACCATAGCCTTGCGCTGCGCGTCATCCTTGACCAGTCCCGTCAGCGACTCCGGCTCCATGCCCGATGCCGCAGCGAGAACCTTGCGCCATTTCTTGCTCTTGCTGCTGACCGATTTTGGCGGTTCTTCGAACAGCACGTCGGCGTCGGTGTCGAACCAGCGCGGCGCTCCCAGCACGGTGTTCTCTTCATTGCCAGGACCGCCGTAATGGACGATTCCAGTTGCCATCACGGTGCCGCCAGCGACGTTGTACACCGACTGGTCGGAGCCATCGCGGGGGCGGAAGCTCTCCAGCAGCCGGCCATCCATCAGGTGCGTTTCGACCAGATGCTGCTCTTCCGCATTGGCATCGATCGTGGTGTGTTGGCCTGGGGCGATCAGCTTCGAATTGCCGTCGATCGTCACGCGTACCGACGCGCCCAGGCCGTTGTAGACCATGACGGTCGACGTGCCAAGCGCCATGCCCATGCCCAGCACGCTGACCACGACGCCGCCCGCAACCGCCAGGCGCGCGCCGCCGGCGAACCAGCCGTCGGCACGCTGGAAGCGCGCCCACCAGTCCAGCGAGGTTTG
>DASWTB010000213.1:0-15881 GCA_036402315.1 Pseudoduganella sp. | reverse complement strand
ATGCCTCCAGCCCGGCCACCACGGCGCGGTAGGACTTCATGTCCGGGTTCTTCACGCCCTGTACTTCGACGCTCGGCGTCGCGTCCTGGGCGACCACGCCGCCGGCCGCAAACGCCAGAGCGATGGCAAAAACGCATTGTTGAATTTTTCGCATCTGCGCAGTCTAACAAATTTCATCAAAGCTTGTGCCGGCCGCAAGCTTCGCCTAAATTGGTATAAATAGTTTATTCCAATAGGAGACCGCTATGCGCTTCCTGGCGTTCGTGTTGCTGGCGCTGACATCGCAAGCATTTGCGCAAGTGCCTGACTCTGGCCGCTGGCAAGAGCTGCGTTTTCCGGCGGAGGAAGTAGGGCAGCGCTCCGAGGACCATTACATCGAGCAGACCGTGTCGCTTGCGGCCGCCGGCCGGCTTGACCGAGACAAGGCTTTGCTCGCAAGGGCCAGGGGCATAGCCGAAGGATTGGTACAGGCCGCAGTTGCGCTGAAACCCGATGTCGCTGGCTGGCCGTGGGAGCTGCACGTCACCGACGATCCGGCAGTCGAAGCGGAAAGCCAGGCGGGGGGCAAGCTGCTGGTCGGCAGCCACTTTATCTATCGCCTCAGGTTGGACGATGGCGAACTGGCGCTGTTATTGGCACATGAAATCGCACACGTCGTTGCGGAGCACGGGCGCGAAACCCTGTCGGAAGCGCTGCTTGACGCCAGGCGTGATCTTCCGTTAGGGGTGGTTGAAGAGCGGCTTGCCTCAGACGTCACCCTGCAGTTTCGCTTGTCCAAGCTGTCCGCAATCCAGGAACGCGAGGCGGACCAACTTGGTATATTGATTGCCCATCGCGCAGGGTGGCCGTGTTCGGCCGTTTTGAGCTTCTACGGCAAGCTTGCCGCCGACTCCAGGGGCGCAGCCATATTCGCCAGCCATCCCAGCGGCGCCGCCCGCCTCAGCCTCGCGAAAGGCATGTCGCGCTTACTTGGCAACTAGCGCCGCGGCGCGGGCCATTTCTGCGTAGCCGGCGTCGCTCGGGTGCAGGTGGTCGCCGGAGTCGAAGTCGGGGCGCAGGCGCGTTGGGTGGGCCGGGTCGCGCAGCAGCTGGTCGAAATCGATGGTGGCGTCGAACTCGCCACTGTGGCGTATCCATTCGTTCACTTCGCGGCGCACGAGGTCTTTGGCAGGCGAGTAATGGCCGGAGTAGGGCGTGCCGCGCAGGGCGCCTTCGAACGGCAGCAAGGTGCCGCCGATGATGCGGACCTGGCGGGCGTGCGCGGCGGCGATCAGCTTGCGGTAACCGGCGATCATCGCGCGGGCGGTGGCTGGCGCTTCGTTCGGTGCGAAGGCGCTGCCGGGCCAGCCGATGTCGTTGATGCCAAGCAGGACGATCACCGTCTGCACTCCCGGCTGCGACAGTACATCCTGTTCGAAGCGTGCTGCCGCCTTTTCACCCATGCCATCCGACAGCAGCCGCGCGCCGGATATGCCGGCATTGACCACGGCCATGCCGTCGGCACGCATTGCCAGCTGGTCTGGCCAGCGCATGTTTCGGTCGGGCGTAGAGCCGTTGCCGTCCGTGATCGAATCGCCGAAGGCGACGACCGTGCGATGAGCGGGACCGGAGACTTGCACGGCGCTCAGGAAGGCACGCCCGGTCAGTGTCAGCGCATTGGGCAGCGCGGCGGCGGCGGCCTGATTACCTGGTGCGGCAAATGCCGTCTGCTGCGCTCCCCAGTGAAAGGTCGTTAGCAGAGCGCGCTGCGGCAGCCAGGTCGAAATCGTGAGGCGCTGGCGGGCGGACACCGGCATCGCGACTGCGTCACTGGTGGCTGACTGCCCCGGCGCGACCGTCACGTCGCGTCGGCCGCCAAAGCTCAGTTGCACGCCCGCGCCATCCTGCTGCGACGACGCTGCACGCGGCGACTCGTCGCGGGTGGGCGCCAGTCGTGCTTCGCCGATCACGAGCGGCGCGCTGCCGTAGCGGTTGGAATAAGTGACGCGCACCTGCTCGCCGCCGATACTGGTGCGCACAACTTCGCGTACGGTGTGCGCCTCCAGGGCGGACGGCATCATGGTGGGCAGGGTGAATTCGGCGCCCCAGGCGGGCATCGGCGCGGCGTACCAGGTGGTGCGCCACTCGGCTGCATGGACGGCGGATGCTGCCAGCAGGGCTGCCAGCGAAAAGTTCAGGCGTTTCATCAGGATCTCCAGTTGGTTCGGGCAGGGACATCCTCGTTTATTCTGGTATCGACTGGTAGCTGGCGAAATAGACTATAGTTAAGTCCAAAATGGAATGACTATGGACACCTTACGCTCCCTCCACTGCTTCGTGCGGGCCGTCGAACTGGGCAGCCTGTCTGCCGTCGCGCGCGAACAGCACACCACGCAATCGAACATCAGCAAGATCGTCGCCGCTCTTGAGGCCGACCTTGGCGTGCGCCTGCTCGAGCGCAGCACGGCCAGCCTGTCGCCCACCATGCCCGGCCGCCGCTTTTACGAACGCGCCCGCGGCATGCTGGAGGAATATGCCGACGCCGTGGCCGATGTGCGCGGCGAAACAGCCGCCGCCAGCGGCCTGCTGCGCATCAACGCGCCGGTAGCGCTGGGCCAGTTCTGCCTCAACGCATATGTGCAGGACTTCCTGCGGCAATACCCCGGCATGGAAGTGGAGCTGATCCTGAACGACCGCATGGCGGACCTGGTGGAGGAAGGCGTCGACATCGCGGTGCGCCTTGGCAGCGACTTGCCGCCGAATGCGGTAGCGCGCCGTGTCGGTACTTCGCCACGTTTGCTGGTAGCTGCGCCGGCTTACCTGAAAGCGCATGGCGCGCCGCAAACGCCGGCGCAATTGGCTGAACACGAATACATCCGCTTCGCCTGGTTAAGCACAGGCGACAAACTTGAACTATCGGATGGCGGGCAAAGGGTGACAGTCGCCACGCATGGCCGTTATCGCGTCAACAACGCGCTGGCAATCCGTGACACGCTGCTTGCGGGCGGCGGCATCGGCCTGTGCCCGGCATGGCTGGTGCACGACCTGCTGGCGCAGCGCAAGCTGCGCCGGGTGCTGCGCGATTGGCAGGGCCCCGCGCAGGAGTTGAACCTGCTGTACCCCAGCCGCCGCTACTTGCCGCACCGGGTGCGGCTCATGCTCGATTACCTGCAGCAGCGCTTCGCCGTACAGGCGGGGTTTTAGCCGCGCTTGCGGTCGTGGTGCCACAGCACGTCGCTGCCGCCGGCAAAGCGGTTCAGCACGCGCGCCAGCACGAACATCAGGTCCGACAGGCGGTTGACGTATTGGCGCGGGAAGTCGTGGATGGTTTCCGTCTTGCCCAGCGTGACGATGGCGCGCTCGGCGCGGCGGCACACGGTGCGGCAGACATGCGACACCGCTGCAGCGCGCGAGCCGGCCGGCAGGATGAATTCCGTCAGCGCCGGCAGCGTGGCGTTGTACTTGGCCAGCAGCGCATCGAGGCGCTCGACGTGCTCTTCCTTGATCATCTGGTAGCCGGGAATGCACAGCTCCCCGCCCAGGTCGAACAGGTCGTGCTGGATCGAGACCAGTTCCTCGCGCATTGCGTCCGGCAGCGGTTCGGCCAGCAGCACGCCCAGGTTGGAGTTCAGCTCATCCACTTCGCCGATGGCCTGGATGCGCACATTGTCCTTGTCCACGCGCGAGCCGTCGCCCAGGCCGGTGGTGCCTTTGTCGCCGGTGCGGGTGGCGATTTTCGAGAGTCGGTTACCCATTGCAGCCTCAAATTGTCGTTAACGGTGGCAGGATACGACAAATTACCAGTGGTTGGGAGGGGATTTCCGCGTACCCGCAGGATTTGAACTTACAATGGATCAATGAAAAACAGCACAGCCTTCGTTGCCGCCCTGCGCGCGGCCCTGCCGCCATCGAGCGTGCTGTCCGATCAGGAGGACACCCGTCCCTATGAATGCGACGGTCTGTCGGCCTATCGCCAGTTGCCCATGGCGGTCGCCTTGCCTGGCGACGAGGCGCAGCTTCTGGCGGCGCTGAAGATCTGCCGCGAATTCAATGTCCCGGTCGTGCCGCGCGGCGCTGGCACCGGCCTGTCCGGCGGCGCCATGCCGATTGCCGAAGGCCTGGTGCTGTCGACCGCGCGCATGAACCAGATCGTGCGCATGGATGCCTATTCGCGTACGGCGGTGGTGCAGCCGGGCGTGCGCAACCTGGCCATTTCCGAAGCGGCCGAACCCTATGGCCTGTATTACGCTCCAGATCCTTCGTCCCAGATCGCCTGCACCATCGGCGGCAACGTGGCGGAAAACTCGGGCGGCGTGCACTGCCTGAAATACGGCCTGACCGTGCACAACCTGCTGCGGGTGCGCATGGTGACTATCGAGGGCGACGTGGTCGAACTGGGCAGCGAGGCGCTCGATGCGCCGGGCCTGGACCTGCTGGCCGCCTTTGTCGGTTCCGAGGGCATGCTGGGAATCGTCACCGAAGTCACCGTCAAGCTGGTACCCAAGCCGGCCAGTGCGCGCGTCATCATGGCATCGTTCAACGAAGTGGCCGCGAGTTGCAGTGCGGTGGCGGACGTAATCGCGGCCGGCATCATCCCGGCCGGGCTGGAAATGATGGACCGCACCTCATCGCGCATGGTGGAACCCTTCGTGCGCGCCGGCTACGATACCGATGCCGCAGCCATCCTGCTGTGCGAGGCCGATGGCACGGCCGACGAAGTCGAGGAAGAAATCGCCCGCATGACAGCCGTTCTGCAGGCGGCCGGCGCCAGCGCGGTGCTGGTCTCGGCCACCGAGGCGGAGCGCCTGAAATTCTGGTCTGGCCGCAAGAACGCCTTCCCGGCGGCGGGACGCATTTCGCCCGACTACTACTGCATGGATGGCACCATCCCGCGCAAGCAGCTGGCGCGCGTGCTGTTGGGCATCGAGCAGATGGAAGCAAAGTACCGACTGCGCTGCGCCAACGTGTTCCATGCCGGCGATGGCAACCTGCATCCTTTGATCCTGTTCGACGCGAACCAGCCTGACGAACTGCAGCGCGCGGAAGCCTTCGGCGCCGAGATCCTGGCGTTGTGCGTGGAAGTGGGCGGCACCATCACCGGTGAACATGGCGTAGGTATCGAAAAAATTGACTCCATGTGCGCGCAGTTCACCGATGCGGAACTGGCAGCCTTCTTTGCGGTGAAGCAGGCATTTGATCCCCTGTCGCTGCTGAATCCGAACAAGGCCATTCCGACGCTGAACCGCTGCGCGGAATTCGGCAAGATGCACGTGCGTGCGGGGCGTTTGCCGCATGCTGGATTGCCGAGGTTCTGAGATGGATGCGATCCTCGAACAATTCCGCGCCCGCATCCAGGCAGCTAGTGCCGATGGCGCCCGGCTGCTGCTGCGCGGCGGCGGCACCAAGGATTGGTACGGACAGAATGTGGTGGGTGACGTCTTCGATACGCGCGCTTATGCCGGGGTGGTCGACTATGAGCCGACCGAACTGGTGATCACGGCACGCTGCGGGACGCCGCTGGCTGAAATCGAGGCGCTGCTAGCCAGGCATGGGCAAATGCTGGCGTTCGAGCCGCCCCGCTTTGGCGACGGGTCGACTATCGGCGGCGTGGTGGCCAGTGGCTTGTCCGGACCGCGCCGCGCAACGGCGGGGGCCTTGCGCGATTTCGTGCTGGGTGCGCAACTGATGGATGGCCGCGGCGAGCTGCTTTCCTTCGGCGGCCAGGTGATGAAGAATGTGGCCGGCTACGACGTGTCCCGGCTGCTGGCCGGCTCGCTGGGGACGCTGGGGCTGATTACGCAGGTGTCGCTGAAAGTGCTGCCGGTGCCGTTCTGCGAAGCCTCCATCCGGTTCGAAGTGGATGAAGTCAGGGCGCTGCGCATGATGAATGAGTGGGCGGGCCGTCCGTTGCCGCTATCGGCGACTTGCTGGCACGCTGGCGTGCTGACCGTGCGGCTGTCGGGCGCCCAGGCGGCCGTCAGGGCGGCGCAGGCAGGCATGGGTGGCGAGACGGCCGCCGGCGGGGACGCCTTCTGGGCTGCCCTGCGCGACCAGCGCGGCGACTTCTTCGCGGGCGCGGAGGCAGGAGCGGCGGAACTGTGGCGCCTTTCCGTGCCGAGTGTCGCCAGCGCGCTGGTCATGCGCGGCGAGCAGCTGATCGAGTGGGGCGGGGCGCAGCGCTGGCTGCGCGTTGATCGCGGCGTGGCGGACGATATCCGGCGCATCGCGGCGGCCGCCGGCGGGCACGCTACGCGCTACCGCGTCGAGAGCGAGGACCTTGGCGCAGGCGTCGGGGCATTCCATCCGTTGGCGCCGGCGGTTGCGCGCATCCATCAGCGCCTGAAAGCCGCCTTCGACCCGGCGGATATTTTCAACCGCGGCCGCATGTACTGATATGCAAACGAACCTGGCTGATTTCATCAAGGGCACCCCGGAGGGCGACGAGGCGGAAGCGATCCTGCGCGCCTGCGTGCATTGCGGCTTCTGCACCGCCACCTGCCCGACTTACCAGTTGCTGGGCGATGAGCTGGATGGGCCGCGCGGCCGCATCTATCTGATCAAGCAGGTGCTGGAGGGAGCGCCGGTGACGGCCAGCACCCAGCTCCACCTGGACCGCTGCCTGACTTGCCGCAATTGCGAAAGCACCTGTCCGTCCGGCGTCAAATACGGGCGCCTGGCCGACATCGGCCGCAAGGTGGTGGAGCAGCGCGTGCCGCGCAAGCTGCCGGACCGCATCAAGCGCTACGTGCTGAAGGAGGCTTTGCCGCGCCGCTGGCTGTTCGAACCTGCTCTGCGCGCGGGGCAGTTGTTCAAGCCTTTGCTCAGCAAAGCGCTGCAGGACAAGTTGCCTGAGCACGGCGCCGCCACTGCATGGCCGGAGCGCGAGCACTCCCGCAAGATGCTGGTGCTGGACGGCTGTGTGCAGCCTGGCCTGGCGCCGAACATCAACGGGGCCACCGCCCGCGTGCTCGACACGCTGGGCGTGCAGCTCATTGTTGCTCAGGGCGCAGGCTGCTGCGGCGCGCTGCGTTTCCACCTGAACGACCAGGCGGCGGCGCTTGACGATATGCGGCGCAATATCGATGCCTGGTGGCCGTATGTCGAGCAGGCGGAAGCGATCGTCATGACGGCATCCGGCTGCGGCGTCACGGTCAAGGAGTATGGCCATCTGCTGGCGCACGACGCTGCCTATGCTAGCAAGGCGGCGCGCATTTCGGGCATGACGCGCGACCTGAGCGAAGTCCTGCCGGCGTTCGAGGCCGAGCTGGTGGAGCGCGCCGGGGGCCGAGCCGGAGCTCCAGTCGCGTGGCACCCGCCATGCACGCTGCAGCACGGCCAGCAGATCCGCGGCAAGGTCGAAGGACTGCTGCGCGCGCTTGGCGTTGAGGTGAAGCTGTGCCGCGACGCGCACCTGTGCTGCGGTTCAGCGGGCACCTATTCGCTGCTGCAGCCGGAATTGTCGCAGCAGCTGCGCGACCGCAAGCTTGCCAACCTGGCCGACACCGGCGCCGAACGCATCGTGTCCGCCAATATCGGCTGCATCGGCCATCTGCAATCCGGCACGCTAACGCCGGTGGAGCACTGGATAGAGCTGGTCGACCGCGCCTTGCACGGCTAGCCTCAGCGTTCGGCCCACTTGTCCATGATGCGCGTCACCTCGGGCAACTGGTCCAGGAACAGGTCCACCAGCCGCGGCTCGAAATGCCGGCCACGCTGCTCCTTCATCCAGGCGCAGGCATCCTCCAGCTTCCACGCCGCCTTGTAAGGCCGCACCGACGTCAGTGCATCGAAGACGTCGGCCACGGCAACGATGCGGCCGGCCAGCGGAATGTCTTCGCCGGCCAGGCGATTGGGATAGCCGCTGCCATCCCACTTTTCATGGTGTGACAGCGCCACGTCATGCGCCATGGCCAGCATGCCGCCTTCGTGCTGGCCGATGATGTGGGCGCCGATGCTTGGGTGGCTTTGCATGACCGTATACTCTTCCGGCGTCAGGCGGCCCGGTTTCTGCAGGATGCTGTCGGGGATGCCGATCTTACCGATATCGTGCATAGGCGCCGATATGAACAGGTCATCCGCTTCCTGCTCGTCGAAGCCGGCGGCGGTGCCAAGCAGGCGGGCGTAGTGGCTCATGCGGATAACGTGCAGGCCCGTTTCGTTGTCCTTGTATTCTGCCGCCAGGCCAAGCCGCTGCACGATGGCCAGGCGGCTGGCGCGCAGTTCCTCCATGCGCACCATCGACAGGTGCAGCTTGACGCGGGCCTTGACCACGGCCGGGCTGACCGGCTTGCTGATGAAGTCGACCGCGCCGGCTTCGAAACCATCCACTTCATCGGTCGAATCGGTCAGCGCGGTGACGAAAATCACGGGGATGCTGGCGGTGGCGGGATTGGCTTTCAATACCCGGCAGACATCGTAGCCCGTCATCTCGGGCATCATCACGTCAAGCAGGATCAGGTCGGGCTTTTCGTTGACCGCCAGTTCGATGGCGCGCGCGCCGTCCTTGGCAAACAGCAGCCGGTACTGGTCCTGCAGGATCTGGCGCAGCAGTTGCAGGTTGGTCGATTCGTCATCGACGGCAAGCACGGTGGCTTGTCGGGTCATGGCGTATTCCTTTGCGTGTCCTGGCATTCGTCGAGCAGCGCTTGCAGGGCGTCACGCGCGGCGTTGAAGTTGAAATCGTCCAGCGCGCGCTGCAAGGCTTGCAGACTTTCTTCGGCGACGCAGCCGCGCAGCACGCCGGACAGCGCAGCCATCTCCTGCTGGTCGAAGCTGCCGCGCTCCAGCGATTGCAGCATGGCGTCACCCATCGCCTGCGCCCGCTCCAGGTCCAGCGGCAGGCTTCCCGCGACCGCGGCAGGAGCGGCGGCTGCGCTGCCTGCATCATCCTGCTCCCAGACTGCCGCCAGCGCGTCGGACAGGCGCTGTGTGGCCTGCTCGAGCAGTTCCGGCAGTGCCGGGCGCCCATCCGGCGCCTGCAGGCTGCCTTCCAGGCGCCACAGAGTGTCCGCCAATTGTTCCATGCCGAGGTTGGCCGCGGCGCCACGCAGGCGGTGCGCCAGCGCGGCGCAGTCGGCGTGCCGCCCGGCCGTGAAGGTGGAGCGCAGTTCGCGCGCAACGTCCTCATGGTCCAGGGCGAAGCGCCGCAGCGCGCGCTGGTAGGCGTCGCGCTGGCCGGCCCAGCGTGCCAGGCCCTTGTCGGCATTCAGCACCATGCCGCGCGTCGGCGCCGAGGCTGGCGCTGGCATCAGCTGCGGGACGCCGGCCGGCATGCCCAGCACCCGCGCCAGTTCCTGCGTCAGCACGGCCACGTCCACCGGCTTGGTGGTGAAGCCGTCCATGCCTGCTTCGCGCGTGGCGTCGCGGTCGCGCTCCAGCACACTGGCGGTCATGGCGATAACCGGCGTGCGTTTGCGGCCCGCGGCCGCTTCGTCGGCGCGGATGCGGCGCGTGGCTTCCAGGCCGTCCATGCCCGGCATCTGCACGTCCATCAGGATAGCGTCGAATTGCGCTTCCGATGCCAGTTGTGCCGCCATGGCGCCGTCGCTGGCCCCGGTCACGGTGTGGCCCAGCTTCGCCAGCAACAGCATCAGCACTTCCAGGTTCTGCGGCACGTCGTCCGCGGCCAGGATATGCATCGGCGGCAGCAGGGTTGGCGCCATGGCGCTGCGCACGGCCTCGTCGCGCGCCGCCAGTAGCGGCAGCAAGACGTGGAAGGTGCTGCCTTGTCCCGGCGTGCTCTCCGCCCACAGGCGGCCGCCCATCAGTTCCACCAGCTGCTTGCAGATGGTGGTGCCCAGGCCGGTGCCGCCAAAACGGCGGTTCATCGAGGCATCGGCCTGCACGAAAGGCTCGAAGATGGCTGCCATGCGGTCGGGCGCAATGCCGATGCCGGTGTCGCTGATAGCGAAATGCACCAAGCGCCGCTCGCCTTCCTTCTCGGCGCTGACGGCCAGCGAGACGCTGCCCCGGCTGGTGAATTTGATCGCGTTGTCCAGCAGGTTGGTCAGCACTTGCCGCACGCGCAGTTCGTCGCCGTGGATCCAGTTCGGCAGGGCAGGATCGTAGTGCAGCGACATTGCCAGGCCCTTGGCCTTGGCTGCGTTGCCCATGGTGGAAGACAGTTCGTCCGTCAACGCCAGCAGGCTGAAATCGTGCAGCTCGAGTTCCACCGCGCCCTTATCCAGCTTGGCCGTGTCGAGGATGGCGTTCAACAGGCGCAGCAGCGAACGGCCGGCATTGCGTACCGTGTCGAGATGGCGCCGCTGCACGGTGCTCAGCTCGCCTTGCAGCAGCACGTCGGTAAAGCCGAGGATGGAGTTCATCGGCGTGCGGATCTCGTGGCTCATATTGGCCAGGAAGGCCGCGCGGGCGGCGGCCGCCTGCTCGGCGCGCTCCTTGGCGATGCGCAGGTCCTGCTCCATCAGGCGGCGGTTGCTGATGTCGAGCACCACGCCGTCCAGCAGTTCGACTTCGCCGCTCGGGCCGAGCACCACGTTGCCATTGCCCCAGAACCAGTGGATGCTGCCATCGCGGTGGATGATGCGGTATTCCAGCGTGAACGCGCGGCGCTGCTCGACGGCGCTGCGGCCACCCTGCTGCACGGCCGGCAGGTCGTCCGGGTGCACCAGTTCCCCGAACAGGCGCTTGGGCGGGTCGCCGAGGAAGTCGGAGGGCGGATAGCCGGTCATGGTTTCAATGGCGTCGCTGACGAACACCAGCGGCCAGCCCGGCGCATTGCGGCAGCGGAAGGTGATGCCCGGGATGTTGGCGATCAGCGAACGCAATTGTTCCTCGCTGCTGCGCAGTGCCTGTTCCAGGTCGCTCACATGATGGAACAGGGCGCGGTAGCGCAGCATGCCGTTGGCAAATACCACCAGCGCGGTCAGCAGCGCCGTGGTCAGGGTCACCGCCAGCGCCAGGAAGCCGGCATTGGCAATGCCGCTGGCCGGGTCGAGCGGGACGCGGCCGACAAAGCGCGCCGCCGCCATGCCGGTATAGTGCATACCCGAGATGGCGCAGCCCATGATGGCGCCAGCCATGGCGACGGTGCCGGTTTCCCCCAGCCTGCCGCGCAAGCCCTGCAAACCGAAACGCACCCATAGCGCCAGGGTCGCCAGCGCAATGGCGACCACGATGGACAGGGCGAACATCCATGGGTCGTAGCGCAATTGCAGCGCCGAACGCATGGCAGCCATGCCCGTGTAGTGCATGGCGCCGATGCCTGCGCCGACCAGCACCCCCCCAACCAGCAGGCTGCGCAAGCCGATGCGATGGCGGCTAAGCAGCGATAGGGCGACGGTGGAGGCGGCGATGCTGGGCAGCATCGACAGCAGGGTGATGGCAGGATCGTAGGAAACCGGCGTGCACAGGTTAAAGGCCAGCATGCCGATGAAGTGCATGGCCCAGACGCCGCTGCCAAGGGCCAGGCTGCCGGTCACCAGTGCGGCCAGGCGCAGCGTGCGCTTGCTGCTGCGCGCCGCCTGGCCGGCGAGCTGCAGGCCCATGGCGGACGAGAAGCTCGCCACCAGCACGGACAGGATGACCAGCGAAGGAGTGTAGATCCCGTAAGTGAGTAGCGCCGGATCAGCAGGCGGAGAGAATAGCTGGATCAAGTAGTGCTTGATCTCGCCCATGACGGCGCCCCTTCCTTATTGCGCTATCAGCTTCCTGATTTCGTCGGCCAGCTCGGCGGGCTTGGTGGTGGGCGCGTAGCGGTCGTGGATGCTGCCGTCCTTGCGCACCAGGAACTTGGTGAAGTTCCACTTGATGCCTTGCGTGCCGAGGATGCCCGGCGCATTCTTCTTCAAGTGCTGGTACAGCGGGTGGGCGTTTTCGCCGTTGACGTCGATCTTGGCGAATACCGGGAAGGTCACGCCGTAGTTCTGTTCGCAGAACGCGCCGATTTCCTCCGCGCTGCCGGGCTCCTGCTGGCCGAACTGGTTGCAGGGGAAGCCCAGCACCTCGAAAGGCTGGCCGGCGAACTGCTTGTGCAGTTCCTCCAGCCCTTGGTATTGCGGGGTGAAGCCGCATTTGCTGGCCGTGTTCACGATCAGCAGCACCTTGCCCTTGTACTGCTGCAGGTCCACCGGTTTGCCCGCCAGGCTGTCGGCGCTGAAGTCGTAAACAGTGGTCATCAGATGATCCCCAGGTGCTCGGTACCGGCCGCCAGGTCGCGGTTCTTCGCTTCCTTCGATTCCAGTTTGATGGCCAGGCGCAGGTCGTTGACCGAGTCCGCATTGCGCAGCGCATCTTCATAGGTGATCTGGCCGGCTTCGTACAGGTCGAACAGCGCCTGGTCGAAGGTTTGCATGCCCAGTTCGCGCGAGCGCTTCATCAGCTCCTTGATCTCGTGCACCTGGCCCTTGAAGATCAGGTCCGCGATCAGCGGGGAGTTCAGCATGATTTCCACCGCCACCGCGCGGCCTTTGGCGTCCTTTTTGGGGATCAGGCGCTGCGAGATCATGCCCTTCAGGTTCAGCGACAAGTCCATCAGCAGCTGCTGGCGTCGTTCTTCCGGGAAGAAGTTGATGATACGGTCCAGCGCCTGGTTGGAGCTGTTGGCGTGCAGGGTGGCCAGCGCCAGGTGGCCGGTTTCGGCGAAGGCGATCGCGTGGTCCATGGTCTGGCGGTCGCGGATCTCACCGATCTGGATCACGTCCGGCGCCTGGCGCAGGGTGTTCTTCAGCGCCACTTCCCAGTCCTCGGTATCGACACCCACTTCGCGCTGCGTGATGATGCAGTTGCGGTGCGGGTGCACGAATTCCACCGGGTCCTCGATGGTGATGATGTGGCCGTAGCTGTTGGCATTGCGGTGGCCCACCATGGCTGCCAGGGTGGTCGATTTACCGGAACCGGTAGCGCCGACCATGATCACCAGGCCGCGCTTGGACATGATCACGTCCTTCAGCACCGGCGGCAGGCCCAGTTCGTCGAACTCCGGGATCGAGCTGTTAATGGTACGCAGCACCATGCCGACGGAGCTCATTTGCACGAAGGCCGAGACACGGAAGCGCCCCAGGTCGCCCGGACTGATGGCGAAGTTGGCCTCCTTGGTCTGTTCGAACGACGCGGTCTGCTTGTCGTTCATGATCGAGCGGGCCAGGTCGGAGGTGTGGGCCGGCGTCAGTGCCTGCGCCGACACCGGCGTCATCTTGCCGTCGATCTTGATGGCCGGCGGGAAGCCGGCGGTGATGAACAAGTCCGAACCTTTTTTGCTGACCATCAGGCGCAGCAGGTCGAACATGAATTTTGAAGCCTGGTCGCGTTCCATTTTTTAATCAGCCTGGGAAGTTGTCTGGGATCTTGGCTGCAGCGCGTGCCGCGGCCGGGGAGATCACGTTGCGGCGAACCAGGTCCGTCAGGTTCTGGTCCAGCGTCTGCATGCCGACGTTGTTGCCGGTCTGGATCGAAGAGTACATCTGCGCGATCTTCGCTTCGCGGATCAGGTTACGGATCGCCGGCGTGCCGACCATGATTTCGTGCGCGGCGACGCGGCCGGAGCCGTCCTTGGTCTTCAGCAGGGTCTGCGAGATGACCGCCTGCAGCGACTCCGACAGCATGGCGCGCACCATTTCCTTTTCTTCCGCCGGGAACACGTCGATGATACGGTCGATGGTTTTCGCGGCCGAGGAGGTGTGCAGGGTGCCGAACACCAGGTGGCCGGTTTCCGCGGCGGACAGCGCCAGGCGGATGGTTTCCAGGTCGCGCAATTCGCCCACCAGGATGGCGTCCGGGTCTTCCCGCAGCGCCGAGCGCAGAGCGTTATTGAACGACAGCGTGTGCGGGCCCACTTCGCGCTGGTTGATCAGGCACTTCTTCGATTCGTGCACGAATTCGATCGGGTCCTCGATGGTCAGGATGTGGCCGTACTCGTTTTCGTTGAGGTGGTTGATCATCGCCGCCAGCGTGGTCGACTTGCCGGAGCCGGTCGGGCCGGTCACCAGCACCAGGCCGCGCGGCTTCATCGCGAAGTCGGCGAAGATGCGCGGCGCGTTCAGTTCGTCCAGCGACAGGATCTTGGACGGAATGGTACGCAGCACCGCTGCGGCGCCGCGCTCCTGGTTGTAGGCGTTGACGCGGAAACGCGCCAGGCCCGGAATGGCGAACGAGAAGTCGCATTCGAGCATCTCTTCATATGCCTTGCGCTGGCCGTCGTTCATGATGTCATAGATCATGCCGTGCACGTCCTTGTGCTCCAGCGGCGGCAGGTTGATGCGGCGCACGTCGCCGTGCACGCGGATCATTGGCGGCAGGCCTGCAGACAGGTGCAAGTCTGATGCCTTGTTCTTGACGGAGAATGCGAGAAGTTCGGAAATGTCCATTTATAATCCCTGTGCTTTTTCAATAGCCAAAAAAGCTTGGCCCTGTCTCATTCGATTATGTCCACAATAGCCCACAACTTGCAAGTTGTTACTGAAGCAATTAACGTTGCTGCGCGCGAAGCGCGGCGCGCGCCCAACGAAGTGCAGCTGCTGGCCGTGTCCAAGACCTTCCCGGCGCAGGCAGTTTTCGAGGCGGTGCTGGCGGGACAGCGTGCTTTCGGTGAAAACTATGTGCAGGAAGGCGTGGACAAAATCCACGAATTGGCAAGAATGCGCGGTTGCACGCCGTTGGAGTGGCATTTTATTGGACCAATCCAGAGCAATAAGACGCGTCTTATAGCCGAAAACTTCGATTGGGTGCACACGATTGAACGCGAGAAGATCGCGCAGCGCCTGAGCGAGCAGCGGCCGCAAGGCCTGCACCCGCTGCAGGTCTGCATCCAGGTCAACACCAGCGGGGAAGCCAGCAAAAGTGGCGTGCTGCCCGCCGACGCGGCAGCGCTGGCCCGTACCGTGGCCGCACTGCCGCGCCTTGTCTTGCGCGGCCTGATGTCCATCCCCGAGCCGGAAGACGATTTCGACAAGCAGTGCGCAGCCTTCCGCGTGCTGCGGGAACTCTACGAACAATTGCGGGCCGAGGGCCTGGCGCTCGACACCCTGTCGATGGGCATGTCGGCCGACATGCGCGCAGCCATCCACGAAGGCGCGACCATCGTGCGCGTCGGCAGCGCCATTTTCGGCGCCCGCGACTACAACAAAGGATGACATGATGAAGATTGCATTTATCGGTGGCGGCAATATGGCCGCTGCGCTGATCGCCGGCCTGGCCGGCAAGCTGACGCCGGGCGCGAATATCCACGTGGTGGACCCGAACCCGGCCTCGCTCGAGAAGCTGCGCCAGGAATACGGCGTGACCGTCGCCGCGGCGGCGGGCGAGCCGGTGGCTGGCGCTGAAGTGCTGGTACTGGCAGTGAAGCCGCAGGTGATGCACGAAGTCGCGCAGCAGTTGCTGCCGCTGCTGCAGGCAGCCCAGGCGGCCGGCCGTGCGCCGCTGGTGCTGTCGATTGCGGCCGGCATCCGCGCCGCCGACCTGTCGCGCTGGCTGGGCGGCTACCAGGCCATCGTGCGCACCATGCCGAATACCCCGGCCCTGATCGGCATGGGCGTGACCGGCATGGCGGCCTCTTCCGGTGTCACCGTCCAGCAGCGTGAAGCGGCCGACCAGATTCTGCGCGCCGTGGGCGCCACCGTGTGGCTGGACGATGAAGCGCAGATCGATGCCGTGACCGCGGTTTCCGGCAGCGGCCCGGCCTATGTGTTCTATTTCATCGAAGCGATGCAGCAGGCGGCCGAGGAACTTGGCCTGAGCGCCGAGCAGGCCAAGGCGCTGGCCATGGCCACCTTTACCGGTGCCGCCCAGCTGGCAGTGCAATCGCCGGACCCGGTGCCAGTGCTGCGCGAGAAGGTGACTTCGAAAGGCGGCACCACTTACGCCGCGCTGACCAGCATGGAAGCGAGTGGCGTCAAGGCCTCCATCATCGACGCCGTCAAGGCCGCCGCCGCGCGCGGCAAGGAACT
>DASWTB010000212.1:0-3853 GCA_036402315.1 Pseudoduganella sp. | reverse complement strand
TTTCCCTTTGCTGTACGGCCAGCATGCGAGCGATCCCCGCCGCGCGGACGCCTTGCGCGGCGTCGATTTCTCCGCCGTTCCCGACCGCTGGGAAGCGATGCGTGAAGCGGACTTGCGCGACGAGCCGGTGGCCACCCGGCGCCACGCGGCCTTGCGTCACGCCGGCAAGGCCCAGGTGGTCATGTTGTTTTCGCCGGTGCGGGGCGCAAGCCAGGACGGCGGCCGTTCCGTTGGCCCCCTGAAAGGCTTCACTTTTTCGGCCATGTACATCGACCGTCTGTTCCTCGGCTTCGACCATGGGCGCCTGGCCAGGCTGTTCGACCTGGAAGTGTTCGAGGACCGGGCCGCCGCCGGCAACGTCCTGTTCGATGCCGACGGCGTGCCGCACAGCTTGCAGCCGGACGCGGAGCATGTGCTGGCCCACCAGGCCGAAGTGCAGTTTGCCCACCGCAAATGGTTGATCTTTTTCTATGCCAGGAATACCGCGCTGGCACCGCGCTCGGCCCATGCCGGCGCGCTGGTGCTGGCCATCGGATTGCTGCTGACCGCGATCGCTGGCTATGGTGCGGCGGCCTGGCCGCGCTACCAGCTGCGCCGGCGCGCGACGCGCGACTTCAGCGAACGGTTCTCCGGCTTCTTCGAACACCACCCCTTTGCCGCCTATGCGCTGGATCGGCACGGGCGCATCCTGCACGCCAACCAGCAATTGGCGGAGGAGCTTGGCGTATCGCGCGCGGCGCTGATCGGTGCGCCGATCGACAGCTTCATCGCGGAGGAAGACCGGGCCGGCGCGGCCAGCCGGTTCGAGGATGCCATGGCTGGCAATGCCGTGGCCTATCCCATCCGGATCACGGGCGCGCTTGGCCGTACTTCCGACATGTCGATCGTGCTCATGCCCATGAATGCCGGCGGCCAGGTGACGCATGTGCTGGGTTTTGCCGAAAACATCACCGACCGAAAGCAGGCCGAGCTGGCGCTGCACGAATCGCGCCAGATGCTGCAGCTGATTATCGACAACATTCCGCAAAGTGTGTTCTGGAAGGACCTGGACAGTGTCTTTGTCGGCTGCAACCGCTCCCTGCTGGAAGATGCCGGCCTGGAGAGCGTTGACCAGTTGGTCGGCAAGACGGACCACCAATTGCGCTGGCACGCACAGGCCGACCACTTCCGCCAGGTCGACCTGGAAGTGATGGGGTCCGGCATCGCGTGCCTGAAAATGCAGGCGGCCGACCACCGGCGCGACGGCACGCCTTGCTGGATCGAAACCAGCAAGATCCCGCTGAAAGATGAACAGGGCAGGGTGGTCGGGGTGCTGGCGGTCACCGAAGACATCACGGCGCGCAAATACATGGAACAGGAATTGTTCCGGCGCGCCAATTACGATGCGCTGACCGGTTTGCCGAACCGCGGCTACTTCGACAGCCACCTGGCCGAAGCCGTCAAGCGCGCCCAGCGCCGCGACGGGCTGGCGCTGATGTATTTCGATATCGACCGTTTCAAGCACATCAACGATAGCCATGGCCACGACGTCGGCGACGAGGTGATCCGCATGTTTGCCAACCGGACCCGCGCCGTGCTGCGCGAGGCCGATTTCATGGCCCGCCTGGGCGGCGATGAATTTGTCCTGGTGGTGGAGGGGCTGGGCGAACGGGAGGATGCCGCCGTGATCGCGGAAAAGCTGGTGGCGGCCATGCTCCCGCCATTCGTGATTGCCGGTATCCGGCTGCAGGTCAGCACCAGCATCGGGGTCGCCCATTTCGAACATGGCATGTCGGCCGATACGCTGGTGAAGGCGGCCGACCAGGCCATGTACGAAGCGAAGCGCGCCGGCCGCAATTGCTTCCGCCAAGCCGCGTCCCCGGACCCGCTCAATCCAATGCAAGCCTGACGCCGGCGCTTACTGTGCCGCGCCAGGGCGGCGCCTGTCGGACGCGATCCCATTGTTCTTCCATATCCGCACGGCGATGGTGCGTGTGGATACGGATTAAGGCCGGCGCGATAACGCGGCGTGATACATTAAGTGATGACTCCGGACTGGACCCGTACTTTGCACGGCATGGCCACCGCAGCCATGGCTGTGCTGGCATGCCTTGCCGTCCCGACACTGTCCTGGGCGGAACCGTTGAAATTTATCGTCCCGTCGGCCGCCACCTCGGAAGGGTCGCGCCTTTATCTCAACCTCGTGCGCGAATTCGAACGGGGCGAGGGAGGATCCCGCATCGACTTCCTTCCGTTGTCGAATTGGGATGACGTGGTGTCCCACGTCAGGGAATTGCATGCGCGCGGGCGCAATGCCGGCGTGTTCGTGGCCGAAGTGTCTGAAACCCTGGAATTGGAGAAGCTGGGCTTGATCGTGCCGTTCGAAGACGTGCTGCACGCCCACGGCGGCTCCATGGAGGATTTCCTGGCACCGCTGTCGCGCGAATTCCTCGGCAACAGCTATTGCAGTAACAAAAAGTTTTGCGGCCCGCCTTTCATACGCAGCACGCCCGTGGCCCTCTACAACCTCGATCACTTGCGGGCGGTAACCGTCGACGCGGCCCGTTTGCCGGCCACCTGGCAAGACATGGAAGTGCTGCTGCTGAAACTGCACAAGCAATTCCGGCAAGCGCCGTTCTGCCTTGGCGGCGATTGGTACGACTATTTGTTCGAGGCTGCGGTGCGGCAGGCCGGCGGCAGCTTGTATGACGGGGGCAGGGTCACGCTCGCGACCCCGGAATCGGTGGAAGCGCTGCGCTACTGGAAACGCTTGAAGGACCTCAAGCTGATGCGGCGTGCCAACAACTGGAAGGCGACACTCAATGGTTTCGTCGCTGGATATTGTCCGGTGACATTTTACTCTTCCGGCGGCATGGAAGCCGTGCGGGCCAACGCCAAGTTCGCCTGGATGGCCGATATGCTGCCGAAAAAGAAGAGCTATGGGGTGGCGGTCGGCGGCGGCAACCTGTTCATCTCGGCCAACCTGCCCGCTGACCAGCAAGCCTTGGCGCTGAAACTGGCCAGGTTCCTGTACCGCCCTTCGGTGCAGGCGCGCATCAGCGCGGCAACCGGCTTCTTCCCCACCGTCGATGCCGCATTCGCCGAACCGGAACTCAGGGAACGCTACACCACCGAAGAACCCTTCATGCGCGTGCGCCAACAGCTCAAGTACGCCAAGCCCAAGCTGATGTCGGTCGACAATCTCCGGGTGCGCAACATCCTGAAGAAGGCAATCGACCGTGCCCTGGACGACGGCGTGGCCCCGGAAACCGCGCTGCGGGATGCGCAAGCCGAAGTAGACCACTTGCTGGGGCAATAAGATAGCTTGCGATGGCGACAATGCTATCATCGGCCCGCGTCCCGCCACGCGCCAGACAAATCCTGATCAATGAGGCAATGCATGATGCATAAGAACGAGCTGGTTCATAGCCTGAAGCAACGCCATGTCACCATGATCGCCCTGGGTGGGGTGATCGGTGCGGGGCTCTTTGTCGGTTCGGGGGCCCTGATTGCCACGGCCGGCCCGGCCGCAATCCTGTCCTACCTGATCGGCGGCTTCATTGTCATCCTGGTGATGTTCATGCTCGGCGAAATGGCGGCAAAGAACATCGACAGCGGCTCGTTCTCCACCTTTGCCAGCCAGTACCTCGGCGAATGGGCCGGCTATGCGGTGGGCTGGCTATATTGGTTCAAGTCGATGATCACCATCACCATCGAGGCCATCCTGCTGGGGGCGATCCTGCATGACTTCCTGCCCGGACTGCCCGTCTGGGCCGGGGCCTTGCTGATGCTCCTGATCGTCATCTCCAGCAATGTCTATTCGGTGCGCTCGTTCGGCGAAGCCGAGTATTGGCTCTCGTTCGCCAAAATCACT
>DASWTB010000211.1:0-5399 GCA_036402315.1 Pseudoduganella sp. | reverse complement strand
CGGCAAGAAGGTTGCCGTGGTTGGCTCGGGCCCTGCGGGCCTGGCCGCCGCGCAGCAATTGGCACGGGCCGGCCACGATGTGACCGTGTTCGAGAAAGCCGACCGCATCGGCGGCCTGCTGCGCTACGGCATCCCTGACTTTAAGATGGAGAAGCACCACATCGACCGCCGCATCGAACAGATGGAAGCGGAAGGCGTGAAGTTCCGTACCTCCGTCCTGATCGGCAAGGACTTCCCGGCGACCGTCGCCAACGGCTCCAAGGAAACCATTTTCCCGGAAGACCTGGAAAAGGACTTCGACGCCATTGTGATGGCCGGCGGCGCCGAGCAGCCGCGCGACTTGCCGGTGCCTGGCCGCGAGCTGAAAGGTGTCCACTTCGCGATGGACTTCCTGCCGCAGCAGAACAAGGTCAACGCCGGCGACAAGATCAAGGACCAGATCAAGGCCAGCGGCAAGCACGTGGTCGTGATCGGCGGCGGTGACACCGGTTCCGACTGCGTCGGCACGTCCAACCGCCATGGCGCTGCCAGTGTCACCCAGTTCGAACTGATGCCGATGCCGCCGGAGCAGGAAAACAAGCCGCTGGTATGGCCGTACTGGCCAACCAAGCTGCGCACTTCCTCCTCGCACGAAGAAGGCTGCGAGCGTGACTGGGCTGTGGCCACCAAGCGCTTCGAAGGCAAGAACGGCAAGGTCGAAAAGCTGATCGCCTGCCGCGTCGAATGGAAAGACGGCAAGATGAGCGAAGTGCCGAACTCCGAATTCGAAATGAAGGCCGACTTGGTGCTGCTGGCCATGGGCTTCGTCTCGCCAGTGGCGCAAGTGCTGGATGCCTTCGGTGTCGACAAGGACGCACGCGGCAATACCCGCGCTGCGACCGAAGGCGACAACAGCTACAAGACCAGCAAGCCGGGCGTGTTCGCAGCAGGCGACATGCGCCGCGGCCAGTCGCTGGTGGTGTGGGCGATCCGTGAAGGCCGCCAGTGCGCCCGCGCTGTCGACGAGTACCTGATGGGCAGTTCCGTCCTGCCGCGCTAAGCCCGCATCCGGTCATGCGCGCTGTAACGTGCGCATGACCGCCTAGTCTCCTGGTTAGCGGTTCCGTGGCAGCACAAAGTCAACCCCGTGAGTTCAAGCTCGAACTTCAGCTGTTCCCGCATGCGCTCGCGTGGCGGGTCGCCTGTCTGCGTCACGAGCATAGCCCAGTGCGCTTGACGATCTTCCTCATGAGCGTAAACTGGTTGCATCCGGCAGGCCTGACGGAGATTTATCGAGCCGAGTAGCGCGGCGTGGAGGTGTTCAGTGAACGGCGATCCAACCTGCAAGCCAAACGGCGACTTTGACAACCGAGTAGTTCGGCTCGAGGTCATTACTGAACATCAATCCGAACTGCTGAATCAATTTCGGGAGGACACTCGCGCGAATTTTCGCGGGTTCCGTGAGGAGACCAGGGGAAACTTCCGTGATGTCCGAGCTGAGATTCGCGGCGTTCGCGTGGAAATTCGGGCCCTCACAGGCATGCTCTTTACTGTCGTTCTTGGGGTGGTTGCGATCCTGGCTAAAATCTACGGCGCATGACGCAGTAGCGAACTACATTTGTGGAACGCCAGCCAAGTCCAGGTGACGCCTGCCTGGCGGTTGTGCAGTTGTTGCGAGTGCGTTTTCCCTGTTTCGATCAAGCGGAGGCTGCGCAATAGGGCCAGGTCTATAGTGTCATCAGTAGAAACTTCAAACACGCGCCGGTTCGCGGGCGAGTGACCGTGCCGAACCGACATCACGAGTGTCGCGCCTGGTTTCATTAATGCTGCTATGCGGGACATTGCGCGATTCCTTTCTGCTGGCGCCAAGTGGTGCCAGACTGCGCTCACGAGCACCAAGTCAAAGGAAGCTTCGCGCGATGCCATTTTCGCCAGATCCGGAAGGCTGTCGTCAATCCACTCGATTGGAAGTGGGGCGTGCAGCCTGATGCCCGCGTCACGCAATGCAGCGACGGGTTCCACGGCCGCCACCTTGTGGCCTTGTCTTGCGAGCCAGGCCGAATCAACACCCGTGCCTGCACCAAGATCAAGAATCGATCTTGCTGACGCTGGCAGTAGATGAAGGACGGCTTTGTATTTATCCTCAAACGAGACGCCTTCGTAGCGAGGAATCAGCCACTCGGCGTCATCAATATAGCCTTCGGTCCCTGGTACAGCTGAATCGGAGTTCATCATTCTTGCTCCGAGAAACCCCGTCCTTCAGGGCGGGGAGGACGGCAATCGGCACTCAGTCGCTTTTTCGCGTCGGACCAGTGCCACCGGTGAATTTCGTTCAGTTTCGAGTCACGGGTTGCCAATTTCTAATTTGGTCAGAACTTCGCAGCAACGCTCATGCCGATGCTGCGCGGCGCCAGGCGGTAGCCTTGCACGATCGAGGCGACTTGCGGGTGCTGAATCACCTTGTCTTCGTCGAACGCGTTCTTCACGAAGGCCGTCAGCTGGTAGCGGTCAAGAGAGATGCCGGTGCTGAAGTTGACCGTGTGGTAGCCCGGTCGCTGGTAGTCGGTCTGCTCGGGGTTGAGCGAACCCTTGCTTGGGCCTACCCACTGCACGCCGCCCATCACGAAGGCGCTGCGGCCACTGGCGGTGGAGAAGTTATATTGGGCAGTGACCGTGCCGTTGTACTTCGGTACGCCCTGCACCTGCGCGCCCTTCACTGCGCCGACGACGCCGTTGGCAATCCCCTCGTCATTCGACAGTTCCGCCTTGACGTATCCGCCGGCAGCGCTCAGGGTCAGGCCGGCCATCGGTTTGGCCTTGATGTCGAACTCGAAGCCTTTGCTGGTGGCGTTGCCGGCGTTGGCGTTGTAGGTGTAGGCGCAGGTCGGCAGGTAAACGCCCTGCTGGATGTTTTTCCACTTCACATAGAACACGTCGGCGTTGACAGCGACTCGGCCGCCGAGAAAGCGTGATTTGCTGCCGACTTCGTAGCTCCACAGGCTGTCAGGTGCATAAGTGGCCGGGCCTTCGGTCAGGCCGTTTTCTTCGAGGTCAGGGCCGCAGGTGGTTGGCGGCACGAAGACGTTGGAGCCGCCCAGGCGGAAGCCTTTGGCAATCGAGCTGTAAATGGTGTGCTCGGGCGAGGCTTCCCAGGTCACCGCATATTTCGGCGTGAAGGCGTGCGACGACAGGCTGGTGCTGCTGTTGTTGCCTGCGCCTGCCAGGTAGTTGCCGTTGCGCTGGGCCAGGGCGGACTTCGCCTTCAGGTAGCGCGCGCCCACGGTGGCGTGCAGCGTCGGCGAGAAGTAGTAATTCACTTCGCCAAAGATGGAGCTTTGCTTTTCACGGTAGTGGAATTCGCCGGCGAAGGAATTGTCGTTCGGGAAGGCGCCGGGATAGGCGTCCGGCAGCAGCTCAGGATCGTCGATGGAGAAGCCGAACTTCTCGAACGTCGCCGTCACGCCGTGGATAGGATCGTTCTCGTTCAGGTTGGTGTGCTGGTTCGAGAAATAGAAGCCACTGAGCCAGGTCCACGGCGAGCGCGCGGCATCGTAGGGTTTGGAGGCGAGGCGGAATTCCTGCGAAACCTGGCGCACGGCGTTGTTCAGGTAGACCGTCGACGGCAGGCCGGCAATGGCTTCAATCAGCTCCGGCGGCGCCTTGCCGCCATCGTCGGTCGAAGTCAGGAAGGTCGACAGCGAATAGCTGTTATAGGCGGAACCGTTTTGCTGGCGATCGAATTTGCGCTGGAAGTAGCTGGTGCTGGAAGTCAGGTCGGCTCCGCCCAGGTCCCAGTTCACCGCCAGGTTTGGCGTCAGCAGCTTGTCGATGGACGGCTCGCGCACCTGCTTTTGCGCCTGGTATGGCGGGCGGTCCAGGCTGAAGGCGGCGATATCCTTGGCATCCACGCGCTGGTAGTAGATGGATGGCGTGACCGTCAGGTCGCGCGTCGGCGCCCATTTCAGCGCCACCCGCAATTCCTGGTCGTTGATCTTGTTGATATTGTTGGCCACGACATTGCCGTCGCCGTCCACTTGGTCGATGAAGCCGCCCGAACGCTGGGCCTGGGCGCCGATGCGCAGCGCCAGTTCATTGCTCACCAGCGGGAAGTTGCCGACCACGTTGGTGGAGTAGCCAGGGCTGCCGCCTTTGGTGGAAGACGCTTCGGCATAAGCGGCGATCTCGCGTTCTTTCAGGTCCGGCTCGTTCGGCACGAACTTGATGGTGCCGCCCATGGAACTGGCGCCATACAGCGTGGCTTGCGGCCCGCGCAGCACTTCGACGCGGTCGATGTCGAAGAACTTTGGTTCCACCGTGCCCATGGTGTACAGGTTACCTACCGTCAGCGACACGTCGCCAAGATAGATGCCGACCGTCGCCTGGCCGGCGGCGGAACTGATGCCGCGGATTTCGATATTGGAGGTGCCAGGTCCGGCGCCGCCATTGCCGGTGGCGGCCGTGAAGGAAATATTCGGCACAGCCCGCGTCAGGTCGGTGAAATCGTCCACTTGCTGCGCCTGCAGGGAACTGCCGCTGATGGCGGAAATACTCATCGCCACCTTGTTCGGATCTTCCTTGCGCTTTTGCGCAGTCACGGTAACCACTTCGATCTTGTCGCTTTCCGCCAAAGCCTGGGCCGAGATAGCAGCCAGGGAGCAAGCAAGGACCGTCCGACGAATTTTCATGCCTTTTTTCCTCTTAATGAGCCAAAGTTATTAAAATAGCAGGAATTTGCTGCCTTGCAGCACTGAACACAGGTCAACAAGCGTTTCAATTTGTAAATTGCTGACTTTGCGGTTATTAGTGTTGTAAAATTTGCCTCTTTAGCTGTGCCAATTGTGCCGCTACGGAGCTCCAAGCAGAGAGAACCGTTTCTGAATTACAATGTGGCCTCAAGAACAAAGAGCGACATATCAGTGTCAAATTTAGTCGAAATCCGTGACTTACACTTCAGCTATGGAAAGCGGGCGATTCTGTCCGGCCTCCATATGGACTTTCCTCGAGGGAAGGTGGTGGCTGTCATGGGTGGGTCCGGCAGTGGCAAGACCACTGTCCTGCGCCTTGTCGGCGGCCAGATCCGCCCACAAAAAGGCACCGTCAGCGTGGAAGGCCAGGTTGTCCATCAGCTGAAGACCAAGGACTTGTACGTGCTGCGCCGCAAAATGGGCATGCTGTTCCAGCATGGCGCGCTGTTCACCGACCTGACCGTGTATGAAAACGTGGCCTTCCCGCTGCGCGAGCATACCGATTTGCCGGAAGAATTGATCCGCGACCTGGTGCTGATGAAGCTGCACTCTGTCGGCCTGCGCAATGCCGCCAAGCTGAAACCGGGCGAAATCTCGGGCGGCATGGCACGCCGCGTGGCGCTGGCGCGCTCCATTGCGCTGGACCCGCAACTGATCATGTATGACGAGCCGTTC
>DASWTB010000210.1:0-9114 GCA_036402315.1 Pseudoduganella sp. | reverse complement strand
AGCGGCATGGTGGCGATCAAGGACAAGGAAGTCACCGCCACCGACGTGGCGCGCGTGATCGAAACGGCCAAGGCAGTCAACATCCCGACCGACCAGCAGCTGCTGCATACGGTGCCGCAGGAATTCATCGTCGACTCGCAGGACGACGTGCGCGAGCCGATCGGCATGAGCGGCATCCGCCTGGAAGTGAAGGTACATATCGTCACTGGCGCCGTGAGCGCGGTGCAGAACATCGTCAAGTGCGTGCGCCGCTGCGGCCTGGAAGTGTCGGACCTGATCCTGCAGCCGATGGCCTCGGCCGACGCGGTGCTGACCACCGACGAGAAGGAACTGGGCGTGGTGCTGATCGACATCGGCGGCGGCACCACCGACGTGGCAGTCTTCAGCGACGGCGCGATCCGCCATACGGCCGTGATCCCGATCGCCGGCGACCAGATCACCAACGATATCGCGATGGCGCTGCGTACCCCGACCGGCGAAGCGGAAGAAATCAAGATCCGCTACGGCGTCGCCAAGCAGGTACTGGCCGACCCGGGCGAGCACCTGGAAGTGCCGGGCCTGGGCGACCGTGGCCCGCGCAACCTGTCGCGCCAGGCGCTGGCGGCCGTGATCGAACCGCGCGTGGAAGAACTGTTTGCGATGGTGCACCAGGTGGTGCGCGAGTCCGGCTACGAGGGCGTGCTCTCGTCGGGCATCGTGCTGACCGGCGGCACCTCGATCATGCCGGGCATGGTGGAGATGGCGGAAGACATCTTCCTCAAGCCTGCGCGCCTGGGCACCCCGGACTACCGCGGCCAACTGGCCGACGTGGTCCGCAGCCCGCGCTATGCAACCGTGTTGGGCCTGTTGTTGGAAGCTAAGAAGCAGTATCTGCGCGGCCACATCGTGACGCGCCAGGATGGATCGGTAAAGGCAGTATGGCAGCGCATGAAGGAATGGTTCCTGGGTAACTTTTAAACGATTTTTAAACAATAAACCCCTGCAGTTTTCAATCTCCAGTTCTCCTACCCATATGAGGCCTGGCGCTTGAAAACCGCATTCTAGATAGGAGTAAATCATGGAGTTTGATATGGTTGATAACGCAACACTGGGAACGGTCATCAAGGTCGTCGGCGTTGGCGGTGCAGGCGGCAATGCTGTCCAGCATATGATCAACAAGGGCATGAGCGGCGTGGAATTCATCGCTGCCAATACCGACGCACAGGCGCTGGCCACCTCCAAGGCAAGCAACATCATCCAGATCGGCGCGAGCGGCCTGGGCGCAGGCATGAAGCCTGAGATCGGCCGTGCGCTGGCGGAAGAATCCCGTGGCCGCATCGAAGATGCGCTGCGCGGCGCGCACATGGTGTTCATCGCCGCAGGCATGGGCGGCGGCACCGGCACCGGCGCGGCACCGATCGTTGCGGAAATCGCCAAGCAGCAGGGCGCGCTGACCGTGGCTGTTGTCTCCAAGCCGTTCTCGCACGAAGGCCAGAAATGCCTGGACATCGCCGAAGCCGGCCTGGAAGCGCTGTCGCAGAACGTCGACTCGCTGATCGTGATCTGCAACGAAAAGCTGGAAGAGATCTACGAAGACGAGTCCCTGATCGAGTGGCTGCAGCACGCCGACGACGTCCTGAACAACGCCGTTGCCGGTATCGCCGAAATCATCAACGTGCCTGGCCACATCAACGTCGACTTCAACGACGTGAAGACCATCATGGGCGAGCAAGGCAAGGCGATGATGGGTACCGCCACCGCTTCCGGCGTGGACCGTGCACGCGTGGCCGCCGAGCAGGCAGTCGCTTCCCCGCTGCTGGACGGCGTCGACCTGGCGGGCGCACGCGGCGTGCTGGTGAACGTGACCGCATCGCGCGGCCTGAAAGGTAAGGAAATCAAGGAAGTCATGGCTGCCGTACGCGCCTTCGCCGCACCGGATGCGTCGATCGCACAAGGCATCGCCTACGACGACGCGATGGGCGATGATATCCGCGTGACCGTGGTGGCCACCGGCCTGGGCAAAGCCAAGAAGCATGTGCAACTGGTACCGCAGCAGCAACTGCGCACCGGCACCCATGGCGGCAACCCGCTGAACGTCAACGCAGCCCTGGGCGGCGGTGCGGCAACTGCAGCAGTGGGCGGTTTCGGCAACGCAGGTTTCTCCGGCGTGTCGGCCGACGTGCAGAAACAGCCAGCCGTGTGGCGCCGCGAATCGGCCACCGAGCAGGTGAACGCACTGGCCAAGTCGGGCATGGAAACCTACGACATTCCTGCCTTCCTGCGCAAGCAGGCTGACTAAATAAGGTCAGCCGCGCCGCCGGATCACGCATCCGGCGGCGCGGAGTTATACTCTGGGTTTTCACAAGAAGGAGAACCCGAAATGACCATCAAGATCGGCGACAAACTGCCGGAAGGCCAACTGTCCGAATTCATCGAAACCGAGACCGAAGGCTGCTCCCTCGGCCCGAACACCTTCAATGTGCAGGACATCGCCAAAGGCAAGAAGATCGCGATCTTCGGCCTGCCAGGCGCCTACACCCCAACCTGCTCCGCACAGCACGTGCCTGGCTACGTCAAGCACGCAGCCGACCTGAAAGCCAAGGGCGTGGATGAAATCTGGTGCATCTCCGTGAACGACGCCTTCGTCATGGGCGCATGGGGCCGCGACCAGAAAGCCACCGGCACCGTCCGCATGATGGCTGACGGCAACGCTGCTTACTCCAAGGCTTTGGGCCTGGACGCCGACTTCTCCAAGTTCGGCATGGGCACCCGCTCCCAGCGTTACTCGATGCTGGTGGAAGACGGCGTGGTCAAGCAACTGAACGTCGAGCAAGGCGGCAAGTTCGAAGTGTCGAACGCCGAGACCATGCTGGGCCAGCTTTAATTCCTTGCTTGCCCGATGCTGGCGGCGCCGTTCTGGGGCTGTCAGCGCTTGCCGGGCCGCAAGCTTCAGGCCGCAACGCTGGCCAGGCGGGCTGCCGCTATCACGCGATTGCGGCCGTTCTCCTTGGCCTGATACAGGGCGCTGTCGGCCGCGAGCAAGACGCTGGACTCATCGTTGCCGTGAAGCGGGAATAGTGCCAGGCCGAGTGACGCGGTGACCGTGCCGTGACGGTAGCCGCGTGCACTGATGGCGGCGCGGATTTGCTCGGCACGTTCGATCGCAGTTTCCAGCGAAATGTCGGGCATGATCACCACGAATTCCTCGCCGCCGAAGCGGCAGGCGATGTCGCCCTCGCGCACATGCCCGGCCACGGTCTGGGCCACCGCCTTTAATACCACGTCGCCCTCGTCATGGCCGTGGTTGTCGTTGATGCGCTTGAAGTGGTCAACATCCACGATCGCAACCCCCACCATTTTGCCGTTTCGCCCGGCGCGCGCAAACTCGCGTTGCACCACATCGTTCATATGGCGCCGGTTGAACAGCCCTGTGAGTGGATCGCGGATCGACTGCTGGTGCAGTTTGTCGCGCAGCTTCAGGTTGGCCAGCGCGAGTCCGATGTCCTCCGCCCAAGCTTGGGCCAGGCGGAAGCGCTGGTCCGCGTCACAGTCGTGGTCGGCGTACTGGTGTTCCAGGTATAACAGGCCGAAAGTATGGGCTTGCGCCACCAGCGGCAGGCAGATGGCGGAATGCGGAACTTGGCCGTCAAACGGGCCGAGGTGCGGACAGCACAGGGTCTGGTAGCCCGCCTCGAAACGGTTGAACTGGCCGCGGCGCAGGGCCCAGCACTCGTTGGCTTCGAAGCTCGCCTGTGCCAGAGCCGAATAGCCCCAGCACGCCTGGCGCACCAGATTGTGCTTGTCTTGATCCATCAGGTACAGTGCTCCGACGCTGCCGGGGAACAGCTTGCCAGCATAACCACAGATACACTCGAATGCGTCTTCCAGCGTCGGGCAGGCTTGCAGGTAACCGGAGCATTCGCTCAGGTAGGTGAAATCGCGGTGCGTGCGCTCGACCTGGGCCAGGCTGCGCGCCAGTCCCTCATTGGCTTCCAGCAGGGCCGCATCGGTTCGTTTTTGCGCTGTGATGTCATATGACACCCAGATCGATCCCTGTTCCGGTTTGCATGGCACGACGCAGCGGCCGCTCAGGCGGGCCCAGATGCGCTGGCCGTCCTTGCGTACCCACTCGACATCGCCGGTCCAGCTACGGCCGGCACTCAGGGCGGCAAACACGGCGTCGCCGACCGCCGCAAAGGCGGCTTCGGTCGGATACTTGATGCGGGTGGAAGCGCCGAGCAGCTCGCCAACGCTATAGCCGGTCATGTCGGCCACAGCCTGGTTGCAACTCTGGATATGGCGCTCGCGCACGAACTCGATGCCGACCGTGGCGTTGTCGACCAGGGCGCGCTGTTCATTCAGCGCAGTGCTCAGGCGCGCCGATAGGAAGCGGTGTCGCCCGAGCGCCAGCAGCAGGCCGGCAATCAGGAAGCTGATGATCGCGCCGCACAGTGCTACCGCTGCCAGTGCGCCATACTTTGCACCGTAGCGCACGCCGTTTAAGGCGGTGAACTGGATTTCCCAGCGCCGCTCTCCGACAGTCATGATCTTCTTGCTGCGCAGGCCAGCCACTTCGCGTGGCGGGATGTCGATGCCGAACGCATCTTTGCTGTCGAACAGCAGCGTATAAGGACGCGATGTCGCCATGTCGAGCGCTTTGCCAGTGTCAAAGATCTGCACCCGGACATGCGGCACCAGGTGACGGTCGATGACTTCCTTCATCAGGTCCTTGGCACGGTACACGCTCGCTACCAGGCCGTAGAACGCGGCGCGCCGCTGCGCCACAGTTTCCAGTGGCAGGCCGCCGCGATAGATCGGCACGCGTGCGATAAAAGCTGGCTCGCCCTGTGGATCCTGCACCAGCGTCACCGGCTCGGTCGCCACCAATTTTCCGCTGTCGCGGCTAAGTTCAACATGTTCCCTGTGATTGGGCAGGCCTGCCAAGTCCAGACCGAAGGCTGCCTCGTTGCCCTGCTCCGGCTCGGCATACTCGATGATGTAGTGGTCGGCGTGATGCGTGGCCGGCTTGACCTGGAAGTTTGGATTGCCTGGCGCATAGGCGCCACGACCCAGCCGTATCGCTTCCACATAGTTGGCCAGTTCGGTCTCCGGCACATAGCGCAGGAAGGATATGGCCTGGAATCCCGGGCGGCTGTTGCGCAGGTCTAACTGATCGAGGAAGCGCTTGAACTGGCTGCGGTTGACATTCTCGTTGGCGGCGAAAAGTCCCTTTAGGCTGAGCAGGGTCTCAAAATGGACGTACAGGCGAGTTTCTGTTTGCGACACGATGCGCGCTGTATCGTTGCTGAACTCACGGCGCAGCCGTTCCTCCTCCTTGTCGTTCAAGTACACCACCAGCATGGCCGTCACGGCAATGCCGAGGCAGAACGTCAGCGCGGCCAGCAAGGGCAACTGGCCCCGCGAGAACAGGGCGCCTAGGCGCGAGACAGGCATTTTCACCGCAGGAACTCCTTCTGTTTAGCCTCATCTTTGCACAGTTGTGGGACTGGCTGCTTGCAAGCAGTGGCATTTTGGAAACAAATTCTCACGCGGCAGTATGTCCTGCGGGCGACGCCAGGACGACCCGGTTGCGGCCGTTTTGCTTGGCTCGGTACAACGCACAGTCGGCCGCCTGCAGTACGCCTGCTGCGTCGCTGCCGTGCAGGGGATACAGGGCCAGCCCGCACGAGGCGGTCACTGTGCCGTGCTGGCAGTTCCGCGCAGCGAGCGTGCGAAGTAAATGCTCGGTGCGCTCCAGCGCAGTCTGCTCTGTGCTGCCGGGCAGGATCAGGACAAATTCCTCGCCGCCAAAGCGGCACGCGATGCCGCCGCTGTGCGCCTGCTGCGCCACGATATGCGCCACCGCCTGCAAGACGGTATCGCCCGCGTCATGGCCGTACTTGTCGTTAATGCGCTTGAAGTGGTCGACATCGACGATGGCCACTGCCACCAAGGTTCCGCATTGCGCGGCATGCGCCAGTTCGCGGCTGAGCGCAGTGTCCATTTGGCGCCGGTTGAATAGTCCGGTCAAAGGGTCGCGCTGGGATTGCAGGCGCAAAGTGTCGCGCAAGCGCAGGTTGGCCAAGCACAGGGCGATATTTTCCGCCCAGGCATGCGCCAGGCGCAGGCGCTGCGCGGCGTCGCCACCGTGCGCGTCGTCCGCTGGCTGCTGTTCCAGATAGAGCAGGCCGAACGGAGTGGCTTGCGCCAGCAAAGGCAGGCAGATGCTGACCGGAATTTGCTGGCCGGGCGTGGACTGTGCCAAGCCTACCGGCAAGCGCAGGGGCGCCGCCGCCGGAGTGCCCCAATGCGTCTGGCGCGACAGATTTTGCCGGTCATCCTCCAGCAGGTACACGGCGCCAGCGCTGAGCGGGAACAACTGCGGAGCGTAACCACAGACGCAGCGGAAAGCTTCTTCCAGAGTCGGACAGGCTTGCATACAACGGGAAAACTCGATCAGGTGCGTAAAGTGGCGCTGGGCGCGCTCAAGCTGCTGCAGGCTGCGCGCCAGTTCTTGGTTTGCCTGGCGCAGGGCAGCGTCGGATTGCTTCTGTGCCGTGATGTCATAGGAAACCCAGATCGCGCCTTGCTCCGGCTCGCCAGGCACTACGCTCTTGCCATGCAGGCGGCACCAGATGCGCCGGCCATCCTTACGCACCCATTCGACTTCCCCGATCCAGCTGCGGCGGATGCGCAATGCGGCTTCTGCGACATCGGCCATGTCCGCATCGGCTGCATCGGAGTCGTATTTGATGCGCGTGGCGGCCCCCGCCAGCTCGCGTCGACTATAGCCAAGTGTTTCGGCGATGCCCTGGTTGCAGCGCCGGATGCGGCGTTGGCGTATCAACTCGATGCCCACCGTGGCGTTGTCGGTGATGGCCTGCAGTCGATCCAGGGCGGCGCTTAGGCGGCGTGCCAACAGCTGATGGCGCGCAAGCGCCATCAGCAAGCTGGCAATCAATGCGCTGATCACGGCACCGGCCAGCGCGACCATCGCGGCTGTGCGCTGCGAAGGGTCATAACGCGTACCTTCCAGGGCCACAAACTGCATCTCCCAGCGCCGCTGCCCGACCGCGAGCGCATGGCTAGCGCTCAGCGCTGCCAGTTCGTCTCCTGGTAAGGCGATGCCATCGGCTTGCTTGCTGTCGAACAACAGTGAGTAGCGGCGAGGCACGGTATGGTCATCCGCGTCGCCGGTGTCGAAGACTTTTACCCGCATCTGAGTAAGCAGCTGACGGTCAAGGATTTCCTGCATCAAGTCATTGACGCGGTACACCACAGAGGTAAAACCGTAAAAGGCGGCACGGCGCTGCGCCACGGTGTGCAGCGGCAGTCCACTGCGGTAGATCGGCCAACTGGCAACGAAAGCGGGCGGCCCATGAGGATCCTGCACCAGGGGAATACGTGGGCTGGCAACTGGCCGACCGGTATCGCGGCCGCGTTCGATGGCGGCACGCTGTGGAGGCTTGGATGCAATGTCATAACCAAGGGCGGCTTGATTGCCCGCCAAGGGTTCGGTGTACTCGATCACATAGTGGTCGGGGTGTTGCACGCGCGGTTTGATATGAAAGTCTGCTACGGCCGGTGCCTGGCCACCCAGGCCTTGCCTCATCGCCGCCTCATAGCGCGCCAGTTCCGGATCGGGTACATACCGAACAAATTGGATGGCCTGGAATCCAGGATGGCTGCGGCGCAGATCCAACTGTTCGAGGAAGCGGTGGAATTGGCGCCGATCGACATGATCGCTGGTGGCGAACAGGGCCTTTAAGCTTTGTAGTGACTCGAAATGCGCGTCCAGGCGCCTTTCCGTTTGTGCAACCATGCGCGCAGCATCATACGCCAGGTCACGTCGTCGCTGCCCTTGCTCATCGTAATACAGGTAAGTTGCGAGCAGACCCGTAATGGCAGTGCCGGCACACAGCACCATAGCTGCGACGACCGGTAACTTGCCAGTGGCGAGCCAGTCGCCCCAAGGCCGGATGCTTTTGCCCACCGAGTGCTCCTCGCGCAACGCAAGGATTTAATCTTGGCACAAGTGCGCTCGCTTTGGAAAAAAATCAGCGGCGCCATCGCTTCTTCGGTGCCAGCATGACGCCGCTGCAAGAAGGGGCGCCGCAGTAGCAGGCGAATTCCTTTTTTACCTTGGCGGTGTGGCGGGCCTCGTAAATCAGGCCGTAGTTGTAGTTCAGCTCTTCGCCTTCTTCGATGTCGCGCAGGGAGCAGATGTAGACGCGGTCGTCCTCGTCTTCCTCGGCCTCGCAATTGGGCTCGCAGGAGTGGTTGATGTAGCGCGCCTCGTTGCCGCCCGAACCGCCATCGATCAGCATGCCGTTGTTCAGGCTGAAGAAAAATGTATGGCCGATCGGGCCGCCTTTTTCCTCGGTGCGGCGGCAGCACTCGTCCCAGTCGACGATCTCCCCGGTGTATTCAATGATGCGGGTGCCGGCCGGAATCATCCGGCGCGCGAAAACACCGCGCCCATGCACGGGCGACTCGTGGACCACATAGAGCGGTTCGGCCTCTTCAACTGGTAGCAATTCCGTATTCATCCCACCATCATAACTCGCCCCGCGAATTTGTACCGTGACTGATCTAACTCAAATCGCCGGCACTTTCGACGATTACGATGGATTGATGGATCGCCGCGAATTTCAATCACTGTCAAACATGCGCGCCGTGGAGGCGCAATGCCTGCTTACAGAAGGCCATTACGCAGGAAGCTATTACCTCATGGGCTACTCGGTTGAGTGCGCGCTCAAGGCAGTAATAGCTGGCCGCCTCAAGCGTTTCAGCTTCCCGCACAAGGCTTTCGCCGCTGCCTGCCACACACACGATCTCGCGCAATTAATTGTCCTTGCAGGACTAAAGTCCGAAGCCGAGGTTGCATTCCAGGAGAACCAGGCATTCGAAGCGAATTGGAATACAGTGAGACGGTGGAACGAATCGAGTCGTTACGTTGTCAAAGTGAACTTGAGGATGGCTCGGACGATGTTCGCGGCGTGCGTCCAACAGCCAAGAGGAGTTTTGCCATGGATTCAGACGTTCTGGTAGGAATGGACTTGCCCGAAGAGTTGATTTCGCTCGGGCGCAAGTTTTTGACCGCACTCGATCAGGATGGCTTGCGCGTGAAAGCAA
>DASWTB010000209.1:0-4590 GCA_036402315.1 Pseudoduganella sp. | reverse complement strand
CGGCGTACCGCGCTTCATGTATGCCGGCGACCCGTTCGATGCCAGCGGCGCCATTATTGCCGACTACCTCGAGATCGCCGGCAAGCGTGCCAACGAAGCGCTTGATCGTTTCGACGCCATCACGGCCAACATGGGCTTGAGTTCGGTGGAGCGGCGCAACAGCCGCGACAACGAGTATGCTGCGCTCTGCATGCAGGCCCGCTACGCCGACTTGCTGGTGATCGGGCAGGCCATGCCGGCCGGCGCCGAAGGCGCGCTGCTGCGCGACCTGCCCGAGCACGTCATCCTGCACGCGGGCAAACCGGTGCTGGTGGTGCCGTATACGGGCAACTTCCCGACCCTTGGCGAACGGCCACTGCTGGCATGGGACGGCAGCCTGGAGGCAGCGCATGCCGCGGCTGCCGCGATTCCTTTGCTCAAGCGCAGCAGCAAGGTCACCCTGGCCGTGTTTGGCGCCGAACCTGGCTACGATGCCCATGGCGAAGAGCCCGGCGCCGACATCGCGCTGTACCTGGCGCGCCACGGGGTCAAGGTGGAAGTGCTGCGCCAGCCGGACGCGGTGGACATTGGCAACGCCATCCTGACCCTGGCCGCCGGCCTCGGCGCCGACCTGCTGGTGATGGGAGCCTATGGCCACAGCCGTCTGCGCGAATTGGTGGTTGGCGGCGCCACCCGCACCGTACTTGAAACCATGACCCTGCCCGTCCTGATGGCGCACTGATGAAGCGCCGCCTGCGGCCCCAGCCGGGGCAACGCAGCGCGCCGGGCTATGGCCAGGACCCGCGGCCCGGGTCCTGGGCGCCGCTGGCAGCCAGCCGGGTGCTGGCCCGGCTCGCCAGCGGCAGCGCCGGCCCTTACGGCCCAGGAGGCCGCACGGCGCCGCCCCGTGCGCCTCGGCCTCAATTGATCGCCACGTGCTTCGAGGCCTTGCCGGGTTTCTTTGGCAGGGTCAGCACCAGCACCCCATCGGCGTATTTGGCTTCCACCTTGGCATCGTCAATGTCGCTCGACAGCGTAAAGCTGCGGGTCTGCTGGCCGTAATAGCGTTCGCTGCGCAATGTTTTGCCTTCCTTCTGCTCGCTCTCGCGCTTCAGCTCGGCCGAGATGGTCACCCCGTTGCCTTCGACATCGACATGGATATCTTCCTTCTTGACGCCGGGGATTTCAGCCTTCACGGTATACGCCGTGTCGCCCTCGGCCACATCCATCTTGATGCGCGGCTCCACATTCCAGTCGCGCAGGGCTGGCCGCAGGCTGAAGTCGCGCATCCACTCCTCCAGGTTGTGCAAAGGATCGAGGCGAGCAAGGTCGCCGAACGGATCGAAACGGGTCAGGTGGTTAGCCATGATAGTCCTCACTTTCCTGATAAGTTGGCGGCATCCGCCCGGATGCCTGAATCGATCTTATTGAGGCGGCGAGCCGCGCGACATGACCTAGGTCAAAAGGCAGGGAACCCGGCCGGTCAACGCCACCTGCCGCCAGGCACCTGCGTCCTCCTGTGGACGAGACTTGATATGGATCAATTCTGTACATGGTAATACTGCCTGGCCGCACCTAATCTGAAATCACCGCGCTTGCCCCGGAGGTTCCGCATGATCGCACTGCCCCTGCCGCCCTTACCGGCCACGGCGCCCTGCCCCCGTCGGACGCTACCATGTGTTTTTCCGCTGGCGCCAGCCTGAGCACGGCAACGGTAGTGGCCTGCCTGGCGCTGGCGGGAACTGCGCTGGCGGCATACTACTTTCTGCGTATTCTGCTCACCTGGTGGGCATTCGTTTACTGGCTGGTATCGGTCTGGTGCTTCTTTGCGGCGCTATTGAGCGTGCTCGTTCTGGCGCATGGGCTGAACACCAGCCATCACGAGGAGCCGCGTACATGCCCGTCCTGAAGCGTCTATGGCAAGTCAACGCCACACTCTGGGGCTACGTGCTTTGGCTAGGCTGTGTACGCTTGCGCTTGCTGCGGCCAGCCGTGTCGCCCGGAACGCGGCTTGCTGCCACGTTCGAACATCTCGGCACGACTTTCGTCAAACTGGGACAGGGTTTCAGCCTGCACAGCGAATTGCTGAGCGACGACTTCATTCAGGCACTGTGCAAGCTGCAAGACCACGTCGCGCCCTTCCCCAGCGAACTGGCGCTGAGCGAGATCGCGCGTTCGCTGGGCGGTCCGCTGTCCGGCGCCTTTGCTGAAGTCGACCCGGCGCCCATGGCCGCCGGATCGATCGCGCAGGTGCACCGGGCGGTCTTGCACGACGGGCGGCGCGTGATCATCAAGGTTCGGCGTCCCGGCATCCGCCGCCAGATCGAGCTCGATGTGCGCATCCTGCATTGGTTCGTCAGCAGCCTGCTGTTTGTGCTGCCGCGCTTCCGGCGCCTGCTGTCGCATGAGCTGATCGACGAACTGTCGCGCAACCTGCACCGCGAAATCGCGTTCCGGCAGGAGACAGCCAACATCCTGCGCTTTGCGGCGCTGTTCCGGGGCTCGGCCACCATCCATGTCCCCGCTGCTGTCCCGGGCTTCAGTTCGGATTGGATCCTGGTGCAGGAGATGAGCATCGGCCGCCGGCTCGATGATCCAGCCTCGCGCGCCGACGGCAAGCGCCTGGCGCAAAACCTGGTGGACGCTTACCTTCTGCAGATCTTTTCCGCCGGCATGTTTCACGGTGATCCCCACCCCGGCAATGTCTTTGTGCTGGAGGACGGACGCCTGTGCCTGCACGATTTCGGCCTGGTCGGCACACTCGATGGCCCGACCCGCGCCAACCTGGCCGCCTTCATGCAGGCGCTCCAGCATCAGGACGGCGCGTGGCTGCTCGATGCCTGCCTCGACCTGGGCATCCTGCACGGGCGGCTTGACCGCCTCCGCTACCGGCGCCAGCTGGAAGAGCTGGTCCAGGACTATGCTCGCCTGCCCCTGTCCGAATGGTCATTCGGGCAGGCCTTCCTGCGCATCGCACGCATGGGCCAGGGCGGGCACCTTCATTTGCCGCATCACCTGCTGGTACTGCTGCGCGCGGTCTTCCTGATGGAAAGCGCGGTGCGCCTGCTTGATCCGGAATTTAACCTCGTGGAAGGATTGTGTGCCAAGGCGGGACGGGTACTGCGCGAGGCCGCCGTTCCCGCCTTCGGGGAATTGACTGCCCGCCTCAAGAGTGAAGCATTGACGGCGGTGCAGGAACTGCCCGCCACCGTGAACCGGCTCGCGCACCGCTTGCGCAGCGACGGCTTGAGCGTCACGTTTCACCATGCCGGCCTGGACGAAATCCATGGCGAGCTGCGCCGGTCGAGCCAGCGCGTGGCTTACGCACTTATCAGTCTCGGCCTGTATATTGCGTCGGCCCTGATCCTGCAACACGGTATCGGTCCTGCCCTCGGCAATGTACCGGTACTGCCCACCATAGGCCTGGCTGTGGCAGGCTGGCTGACCTACCGCGCCGTCCACGTAGTGGACCGGGCTTGATCCATGTCATGGATCGGCCAGTGCGCGCAGAGCAGACTGGAACCGTCCGGCAAGCGCTGATGCAGTGCCGGATCGTTCCCTGTCGACCTCTCGCCCGAACTGGAGGATGCCATGTATAAAACCATCATTCTGCATGCCGACGCCTCCCGCAACACCGCGGCACGCCTGCATCTCGCTGCCCTGATCGCCGAGCAGCAACAGGCGCACCTCGTATGCTCCGCCATGACCGGCATCTCGCGCTACGTCTACAGTGGCCATGAAGCGCTACCGCAGCACGTCATGCGCAGCGATCTGGCGGAACTGGCCACCGCACGCGCCAGGCAAATATTGGTGGAGCACGCAAAACTGGCCAGGGCGCATGGTATGGCGTCGTTTGAGGAGCGCTTAGTCAACGACGACCCTTACGGTGGGCTCGTGCTGCAATCACGCTACGCCGACCTGGTCGTCCTGGGACAGGCGGATCGGGACGATCCGGCTACCGGTGCCACGCAGCAGGACTTGCCCGAATATGTGATCCTGAACGGGAGCAGCCCGGTCCTGGTGGTTCCCTTCGCTGGCCACTTCCCGACCATCGGTAAAACCGTCCTGGTGGGCTGGGACGGCAGCCTGCATGCCGCCCGTGCGATCAAGCAGGCCCTGCCCCTGCTGGTCCAAGCCGCGCGGGTGGTGGTGACCATGGTCGACCCCGTCATTGGCGCGGATGAACATGGAGAAGAGCCTGGCGCGGATATCGCACTGCACCTGGCGCGCCACGGCAGTCCGGTGGAAACGCAGGTGATCGCCAGCGATGGCGACGTCGGCGAGGCACTGATTGCCGCGGCCGAGCGTATGCACGCCGACCTGATCGTGATGGGCGCCTACGGACACTCCCGACTGCACCAGATCATGCTGGGTGGCGCCACCCGCACCATCCTGGCGACGGCGACCCTGCCTGTTCTTCTGTCGCGCTAGCACCGGCCTGCAGTGGTTCACATGAAGCGTATAGGAGTTCTCACGGGCGGCGGCGATGCGCCGGGCCTGAACGCCGTGATCCGTGGCCTGACCCTGGCGCTCGGAGGCGCCGAGGTGCTTGGCATCGAAGACGGCTATCTGGGCCTGATCGAGCGCCGCGTACGCCCCCTGGCGCGCGCC
>DASWTB010000208.1:0-1690 GCA_036402315.1 Pseudoduganella sp. | reverse complement strand
CCTGGTCATGGTGTTCGACAAGAATTCAACCCGTACCCGCCTGTCCTTCGAGGCCGGCATGCATCAACTGGGCGGCGCTGCGATCTACCTGAACACCCGCGATTCCCAGCTGGGCCGCGGCGAGCCGGTGGAAGACGCGGGCCAGGTCATGTCCCGCATGTGCGACATCATCATGGTGCGCACCTTCGGCCAGGACATCATCGAGCGTTTCGCCGCGCATTCGCGCGTGCCGGTGATTAACGGCCTGACCAACGAACACCATCCGTGCCAGGTATTTGCCGACATCTTCACCTATATCGAGCATCGCGGCTCGATCAAGGGCAAGGTCGTGGCCTGGGTGGGCGACGCCAATAACATGCTGTACTCCTGGCTGCAGGCGGCCGAAGTCTTCGGCTTCCACGTCAATGTCTCGACGCCGCACGGCTACGACATGGACATGTCGCTGGTATCGACCGACCGCTACACCTTCTTCGCCAATCCTTCGGACGCCTGCGAAGGCGCGGACCTGGTCAACACCGACGTGTGGACCTCGATGGGCTACGAAGAAGAAAACGCCGCCCGCCTGAAGGCCTTCGACGGCTGGATCGTCGATTCGGCCAAGATGGCCCGCGCCAAGCCGGACGCCCTGTTCATGCACTGCCTGCCGGCCCACCGCGGCGAGGAAGTCTCCGCCGACGTCATCGACGGTCCGCAATCCGTGGTATGGGACGAGGCCGAAAACCGCCTGCATGTACAGAAGGCCCTGATCGAGTACCTGTTGCTCGGAAAAATCAACACCGAACACCCAACTGACTGAGAAAACCATGAGCGACGTAAAAAAAGTAGTCCTCGCCTACTCCGGCGGCCTGGACACCTCCGTGATCCTGAAATGGCTGCAGGATAACTACAAGTGCGAGATCGTGACCTTCACCGCCGACCTGGGCCAGGGTGAAGAACTGGAGCCGGCACGCGCCAAGGCGCTGAAGTTCGGCATCAAGCCTGAAAACATCTTCATCGACGACGTGCGCGAAGAGTTCGTGCGCGACTTCGTGTTCCCGATGTTCCGCGCCAACACCGTGTACGAAGGCGAGTACCTGCTGGGCACCTCGATCGCACGTCCGCTGATCGCCAAGCGCCTGATCGAAATCGCCAACCAGACCGGCGCCGACGCCATCTCGCACGGCGCCACCGGCAAGGGCAACGACCAGGTTCGCTTCGAACTGGGCGCCTATGCACTGAAGCCAGGCGTGCGCGTGATCGCTCCATGGCGCGAATGGGACCTGCTGTCGCGCGAAAAGCTGCTGAAGTATGCGGAAGACGCCGGCATCGAAATCGACATGAAGCACAAGAACGGCGGCGCGCCGTACTCGATGGACGCCAACCTGCTGCACATCTCCTTCGAAGGCCGCCACCTGGAAAACCCGAGCGCCGAAGCCGAAGAATCGATGTGGCGCTGGACCGTCAGCCCGGAAGCTGCACCGGACCAGCCGGAATACCTGGACATCGAATTCGAAAAGGGCGACATCGTGGCCCTGAACGGCAGCCGCATGTCCCCTGCCACTGTCCTGGCTGAACTGAACCGCCTGGGCGGCAAGCACGGCATCGGCCGCCTGGACCTGGTGGAAAACCGCTACGTCGGCATGAAGTCGCGCGGCTGCTACGAAACCCCTGGCGGCACCATCATGCTGAAGGCGCACCGCGCCATCGAGTC
>DASWTB010000207.1:0-23928 GCA_036402315.1 Pseudoduganella sp. | reverse complement strand
GGCGCTGCCTTACCGGCTGCACGTGCTGGACCTGGGCAAGGCGGAGCAGAAGGAGCCATGGTTTACCGCGATCAACCCGAACGGGCGCATTCCGGCCATCGTCGACCGCGCCAACGGCGACTTCGCCGTGTTCGAGTCGGGCGCCATCCTGCTCTACCTGGCCGAGCAGACCGGCCGCCTGATGCCGCACGATGCCAAGGGCCGCTCGCTGGTCATGCAATGGCTGATGTTCCAGATGGGCGGCATCGGCCCCATGATGGGCCAGGCCAACGTCTTCTACCGCTATTTCCCGGAGAAGATCCAGCCCGCCATCGACCGCTACCAGGGCGAGTGCCGGCGCCTGTTCAAGGTGCTCGACACGCACCTGGCCGGCCACGAGTTCCTGGCCGGCGACTACTCGATCGCCGACATCGCCAACTGGGCCTGGGTGCGCACGCACCGCTGGTCGGGCGTGGAGACCGAAGGCCTGCCGCACCTGCAGCGCTGGATACGGCAGATCCGCGCCCGCCCGGCCGTGCAGCGCGGCATCGAGCAGCCGCCAAGCGCCGTGCTGGAGCGCGCCGACAGCGCGGAAAAAACCGAACAATTCGCTGCCGAGGCGCGCAAAATGCTGGAAACTGGCCAGTCGCGCTGATCACTGACAAGGAGACTCAATGAAGCTGTACACCGCCCCCCGCGCCCCCAACCCGCGCCGCGTCGCCATGTTCATGGCGGAGAAGGGCATCCAGCTGGACTTGCAGATGGTCGACCTGGGCAAGGGCGAACATCGCAGCGAAACCTACTTGGCGGTGAATCCATTCGGCCGCGTGCCGGCGCTGGAACTGGACGATGGCCGCATCCTGTGCGAAACGCGCGCCATCTGCACCTACCTGGAGGGCCTGCATCCGGCGCCGAACCTGATGGGCGAGGGTGCCGAGGAGCGCGCTTTCATCGAAATGGCCGACCGCCGCATGGAGCTGTACCTGTTCGCCATCGCAGCCAACAGCATCCGCCATTCCCATCCCGGCTTCGCACCGATCGAGAATCCGCAGTTCCCCGATTTCGGCGCTTCGCAGGGCGAGAAGTTCCGCGAGAATGCAAAATGGATGGATAGGCTGCTGGCAGGACAGCCCTTCGTGGCGGGGCAGCGCTTCACGATTGCCGATATCACCGGTTTTTGCGCAATCGAGTTTGCGCGCGGGCTGATGAAATTCCGTCCGTCCGACCATGGGCTGTTGCACCTGCAGGCCTGGCGCGACCGCATCGTCGAGCGCCCTAGCGCCGCTGCCGGGGCCTGAGCGATGAACGCGGGGCAGCGCCGGCACTGGCTGGGCTGCATGGTCCGCTGGCCCGGTGCGGCCGCCCTGGCCGCGATGGCCCCGGCGTGCTGGCCGGCGCTGGCCGCGGCTAAGCCGCGTCCATTGCGTGCCGTGGCTCTGGCCATCCCTCCCTTTGCCACGCTGGACGCAAATGGCCGCAAGACCGGTCTTTTCGTCGAAGCGATTGAACTGATCGGCCGCGAGTCGCAGCACCAGATCGAGATCACTGTTGCACCTTACGCGCGCGCCATCGCCATGCTGCGCTCGGGCGAAGCGGACGTAATGATCTCCACGTCCAACTCCGCGATTGCGGAGATTGCCGAACCGATGGGCATGTTGTGGACGACGGAAGTCATCGCCATCGGCCGCCCTGGTATCAAGCTCGATGGCCTGCAGGACTTGCGGGGCCGTACCGTCGGCATGCTGCGCGGCTCGGATTACGGTGCCGCCTTCCTCGACGACCGCGACTACCGCAAGCACGAAATTACCGACCAGTTGCAGGGCATCCGCATGCTGCTCGAGGGGCGGCTCGATGCGTCGATCGGCACGCGGCTGGCGATATTCCACTCGATGCGTTTGTTGGGCGTGCCGCGTGCGCGGCTGGGTGGAACTATGGCCGTGCAGACGCGTGAAATCCACCTGCACCTGAGCCGCCATCATTTCGATGAGGGGCTGGCGACGGAGTTGCGGCGCGCCGTGCATGAATTGCGCAGCAGTGGCAAGGCCGATGCCTTGCTGACTAAATACCTGGCCGGGTTGCCTGCTGCCTGAATTTTCCGACGATCCCGCTAGGGAAGAAGTAAATGGCAAGGATGAACAGGATGCCGAGCCATAGCAGCCAGCGGTCCGGGTGCAGGGCAGCTTCCAGCACTGGCACGCCGGCTACCGCGCCCGCTGCTTTGGCCATCAGCGCCTTCAGGTAATTGTTGGCCAGGATGAACAGGGCCGCGCCGATCACCGATCCATACATGGTGCCCATGCCGCCGATGACCACGATCAGCAGGATGTCGGTCATCACTTCAAAGCCCAGCGTGGTCTTGGGGCCGACGTAGCGTAGCCACAGCGCCATCAGCGCGCCGGCCAGCGCGGCGGCCACAGCGCCGATGCAATTGGCGGCGATGCGGTACACCACGGTGCGGTAGCCCAGGGCCTCGGCGCGGAACTCGTTTTCGCGGATCGCCTGCAGCACGCGGCCGAACGGGGAGTTCACCACGCGCAGCAGGGCCAGGAAGATCAGCACGGCGCAGAAGAACACAATGTAGTAGGTCAGCACCTTGCCGTCCAGGATGCGGCCCATGAATTCGCCGAACTCGTTGGCTGGCGACAGCAGGTCCGGCACGTCGAAGGTCTTGCCATCTTCGCCGCCGGTCCACTCCGACATCTGCGATGCCAGCACCGCAAACGAGGATGCCACCGCCAGCGTGATCATGGCGTAGAAAATGGCCCGGACGCGCAGCGCAAACAGGCCAATGATGAAGGCCAGCACCAGCGTCAACGCCAGTGCAGCGGCCAGGCCCATTGCCATCGGCCCCCAGGCCGGCGTGGGGCTGTCAAATGCTAGCCCGACGCCGTAGGCGCCAATGCCGAAGAACATGGTGTGGGCGAAGGACACGATTCCCGTGTAGCCGATCAGCAGGTCGTAAGAAGCGACCAGCACGATGTAGATGCAGATGGTGGCGGCAGTATTCAGCGGCCGCGCGCCGGTAGTGATGAAGGGCGCGAAGGCCAGGCCCAGCACGACCATGAGCAGCATGACAGACAGGGCGCGGCTGCGCGGCAGGTCGCCGGAAAGAAGGGGGTTCAGCATTTCATTTCCTCGACAGGCCGGCCGGGCGCCACAGCAGGATGGCGATCATCAGCACGATGTGGGACACGAGCGCCAGCTTGGGCGCCAGGAAGCCGGCGTAGTTGGCCGTCAGCGCCATCAGCAGCGCACCGATGAAGCAGCCGCCCACCGAGCCGAGGCCGCCAATGATGATCGTGATGAAGACCATGACCATCACTTCGCCGCCCATGGAGGCGGTCAGCGTTTCCTTGTACAGGCCCCACATCACGCCGCCCAGGCCCGCCAGCGCGGAGCCGGCCGCAAACACGGCCACGAACAGACGGCGGATGCGGTAGCCAAGCGCTTCTACCATCTCGCCATTTTCGACCCCGGCGCGAATCAGCAAGCCAAGCTTGGTGCGGTTCAGCACCAGCGTGAGCGCGATGAACACCAGCACCCCGACCGCGACGGCCAGCAGGCGGTATTTCTCGATGGCCGCGTCGCCCAGCACAATGGCGCCGCGCAAGGCAGTGGGCAGCGGCATCGGCTTATGATCCGCGCCCCAGATCACGTGGATCAACTGCTCGACCACGATCATGCCGCCCATCGTGATTAGAATCTGCTTCAGGTGCTGGCCGTAGACCGGCATGATGATGAAGCGTTCGAAGGCCAGGCCCAGGACTGCCGTAACGGCCATCGCCATCGCAATCGCCAGCCCGAGCGCCGCCAGGTTCATGCCGAGCGAGTCGGCCTCCATCCAGCCCTGCATCGGCACCAGCACCAGGGTGCCGGCGAAGGCGCCGACGGAAACAAAGGCGCCGTGGCCGAAATTCAGCACGTCCATCAGGCCGAACACCAGGGTCAGGCCGCTGGACATGATGAAGATCATCATCCCCATCGCCAGCCCTGCCACGGTCAGCGTCACCCAGGTCGGCATGCTGCCCACCAGCGGCAGCATGGCCAGCATCAGGGCCGGCACCAGCAGCATTGGAATGTAGTCGCGTGGGACGGATGGCATCTCTTGCGGCTCCTTATTGGTGTGAATCGAGGGCCAGGCCGAGCAGGCGTTCCTGCAAGGCGCGGTCGGCGGCCAGGTCGGCCATGGAGCCGCTGTGCACGATACGGCCGTCGTCCATCACGGCCACCGTGTCGCCAAGCTGGCGCACGAAATTGAAGTTCTGCTCGACCAGCAGCACCGTGGTTTGGCCCTTGAGCTGGCGGATCGCATCGGCCAGGTTCTGGATGATGGCCGGCGCCAGGCCTTTGGTCGGCTCGTCGATTAGCAGCAGTTCCCGCGGTTCGATGATGGCCCGCGCAATCGCCACCATCTGCTTCTGGCCGCCGGACAGGTTGCCGGCGGGGTAGTTCCAGAATTTCTGCAGGGCCGGGAAGAAGGAGAAAATCCATTCCAGCCGCGCGGAGTCCATCGGCCCGCTGCGCGCCGCCAGGTAGAGGTTTTCGCGTACGGTCAGGGCGCTGAACACGGCCATCGATTCCGGCACATAGGCGATGCCGGCCTGCGCGATATCGGGCGTGCGCAGCTTGCTGATGTCGCGGCCATTGAATTCAACCTTGCCGGCGCTGGCCTGCCACAGGCCCATGATGGTGCGCAGCGTGGTGGTCTTGCCGGCGCCGTTGCGGCCCAGCAGGACCGTCAGGCCACCGCGCGGCACGGCCAGGTCGACACCTTGCAGGATGTGGTACTCGCCGATATGGGTGTGTACCGCCGACAGTTTGAGCAAGGCGTCAGTCATGGCTTGCAGTCCCCAGGTAAGCTTCCTGCACGATGGCCGACGACATGACGGGCGCCGGTTCGCCGTCCGCCACCAGGGCGCCGTTGTGCAGCACGATGATGCGGTCGGCCAGCGCCCGCACCACGTCCATCTTGTGCTCGACCAGCAGCACCGCCTTGTTGCGCTCCGCCTTGACCTGGTGGATCAGGTCCAGCACCACCGGCACTTCGTCCACGCTCATGCCGGCGGTCGGCTCGTCGAACATCATCACTTCCGGCTCCAGCGCGAGCATGATGGCCACTTCCAGCTTGCGCTTGTCGCCGTGGGACAAGGCTGCCACCTGCGTGTCGCGCCGTGCCGCCAGCGCCACGCGGGCCAGGAAGTGGTCGGCCCGTTCGATCAGCTCCTTGTGGCTGGACCAGATCGACCACAGCTTCATGCCCGCATTGGCGCGCGCCTGCACCGCCAGCCGCACGTTCTCGTGCACCGACAAGTGCGGGAACAGGTTGGTAAGCTGGAATGCACGGCCGATGCCTTTGCGGGTGCGGCTTGCCGGGCCGCTGCGGGTGATGTCTTCGCCGCGCAGCAGCACTTGGCCGCTGGTCGCCGGCAACTGGCCGGACATCAGGTTGAAATAAGTGCTCTTGCCGGCGCCGTTAGGACCGACGATCACCGTCAACTGGCCCGCATGGAAGTCGGCGCTGACGTTGTCGACGGCCGTATGGCCGTCGAAGCGGATAGTCAAGCCGCGTGTGGACAGCAAAGGAGTCATCGTTCAGCGCCGCTTGTTCTTGATCGGAACCGGCAGCTCGGAGGCCGGAATTTCGCGCACCAGTTCCAGCAAGTCCCATTCGTTCTTCTGGTCCTTCTTGATGCGGAAGTGGTACATCGGTTGCATGGCCTGGTGGTCGTCCTTGCGGAAGTTCATTTTGCCCTTCGGCGTGTCGAACTCCATGCCCTCCATGGCGGCGATCATTTTCTGAGTATCGCCGCCGCCTGTCTTGGCAAGGGCAGTGTAGACCGCGCTGGCAGCCGTAAAGCCGCCTGCGGTGAACATGTCCGGCGGTTTCTTGTAGCGCTTCTGGTGCTCGGCCACGAACCAGTCGTTCATCTTGTTCTTTGGGAAGTCGTAGTAGTAATAGATCGTGCCTTCGGTGCCGGCGAACGATTTCCAGGTCTTCAGCACCGGCAGGATATTGCCGCCCGGCGCCAGCGTGATGCCGTAGCGCTCCGGCTTCATGTCGGCGATCTTGTTCATCGGGTTCGGCCCGGCCCAGATGATCTGCAGTACGCGCGGCTGCGGTGCGTCCTTTAATTTGTCGAACAGGCGCTGCGCCGAAGCGGTGAAGTCGGTGGCGTTCTGCGGCGCGAACTCCTCGTGCACGATATTGGCTTTGGAACCGGTCAGCCTGAGCGCTTCGCGCGCAGCCGCCACGGCGTCCTTGCCGAAGGCGTAGTCCTGCGCCAGGAAGGCCACGCTGCCTTGCTTGAATGTGGAAGCGGCGGCCAGCCCATCCTGCATGGAATTGCGGGCGGTGCGGAAGATGTACTTGTTCCACTTTGCCCCAGTGATCGCGTCGGCCACCGCCGGTTCCACTATCAGGACCTTCTTGTATTCGGCTGCGATGGGCAGCATGGCGATGGCGGAGCCGGAAGAACTGGTGCCGACCGCGATGTCGACCTTGTCGTCGCCATAGGCTTCGGCCAGCAGGGTGCGGCCCAGGTCTGGCTTGCTCTGGTCGTCCTTGACGAAGACTTTGAGCTTGCGGCCGTTGATTTCCATTTTGCCGCCGGTAAGGTATTCAAGACCCATCAAGAAGCCGGTCTCGGTCTCTTTCGCGTATGGCTCGAGGATGCCGGTCTTGCCGGCGATGAGGGCAACCTTCAGGTCCTGCGCCGGCGCGAGCACTGGCGTCAATGCGAACAACAGTGGTATCAGTCTGTTCATCAAGTCAATCCACACTGGCGAGGAAAGTACGCAGCGCTTCCTGCGCTGCAGGCTCCGACAGCATCGGCGCGTGGCCGACGTCGGGCACCTCAGCATACAGCATGCGCGGTGCGGCGATGCGCATGGCATTGGCCTGGGCCGGCTCGATCAGGTCCGACAGCGCGCCCCGGATCAGCATGGTCGGGCGGCGACGGGCCAGCCGGCGGAAGGCAAAGTGCGCAGCCATGGAAGTGGAGCGCAGCTTGTTGGCGCGGATCGGCACCGCGATGTTCGGGTCGTAGCGCATGGCCAGCGTTCCATCGCCCGCTTCGCGGAAAGCGCGGCGCGCCCAGCGCTCCCATTCCTGCGCCGTGTTGCCGGGGAAGGCGACTGCATTGATGCCACTGATGTAGTCGGCTGCCTGTTGCCAGCTCGTGAACTGTTCGCCTTTGCCGGTGTAACTGCGGATGCGCGACAGGCCGCGTTCGGACAGCGTCGGACCGACGTCGTTCAACACAGCGGCGGCAATCAGCGCCGACTTGCGCAGCGCCAGGGTCATGGTGATCAAGCCGCCCATCGAGGTGCCGATGAACACGGCGCGCTCGATGCCCAGGTCGTTCGCCAGCTTGACCACGTCGTTGGCGTAGACCATGGGCGTATAGCGGTCGGGCTGGGAATCGTATTCGGAATTGCCGCGGCCGCGCACGTCGACGGCGATTACGCGCCGCCCCTGCGCCGCGATCCACGGCGCGACGTCTTCGAAGTCGGCCGAATTGCGCGTCAGGCCGTGGATGCAGATCACGGGCAGGCGCGCGGGGCCGCTGGCGGCAGGGTAGTCGCGCGCATACAGGCGCAGGCCATCGTCGCTGGTGTAGCTGATCTCGGAATACATGGTCCTCGTGGGCAGCGTTGCAGGAGCGTGCAGTGTGCAAGAAATGCATCAAAGCGGGAACCGGAGGCCACGCCCACTGTGTGTGCAATTTTGCACAGCTGCACTACAGCGCAGGAAAATGATGCACAATAGGCCGCATGAAAACACTGCCCGAATGGACCGACCTGCGCTTCTTCCTGGAGCTGGCGCGCTCCGGTACCTTGTCCGGCGCATCGCGCCGGCTGGAAGTGGAGCACACCACCGTCTCGCGCCGTATCGACCGCCTGGAACAGCAACTGGGCGCCACGCTGTTCGACCGCTCGCGGGAAGGCTATGAACTGACGGAGATGGGGCATGCCGTGCTGCCGCATGCTGAAGCAATGGAGAGTGCGGTGCTGGCCGCGCAAGGCCAGTTGTCAGGCACAGAAGTCGCGATCCGCGGCGTGGTGCGCCTGGGCGTGCCGGAAGCGCTGGGCGTGCGCTTTATCACGCCGCTGCTGGCGCAGTTCCTGCAGGACTATCCCGAGCTGTCGGTCGATTTGCTGGTACAGCCCCGCTTTGCCAACCTGGCCAGCCGCGAGGCCGACCTGGGCGTCACGCTCGATGCACCCAACACGGGCCGCTACATGGTGACGCGCCTGGCGTCTTTCCGGCTGTACGTGTACGGATCGCCGGACTACCTGGCGCGCCACCCGCCGATCCAGAAGCGCAGCGACCTGGCAGGACACGATTTTGTCGATTACGTGCAGGACCGCCTGGCCAGCAATGAGCTGAACTTCCTCGACGAACTGGATGTCAACCCACGCCGCCGCCTGTGCTGCACCGGCATGCTGGCGCAGGCCGAAGCCGCCGCCGCCGGCCTGGGCCTGATGATGGCGCCGCCGTACATGGCGACCGATGGCCGCCTGGTGCCGGTGCTGCAGGATGAAGTCTTCGTGGAGCGCGCCTACTGGCTGGTGGCGCCGGTCGACCTGTACAGGCTGCCGCGCGTCAGGGCCGTGTGGAACCTGCTCCGTTCGTTCGCCGAATCGCGCGCCAGCCTCTTTATCTCGAACAAATAAGGCAGGTCGCCGCCGATTTCGGTCCGGTGCAGGTCGGGATCGGCCCGGTCGGGCAATGGTTCCCGTTGCGCCAGCGCCTGCAGGATGGGCGCAGGATCGTAGCTCCAGTCCACCATGTGGCGGCATGGGTCGCCATCGCGCACCTTCATCAGCGCCAGTTCGAACTGGGACACCGAAACCACCAGCGGATCCTCATGCCCGCCAAGGAAGTCGAGGAAGGCCAGCGGCTGGTACTCGCGGAAAGGCGAGATGTTGTCCTGCTGGATGAAGCGCTGCAGCGCTTCATCCAGCAGGTCCGCCTGGCGCAGCAATTCAACGGTCAGCACGCAAGTGCGTTCCAGCACGTAGACCCGCCACAGCAGGACATTGCCGCGCGCCTCCTGCAAGTCCGGCGATTCGGCGACGCGATGGTAATAGGGCGCATCGCTGGCCCCGGGCTGGTAAGTCGCGCGCATCAGGCCAAGCAGGATGCGCTGGTGGCTGGCCAGGTCCATGTCTACCTCCATTCTCGTTGACGCATTTGCTGCAGGGTGCTGGCGATAGCCGCGTTGCCCAGCCCGGGCACGGCCTCCGGCATGAATTCGTAGACGATCACTTCCGCCTCGGTGGCCACGTCGCGCAGCACTTGCTGCGCCAGGTCCATGGTGCAGGGGCGCGGCAGGCGTGAATGCACGTCCAGCATCAGGCCGTTGTGCTTGACGCCGCAGGCGACATGCAGCTCTTTCACATGGCTGCCATCGAGCTCCGCCAGGAAGGCCTGGATATCGAGCGCGTGGTTATGCTCATCGCACTCCAGGTTGTACACGTCCAGGATCAGGCCGCAGCCGCTCTCGCGCGCCACCGAGTTCAGGAAGCCGGCATCGGTGTAGTCGGCCGGGCAATCCGGCACCACGTGCACGATATTCTCCAGCAGGAAGGGCAGGCCGTAGCGCTGCTGCAGGCACCAGGCGCGCTGCGTGACCAGTTCCGCCGCTTGCTCCGTGCGCGGCATGGCCAGCATGATGCCGAGGTGTTCGCCGTCGACGCGGGTATAGCCAAGGTGTTCGCTGTGCCAGCGCACCCGCACCTGGTCCATCAATTCATCGAGCAAATGCAGGTAGGTCGGCGACCAGCCGTCATGCGAGCCGATGGACAGGCTGACGCCATGCACCACGATGGTTTTTTCGCGGTCGATGTTTTTCAGTTCGGCCAGGATGCCCTTGTCGAGCATGATCCGCTCGCCATCGGCCACCGATATGGTTTCCGGCGTGACTTCGATGACGTCCACGTGCGGCAGCATCATTTCGAGCAGCGCCGGATCGCGCCCCTCGTAGCTGACGCCCACGCCCAAGGCAGGGCGCGGGGCAGGCGAACTCAGCTTAGCCGTGGAATTCATTTTCCAGCACCGCGCCTTCGATGTGCGGCACCTCGCGCAGCACGCGGCCGAACGCCGGGTCGCCGCGCAGGAAAGTCAGGTCGAATCCCGTCAGGCCGCAGTTGCAGCCGCCCTTGGGCACCATCTGGGCCACGGCGATATCGAGCGCCTTGTGCAGTTCTTCCAGGGTGACCTTGCCTTCGCTGACGACGATCTTGATATGGTTTTTCTTGAAGTTGGTGTGGCGCAGTTCTTCCATGACGATCTCCAGGCGGTCCGGGATTGAAGTGGGGGCGGGCCCTTCGGACCAGGCTGTGGACCGCGCCCCGTGCTTTCCATGGAAGTCACTTTAGGCTGCATGAAGGCGCGGCGAATTGGTACTGGCACCCAAATTCCGGGCAGCCAGCACCTAGTTTTTGTGCAGTGAGTCAGGTGGCCGGCGCAGCAAGTCAAGGCGCGTAGTGGCGCCCAGCTTGCCGAGCAGGGTGGAAACATGGTGTTCGACGGTGCGTTCGGAACGGCACAGGCGCTGGGCAATCTCCAGGTTGCTGAGGCCATCCAGCAACAGTTCCAGCACCTGGGCTTCGCGGCGGGTCAGGCCGCTCGGGTGTTCGCGCGCGGCAGCGTAAGGGCCGCGCCGCGACTTGGGCAGTTGCGCCTGGGCGCCGCAGTCGCGCGCGCGTTGCCGCGCCAGTGCGGCCGCCGGTGCCGCACCGATCTGTTCCAGCAGGGCGACAGCCTTGGGCATGGCCAGCGCCGCTTCGTCGCCGGGCAACTCGAGCAGGGCCAGTGCCGCTTCGAACGGCAGCCCCAGTGCCAGCCAGGCGTCGCACGCTGCCCGCCCGTCGCCTGCCGCTTCGGCAGCGCGCGGTGGCGGGGCTGCGGCAGCCTGCTCGCTGTTCGCCAACGCCGGCATGGCTGCCCGGCGCCGCCAGGCAGCAACTTCCGCCAGGTCCCAGGCATTCACGCCGGACAGGTCGAACTGGCCGATTTCGTCCAGCCAGCGGCGGCAACCGTCCATGTCTTGCAGCTGCCATGCCGCTTCCGTCAGGGCCAGCAGCACCGGCAGCAGCCGCTGCGACTCGCGGGTGGCGCGCGCCCATTGCAGCGCTTCCTGCAGGCAGCGTGCGGCATCCTGCTCGCCCTGCCGCGATAGTGTGCGGCCCAGCACGGTCAACGCCGGCAGCCGCATCACCAGGCTCAGGTCGGGCAGGGCGAGCACCTGCCGCGCCAGTGCGGCGGCCTGGGCGAACTCGCCTTTGTCAAGGTGGAATTGCGCCTGCCAGCCGGTCAGGTAATGCACCCAGGCGTCCAGTTCATGTTCGCTGTGGTAGGCGAAACCTTCGGCCAGCAGGCGTTCCGCCAGCGCGAACTGCTTGAACACGACCGCGTATTCCACCCAGTTGCTGTAGATGCGCGCCGCATGCTCGTGCAGGTGCTGCTCCAGCGCGCATTGCAAGCCTTCGGCCAGGTCTTGCTGGCCGCTGTCGTCGCCCAGGAACAGCTTGGCGCTGCCGATATTGGTCAGCGCATGCACGCGGGTGTCGTGGTCATCCAGTGCGGTGGCCAGTTCCAAAGCCAGTTGGCCCCATTCGATGGCGGAGGCGGGATGGTCTTGCAAGAGCTGGTGCTGGGAACGCATGCTGTACGCCATGGCCAGCTCTTTGCTGTTCGGCAGTTGCTCAAGCGTGCGGATCGCTTCCAGGCCATAGCGCTCGGCTTCCTTCGCTTCGCCGCGGTACCAGTGGGTACGGGCCAGCCAGCGCAGGTTCAGGCCGACCTTGTCCGGACGCTCGACGCTGCGCCACAAGTCGATCGCCTTCAGGCGCGCTTCGATCAGGCGGTCGTCGATGCGCAGCAGGCCCGCCTCGTATGCCCAGTCCTCGTAAAGCTGGGCAGCTTCCCCGGTCCAGCCGACCGCGTTGACAAATTGCAGGGCGCTGGCCAGGTGGGCTGCTGCCTGGCGGTGTGCCCCTAGCCGTGCCGCCTGGCGCGCCGCGCGCGGCGCCAGTTGCAGCACCATGTGCGCATCCTGCGCCCCGGTGGCGTGATGCACCAGGCGTGCCAGTTCGATGCGTGCATGGGGCGGCGCCTGTTCGGTCAGGGCCTTGCACAGGCGTTTGTGCAGGGCGCGCGTGGCGCCGGGCCGCAGCCCGCTCAGCACTGCCTGGCGCGCCAGCTCGTGGCGGAACGACAACAGGCCTGGACTGGCCCGTTGCAGCAGGCCGCTGTCGACGCTGCCGTCGATCGCATCATGCCCATCTTCGCCGAGCAAGGCTTCCAGCAGCCATTCTTCGAGCGCCACGGGACTGACGCTGACCAGTTCCAGCACGGTGCGGACCTGTGCGTCCAGGCGCGAGATGCGAGCCCAGACGGCATCCCGTACGGAAGCCGGCAAGTGGCCGGGCGTGCGGCTGCAGTCGGTCAGCAATTCGGAAAGGAAGAAGGGGTTGCCGCCGGTAACGCGGTATAGCTCGGAAGGATCGCAGTCCGCATCGCGCGCCAGCTCGGCGACAGCTTCCGGCGAGAGGGGCGGGAGGTCGAGGCGCTGGGTGCTGGCAGGAGGCAAGTCGCCGGCCCAGCGCCAGAATGCATGGTCGGGCGGCAGCTCGTCGTTGCGGGCACTGGCCAGCAGCATGATGTGCTGGTCGGCGATACGGCGGGCCAGGTATTTGAGCAAGTCCAGGGTCGCCTGGTCGGCCCAGTGCAGGTCTTCGCACATCACCAGCACCGGCCGCGGTTGCGCGGCCAAGTGGCTCAGCAGCATTGGCATCAGGACGTCGGGACTGCCTGCATTATCGATGGTCGACACCACGTCCGGACCGAGCGCCGGCGCGAAGTCGCGCAAGGGGCCGAGCACGCGCGGCGTGGACAAGTCTTCGCAAGCGCCCTGGAGGACGAGGAACTTGCCTTTCAGCGGCGCAGCAAAGGCCTGCAGCAGGGATGACTTGCCGATGCCCGCTTCACCGAGCACTAAAGCCATCCCGCCCGCACCTGAGCTAACGCGGCTGGCAAGCCGCTGCAGTTCCTGCAATTGCCTTTCGCGCTCGAGCAACATCTGGCTCTCCTCACTGCCATCATATTCCTGTCAGCGCAAAAGGATTCTCACCAATCGTAACGTGCGTCAGAACTTGTACGACGCGGTCAGCTTGTAGGTGCGAGGATCGCCGTAGTACGTGGTCACGGTGTTGAAGAAACCACCGAAGGCGTAGCCAGCCACCTTGTAGCGCTTATCCGTCAGGTTACGGCCGTGCAGGCCGACTTGCAGGCGGCGGTCGGCACTGGTCCATACCAGGCCGGCGTCCCACAAGGTGAAGCCGCCCTGGGCCAGCGCCAGGTTCTGCGGCACCAGCGCATCCATCGAAGCGATGCCGGTCAGGCGGACGATTTCAGCCTGGTACACCTTGTCCTTGTAGGACAGGCTGTTGTTGAAGCTCATGCTGCCGCCACGGCCGAACAGGTTGAGCGGCCATTCGTACGTCGCGCCGACGTTGGCCGATTTTTTCGGCGTGTTCTGGAATTCCGCGCTGCTCGCCACATTGATCAGCGTGGCGCCGCTGGCGACCATCCATTCCTTGTACTCGGCGTCGATGTAGCTCAGCATGCCGTTCAGCGACAGCCCATCCGTTACGCGGGCAATGGCTTCCAGTTCCAGGCCCTTGATCTTGGCCTTGCCGGCGTTGGTCAGCGTCCCGGCGAAGCCGCTTACCTGTCCTTGCGCGTTGTAAGTCGGGATCGAGCCAGGAATCTGCACGTTCTTGTAGTCGGTGTAGAACACGGCCGCATTGGTCTGCAGGCGGCCACCGTTCAGCGATGATTTCAGGCCCAGCTCAACGGTATCAACTTCTTCAGGATTCACGCCCTTGCGCTTTTCCAGCGAGGCAGGCGTATTCGGGCCGCCTGTCGCCGCCAGGTCCATGCGCGGGTCGAACATGCCGCCTTTGAAGCCGCTCTGGTAGGAACCGTACACGTTGTGTTCCGGCGACACTTTCCATCCAAAGCCCAGTTTCGGGGTGAACTTCTTGTCCTTGCGGTGCAAGTCACCCTTGCCGAGGTCAGTGTTTGGCGCCAGGCCCACGGCAGCCGGATTGCCGAGGTTGGGCGAACCGGCCAGGCCGAGGTAGGTGCGCTTGTAGATGGCGGCTTCGCGCTCGTCATCGGTCCAGCGGCCGCCCACACTGACGTTGAAGGTGTCGGACACGCTGTAGCTGGCGTCCGCATACACGGCCCAGGTTCTGGAATCGATATCGTCGCGGGTCAGCAGCGACAGGCCGCCGCTGGCGTTGTACAGCACGTCGAACTCGTTGAAGGCGTTGGTCTTCATATAGAACAGGCCGGCCACGCCTTGCCATTTGGAGCCGGTGTAGGTGAGCTGGAACTCCTGGCTATCCTGCTTGTCGCTGTAGATGGCCGGCGCTTCCCACAACGGTGCGTTCAGGGAGTCGAAGTCGATCGGGGCATAGGATTTCGACGAGCGGTGTGCCGTGACCGACTTGAACATCGTTTCGGCGTTGAGGTTGTAGTCGATGGTCAGCGAGACGCCTTTGGTGGTCACCTGCTGCTCATGGCCATTCACCTTGTACAGGTTGGCGCGCGTGTCGTAGGCGCCTTCCAGCGGCGGTTCATTGCCTGGAGGTGGGCCGCTCCTCAGGCGGTAGCCTTGCTTCGGCTCCGAATCGTCCTTGGTGTAATCGCCGGCGAGGCGGATGAACAGGTCGCTGTTCGGCACCAGTTCGGCGCTGATGCGGGCAGCGTTGACGTCCTTGTTGTAGTTCTCGCGGCCGTTGATCACATTCTTGCCGTAGCCGTCGCGGTTGAACGTGCCGACCGTGCCGCCAATACGCAGGATCTCGCTGATCGGCGTGCTGCCTTTCAGGACCAGGTCGCGCTGGTTGTAGTTGCCCAGTGCGCCCTTGATTTCAAAGGTCGGGTTAGGGGAAAGCTTGCGCGTGACGTACTTGACGGCGCCGCCAATGGTATTGCGGCCATACAGCGTGCCTTGCGGACCGCGCAGCACTTCGATGCGCTCCAGGTCGTAGATGTCGGTCAGTGCGCCTTGCGGGCGGGCCAGGTACACGTCGTCCAGGTAAATGCCGACGCCTTGCTCATAGCCAGCCACCGGGTCTTGCTGGCCGATGCCGCGAATGAAGGCGGTGAGGGTGGTGTTGGTGCCGCGAGAGGCTTTGAGCGTGGTATTCGGCACGATGTCGGTCAGCGCGGTAATGTCGGGCAGCGCCTTCTTTTCCAGCTGCGCGCCGGACAGCGCGGTGACGGCGCCTGGCACGTCCTGGATCAGCTCTTCGCGCTTGCGGGCGGTGACGATCACCCGGTCCATCTCCCCCTCGGCCTTCTCACCGCCGGCGCTTTGCGCCAGGGCAGGGAAGGAATACATGGCGGGAAGCGTCATCATCACGGCTGCCACTGAGCGTCGCAGCATGAAATTGTGTTTCGTCACACGCATCAAAGTCTCCTCAGGTTTTGTTATGCGAGGAGTGTGCATGTTTTGCCAACTGTGCGAAACTGACAGGGTTGCACTCACGTTGTGCAATTTTGCACAGAATCGCGACTAGTGATATTTCAAATTCCGAAAGAACTAATCCATACTGATATAGCTGCGCCGTAGTCGCTTGCCTGCTTGCTATCCTCTGCCAAAAACCATAACGGAGGAGACGATGGCGGCGACGGATGAAACCAGGCGCAAGGTTTTCCTTGGCTTGATAGGCGGGGCTGCAGGCATGGCCATTGGGGGTAGTGCGGCGGCCCGTATTGCAGTCGACCCGGCCAACAAGGTCTTTCGCCTGGATGGCGGCGGCGCCACCTATGCTTTTGGCGTGAATGCGGATGGACAGGTGCAATCTTTGTACTGGGGCGCGGCACTGGCCGCCAGCGACAAGCTCCCAGCGGCTGTGCCGGTCGAGGCCAATTCGTCCAACGAGATGCCGGTCAGCGTGACACCCTACGAATTTGCCGGCTTTGGCGGCGGGTTGACGACCGAACCCGCTCTCAAGGTCCGTTTCCCCGACGGCGTGCGCGACCTCGACCTGCGCTACACCGGCTACCAGGACAAGGGCGACCGGCTTATCCTGCAATTGAAGGATGTGAAACGGGCGGTCTACGTTGCGTTGACTTACGCGATGGACCAGGCGACCGGCATCCTCACGCGTTCCGCCGTGGTGGAAAACAGGACGGGCAACTGGATCCAGATTGACCAGATGGCGGCAGCCTGCCTGAATCTTCCTTATAGCGACGATTACCAGTTGTCTTTCCTGTCCGGCCGCTGGGCCGGCGAGTTCATGTTGCAGACGCGGGCCATCACACCGGGTGCGTTCGTGCTGGAGAGCCGCAAGGGAGTTACCTCACACCAGGCCAATCCATGGATAGCGTTGAGCCGGGCCACGACCGGCGAGGAAACCGGTCCGGTGTGGTTCGGCGCGCTGGGCTGGAGCGGCAACTGGCGCATCAATGTGGAAATGGATGCGATGGGCGGCGTGCATGCGACTGCCGGCTACAATCCGTTCGACTTCAGCTACCGGCTGAAGCATGGCGAGAGCCTGGCATCGCCGGTTTTCCACACCGGCTTTTCCAATGAAGGCTTTGGCGGCGCATCGCGGGTCTTTCATCGCTACCAGCGCGAAAAGATCCTGCCGCACGCGCCAACGCCTCGCCTGCGCCCCGTGCTTTATAACTCGTGGGAAGCAACCTTCTTCGACGTCACGGAAGCCGGGCAGATGGCACTTGCAGAAAAAGCGGCCAGCATCGGCGTCGAGCGCTTTGTTGTGGACGATGGCTGGTTCGGCGCGCGCAACAGCGACAAGACAGGGCTGGGCGATTGGGTGGTCAACCGCAAGAAGTTCCCGAATGGCCTGGGGCCGCTGATCAAGCGGGTCAATGAGCTGGGCATGCAGTTCGGGCTATGGGTTGAGCCGGAAATGGTGAATCCGGACAGCGACCTGTATCGCGCCCATCCCGACTGGGTGATCAACTTCGCCGGCCGGCAGCGTTCCGAGGCGCGCAACCAGCTGGTGCTGAACCTGGCCAGGAAGGACGTCTGCGAGCACCTGCTGAAGGTGCTCGATGGACTGGTCTCGAGCCACAATATCGAATACCTGAAATGGGACCATAACCGCGCCTGGTCGGAACCGGGCTGGCCGGAAGCCGCCCCGGAAGACCAGCAGCGGCTGTACGTCGCGTACGTGGACAACCTGTACAAGCTGTTGGCCGAATTGCGCCGCCGCCATCCAAAGCTCGAAATTGAGTCCTGCGCCAGCGGCGGCGGGCGCGTTGACCTGGGCATCATGCAGCTCACCGAGCAGGTCTGGACTTCCGACAACACCGACCCCTACGACCGCCTCGTGATCCAGGATGGATACATCCACGCCTACGCACCGGCGGCGATGATGGCCTGGGTGACCGATGCGCCGAACTTCGTGAACAAGCGCGTCACTTCTCTGGAGTATCGCTTCCTGTCGGCGATGCAGGGCGGCCTGGGCATCGGCGCCAACCTCAATCACTGGAACGACGAGGATTTCGGCAAGGCGAGGCGGCTGGTCGAGGAGTACAAGCGCATTCGCGCCACGATCCAGTTGGGGAACCTCTATCGGCTGCAATCTCCGAGGAACGGCTCGGCGCGTTCGGCCACGCTATCAGTGTCGCAGGACCGGAAACAGGCGGTGCTGTTCGCATTCCTGCACTCCAGCATGATGCGGTCCGGCCGCCAGACGATCCAGCTTCGTGGCCTTGATGCAGGCACGGTCTATTCACTGCGAGCCATTTCCGGCGCAGCTGTGCCGGGGACCGTTGCCAAGGCAAGCGGCGCTTACTGGATGGGGCATGGCTTGAAGGTGGCGCTGGAAGGCGACTTCCAGGCCGCGGCGTTTGTGCTGGAAGCCTTGCAGCCTAAGTGACGCGCTTGTACCAGGGCTGGCCCGGCGAAAGTGCTTGGTAGCCCGATGCCAGCGGCTCGCTGGCGTCGAGTTCACGATCCAGGCCAAGCGTGCCGAAGGGCACCAGGCTGTCGTGGAACAGCTGCAGCACGCGCTGGCGCAGCAAAGGGCCAAAGTCGGGCAGGGCACGCTGGCAGGCGATCAGGTTGAATTCATTGAACGAGGCGTCGGTGACAAGGTTGTACTGCGCCCACGTAATATGGCTGCGCAGCGACGGCACCAGGATGGCGCGCCCGCCGTGCAGGTTGAAGTAATCGGACAGTTGACTCTTGCCGCCGGCCTGCTCATAGTTTTCCTGCGCGCGCTGAAGCTCTGCTTCGGACAGCCATGCGGATGCGGCTTCGTCCAGCATCTCGTCGCTGGCGACGGTGGCGTGGATTTCGGCGTGCGACAGCAGCCCCATTTCAGCAAGGACAATGGCCAGTGTCCAGGCCTGGCCGGCGCCGGCGCAATCAGCCAGCCAGACACGGGGCAGGGCGGCGCCGCGCAGCGAATGCTCGGCAGCCTCGCGCAGCATGAGCACTTCGGCCGCATCGTCGAACATGGCGGCGGGCGGCACGTGCAGGGCGCGCAGCAGGCCGCCCGCGGTGGCCGGATCGTGCAGCACATGGTCCTGCAATTGCGACAGCGTGGAAAGCCCATGCTGCTGCATGAAGCCGAACAGCTTGCGCTTCAGCGTCGCGCGGTCATGCAGCCGGAAGTCGAAGCCGAAGCGCCGCACGAGCGCTTCCAGCAGCAACTCCAGCTCAAGCTCCTCCAGTTCAGGCGCCGTGTTGCGGCGCAGTTCGTCGTTGGCTCCCATCAGTGCAGCCAGACGCGCATCAGGGACAGGAGCTGGGCCACATCCACCGGCTTGGTAATGTAGTCCGACGCACCTGCTGCAATACACTTGTCGCGGTCGCCCTTCATCGCCTTCGCCGTCAGCGTGATGATCGGCAGCGAACGGAATTTCGGGATGCGGCGGATTGCGCGCATGGTGTCGTAGCCGTCCATCTCCGGCATCATGATGTCCATCAGGACGATCTCGATCGATGGATCGCGCTCCAGCACTTCAATGCCGTCACGCCCGTTTTCGGCAAAGGAGACCAGCATCTGCTGGCGCTCCAGCAGCGAGGACAGGGCAAAGATATTGCGCAAGTCATCGTCGACGATCAGCACCTTGCGGCCAGCCAGGCCGGCATCGGCGGCATGGACTTCTTCGAGCATGCGGCGCTGGGCTTCCGGCAGGTTGGCTTGCGAGCGGTGCAGGAACAGCGCCGTTTCATCGAGCAGGCGTTCCGGCGAACGGGCATCCTTGATGACAATGGTCTTGGCATAGCGTTTCAGCTTTGCCACCTCCTTGCGGTTCAGTTCCTTGGCGGTGTTGATCACGATCGGCAGGTCGCGCAGGCGCTGGTCCTTGCCGATCAGGTCCAGCAGTTCGAAACCACTGATGTCGGGCAGGGTCAGGTCCAGCACCATGCAGTCGAAGTGCGATGCATGCAGGGCAGCCAGCGCATCCTGTCCGGTTCCGACCGCAGTGATGTCAACGTCGGAATCGCCAATCAGCTTGACGATGGCGTCGCGCTGGTTTTCCTCATCGTCGACCACCAGCAAGTTGCGTTTGCCGCCGATCAGGAAGCGCTGGATGCGCATGAACTCCTCGTTCAGGTCTTCCTTGCTGACCGGCTTATTCAGGTAAGAGATGGCGCCGGAACGCAGCGCACGCTCGCGCTCGCGCAGGCTGGACATCACATGGACCGGAATATGGCGCGTGCTCGGATCGCGTTTCAGGCGCTCCAGGACGGTGAAGCCATCGATGTCCGGCAAGTCAAGGTCGAGCAGGATGGCCGACGGCAGGTAATCGCGCGCCAGGCTGAGGGCCCAGTCGCCCTGGTGGGTCACGATGCCCTTGAAGTTCTTTTCGCGGGCAAAATCCAGCACCACCTTGGCGAAGCGCTCGTCATCCTCGACGATCAGCACCGATGGATCGCCCGGCGCGGTCAGGCCGCGGTCGTCGATGGTCGAGCCGTAGATTTGTTCGTCCGGCTCGACATCCCGCGTCTGCGGTGGCTGCGCGTAAACAACGGCAGGCGCGGCGATGACCGGGAGTGTTGCCGCTGTCGGCGCCGGCAAGCGTGGCATGGCCGGCTGGCGTGCGGTCTCGTAGTAGACGAAGCCCGAACGGTTATACGGCAGGAACAGGGTGAAGGTCGAGCCGGCGCCCACGGTCGATTCGACGCGGATCTCGCCACCCAGCAGGCGAGCCAGTTCGCGCGAAATCGACAGGCCCAGGCCGGTGCCACCGTATTTGCGCGCGGTGGAACCATCCGCCTGCTGGAATGCCTCGAAGATCAGCTGCAGCTTGTCGGCCGCGATACCGACACCGGTGTCGCTGACCGAGAAGGCCAGCACCGCATCGGCATTGCCCAGGTTCGGGTGGTCGGCGCTCCAGCCGCTTTGCACCAGCGCGATGCCGAGCGATACCTGGCCATGGTTGGTGAACTTGAACGCGTTCGACAACAGGTTTTTCAGCACCTGCTGCAAGCGTGTGGTATCGGTCATCAGCGACGCGGGCAGGTTCTCGCCCAGCTCCACGGTGAAGCCGAGGTGCTTGGCCTCCGCCATGTGGCGGAAGGTGCGCTCCACATAGCTGCGCAGGTTGGCGAAACGGTATTCCGACACGTCCAGCGTAACGGTACCGGATTCGATCTTCGACAGGTCCAGGATGTCGTTAATCAGGGTAAGCAAGTCTGAGCCGGAGCCATGGATGGTCTTCGCAAATTCCACCTGCTTGCCGGACAGGTTGCCCTCCGGGTTGTCGCCCAGTTGCTGCGCCAGGATCAGCAGCGAGTTCAAAGGCGTGCGCAGCTCGTGCGACATATTTGCCAGGAACTCGGACTTGTATTTGGACGACAGCGCCAGCTGGGTCGCCTTCTCTTCCAGCGCCAGTTTCGCCTGTTCCACCTCGCGGTTCTTGCGTTCCACCTCGATGTTCTGCTCGGACAGCAGGCGGGCTTTCTCCGCCAGTTCCTGGTTGGTCTGCTGCAGTTCCTGCGCCAGCGACTGCGACTGCGTCAGCAGCGATTCGGTACGGCTGTTTGCCTCGATGGTATTGAGCACCACGCCGATTGACTCCATCAGCTGGTCGAGGAAGGACAGGTGGGTTTCGGTGAACCGGTCCAGCGAAGCGATCTCGATCACCGCCTTTACCTGCTGCTCAAACAGGATAGGCAGCACTACGATATTGGTCGGCGGCGCGGCGCCCAAGCCGGAGCTCACCACAATGTAATCGCGCGGCACGTCGGTCAGCCAGATGCGCATTTTCTCCAGCGCGCACTGGCCTACCAGGCCTTCGCCCGGCAGGAAGGAGGTTGGCAGTTTGCGCGAAGAACGGTAGCCGTAGCTGGCGATCATGCGCAGGCGGGCATCGGCCAGTTGCGAGTCCATCATGTAGAACACGCCGTGGTGGGCCGATACCAGCGGCGCCAGCTCGGACAGGATCAGTTTCGTCACTGCCTGCAGGTCGCGCTGGCCCTGCAGCAGGCGGGTGAAGCGCGCCAGATTGGTCTTCAGCCAGTCCTGCTGCGCATTCTTCTGAGTGGTCTCTTTCAGGTTGCGGATCATCTCGTTGATGTTGTCCTTCAGGTAGGACACTTCGCCGCGCGCCTCCACCTGGATGGAACGGGACAAGTCGCCGCGCGTCACGGCGGTTGCCACCTCCGCAATTGCGCGCACCTGGTTGGTCAGGTTTGCCGCCAGCTGGTTCACGTTCTCGGTCAAATCCTTCCAGGTACCGGCCACACCGGACACGTTCGCCTGGCCGCCCAGCTTACCCTCGGTACCCACCTCACGCGCCACGCGGGTGACCTCCGACGCGAAGGAGGACAACTGGTCCACCATCACGTTGATGGTGTCTTTCAGCTCCAGGATCTCGCCCTTCACGTCCACCGTGATCTTCTTCGACAAGTCGCCACGCGCCACAGCGGTGGTCACCGCCGCGATATTACGCACCTGGCCCGTCAGGTTGGACGCCATGAAGTTGACGTTGTCGGTCAAGTCCTTCCAGGTACCGCCGACGCCCGGCACATAAGCCTGGCCGCCCAGCTTGCCCTCGGTACCCACCTCACGCGCCACGCGGGTCACCTCGGATGCGAAGGACGACAACTGGTCCACCATCACGTTGATGGTGTTTTTCAGTTCCAGGATCTCACCCTTCACGTCCACCGTAATCTTTTTCGACAGGTCGCCGTTCGCCACCGCGGTGGTCACCTCCGCGATATTACGCACCTGGCCGGTCAGGTTCGAGGCCATGAAGTTCACGTTGTCGGTCAAGTCCTTCCAGGTGCCGCCGACGCCCGACACGTTTGCCTGGCCGCCCAGCTTGCCCTCGGTACCCACCTCGCGCGCCACGCGGGTCACTTCCGAAGCGAAGGAGGACAACTGGTCCACCATCACGTTGATGGTGTTTTTCAGTTCCAGGATCTCGCCCTTCACGTCCACGGTAATCTTCTTGGACAGGTCGCCGTTCGCCACGGCGGTGGTCACTTCCGCGATGTTACGCACCTGCGAAGTCAGGTTGCCCGCCATCGAGTTCACGGAGTCGGTCAAGTCCTTCCAGGTACCGGCCACGCCTTTCACCTGGGCCTGGCCACCCAGCTTGCCCTCGGTACCCACTTCACGTGCCACGCGGGTCACTTCCGACGCGAACGACGACAGCTGGTCCACCATCACGTTGATGGTGTTTTTCAATTCCAGGATTTCGCCCTTCACGTCCACGGTAATTTTCTTGGACAAGTCGCCGTTCGCCACGGCGGTGGTCACCGCCGCGATATTGCGCACCTGGCCCGTCAGGTTGGACGCCATGAAGTTCACATTGTCGGTCAAATCCTTCCAGGTGCCGCCCACGCCCGGCACATAGGCCTGGCCGCCCAGCTTGCCTTCGGTGCCCACCTCACGCGCCACGCGCGTCACTTCCGACGCGAAGGAACGCAGTTGATCCACCATCACGTTGATGGTGTCTTTCAGTTGCAGGATCTCGCCGCGCACGTCCACGGTAATCTTCTTGGACAAGTCGCCGTTCGCCACGGCGGTGGTCACCTCCGCGATGTTACGCACCTGGGAAGTCAGGTTGCCCGCCATCGAGTTCACCGAGTCGGTCAAATCCTTCCAGGTGCCCGCCACGCCTTTTACCTGCGCCTGGCCGCCCAGCTTTCCCTCGGTACCCACTTCACGCGCCACGCGCGTCACCTCGGACGAGAAGGAGGTCAACTGCTCCACCATGGTGTTCGCGGTCATCGCCGCGCGCAAGTACTGGCCCTTCAGCGGGTGGCCATCGACTTCCAGCGCCATGGTTTGCGACAGGTCGCCTTTCGCCACCGCACCGATCACGCGCGCCATCTCCGTGGTCGGCCGCACCAAGTCGTCGATCAGGGTATTGACCGCGCTGATGATGGTGGCCCAGCCGCCGGAGACATGCACCGTCGCGCGCTGCGTCAGGCGGCCTTCGCGGCCCACCACGCGGCTCACTTCCGTCACCGACTTCACCATGCGTTCATTGGTTTCGATGATGTCGTTAAGGGTATCGGCAATCTTGCCCGACACGCCCGTCCAGTCGGAGGGCAAGCGGGCCGAAAAGTCGCCCTTTTTCAGGGCCATCAAGGTGGACAGGATCAGTTTCAGGTCCAGCTCTTCCGGCAGTTCGGTCATGTCGTTCATTCGACGCTACCTCAGGTATGAAGGTGGATTGCGAGGGAAGGATTAATGTACTCCGGCAGGAGTGACAGTCAAGTATTAAGTGCTCGAATGCCTCAAGTTGGCAACAAGGCAACACCTATTGCAACACTTTCCTAAGCATAATGAAATGCATTTTCGCAACGCGCACGATTGTGCTTCGCGGTCAGCTCCTGGAATGAAAGTCGGGGTCAGCTCTGGCAACCGGACATTTTGCTGCGCAAAATGTCCGGTTGCCAGAGCTGACCCCGACTTTCACGAAGA
>DASWTB010000206.1:0-4696 GCA_036402315.1 Pseudoduganella sp. | reverse complement strand
CAGGGCGACTTCTACGTGCGCAACGGGGTTAATCTTGGACTACAAGCTGCCTTCTGACGTCTACCTGCAGGTCGCATTCTGGACCGGCGCCGGCGCGCTGGCGCTGACCGCGCTGGTCGGGCTGCAAATTATCTGGCTGCGGCTGTCGATGCGCCGCATGCAGCGCCGCGAACAGGCCCTCACGCTGAAGTGGCGTCCCTTGCTTAATGCCGCCATTGCCGGTGAGCCGGTCGGCAACCTGCCGGATTTGCCGCTGCGCGACAGCATCCTGTTCATCAAGCTCTGGCTGCATCTGCAGCAGGCCGTGCGCGGTGAAGCGAGCGAAGGCCTGAACGGCATCGCGCGCCGCCTTGGCTGCGATGAGCAGGTGAGGGGACTGCTGGCGGGCGGCAACCGCGCCGAACGGCTGCTGGCGATCCTGGCGCTTGGTCATATGCGCGACGCTGAATCCTGGGCGGCACTGGCCCGCACTGCGCACAGTACCGACAGCGCTTCTTCGGTGCACGCGCTGTGGGCGCTGGTGCAAATCGATGCCTCCCGGGCCGCGCATGAAATGGCGCCCTTGCTGTTGCGGCGCGACGACTGGCCGCTGTCGCAGTTGGCCAATATCCTGCAGAACGCGCGCGCCGAATGGCAGCCCGTGCTGGCGAATGCGCTGGCACGCGTGACGCCGGCCGAGTTGCCGCAAGCGCTGCGCCTGGTGGCCGCCTTGCGCATCGATTTGCCGCTGGCGCAGTTACGCGCCTACCTCGCCAGCAATGACGTGGAGGTCGCGCTGGCGGCATTGCGGCTGGCGAAAGTGCCCGGCGTGGTCGATGAGGTGCGCCGCCACCTCGCCAGCGAGGACTGGCGCGTGCGCGTGCAGGCTGTGCACGCACTGGGTGAACTGGGTGACCGCAGCGACGTGGCCCGCTTGCGGGCCTTGCTGCCGGATCCGCAATGGTGGGTACGCTATCGCGCGGCGCAAGCCCTGCTGGCGTTGCCCTTCCTGACGCAGGAAGAACTGGCCGAGTTGCGCAAGGCCGGCGACCGCTACGCGGCCGACATGATGGCGCAGGTGGCGGCAGAACAGGAGGCAGGCGCATGACACCCGATCCATGGCTCATCCAGCTCATTTCGATCAGCGTGCTGGTGTATTTTGTGCTGCTGCATGGCGGCTACCTGATGCTGAATTTGCTGGCCATGCATGCGCTGCGCCGCCGGGCGCAGGAGGCGATCCTGGACGATCTGCCGCAAGTGTATTCGGCGCTGGAGCCGCCGATCAGCGTCATCGTGCCGGCCTATAATGAGGAGGCGACCATCGTTACCTCGATCCGTTCGATGCTGCAGCTTTCCTATTCGGAAATGGAAGTGATCGTCATCAACGACGGCTCCACCGACCGCACGCTGCAGGTGATGACCGAGGAGTTTGCGCTGGTGCCGTTCCCGGAGGCTTATCGCATCCAGCTCGAGACCAGGCCGGTGCACGCGATCTACCGTTCCACGCGCTTTCCCAACCTGCGGGTGGTGGACAAGATTAACGGCGGCAAGGCCGATTCCACCAATGCCGGCATCAATGCTGCGCGCTATCCCTTGTTCTGCTGCGTCGACGCCGATTCGATCCTGCAGCGCGACAGCCTGCAGCGGCTGGTGCGGCCATTCCTTGCGGACCCGTTGATGGTGGCGAGCGGCGGTTCGGTGCGCATTGCCAACGGCTGCGAGGTGCGGGGCGGTTTCCTGACCCGGGTCGGCATGCCGAAAAACCCGTGGGCCCTGTTCCAGGTGGTCGAATACCTGCGCGCCTTCATGTTCGGGCGCATGGGCTGGTCGGTCATCAACGGCATGCTGATCATCTCCGGCGCTTTTGGGCTGTTCCGCAAGGATACCGTGGTGGCCGCTGGCGGCTACAACCCGAAGGCAATCGGCGAGGACATGGAACTGGTGGTGCGCCTGCACCGCAAGCTGCGCGCCCGCGGCGTGCCGTACAAGATCGAGTTCGTGCCGGACCCGGTGTGCTGGACGGAGGCGCCGGAAGACCACAAGCAGCTGCGCAACCAGCGCATCCGCTGGTCGCGCGGCCTGTCGGAGAGCATCACCACCAACTGGGGCCTGATGTTCAGCCGCCATGGCGGTGCTGCGGGCTGGCTGGCTTTCCCGTTCTTCGTGCTGTTCGAGTGGCTGGGGCCCTTCGTCGAGCTGTTCGGCTACCTCTTCATGGCGGTCGCCTGGTGGCAGGGCTGGATTTCCTGGGAATCGTTCGGGATCTTCCTGTTCCTGGCGATCGGGCTGGGCATCCTGCTGTCGGCCTTCGGCCTGCTGCTGGAGGAAATTTCCTTCCACTTGTATCCGCGCCCGAGCCATCTGCTGATCCTGGCCGCGGTCGTCGTGCTGGAAAACTTCGGCTACCGGCAGATCAATAGCTGGTGGCGCCTGGTCGGCTTGTACAAATGGGCGATTCGCGCGGAAGCCAAGTGGGGTGTGATGAACCGCAAAGCCGACTGGCAGCGCGACATCAGTTAGAGCGCGGGCAAGGTTACGTGGAAGGTCGTGCCACGGCCTGCTTCCGTTTCGAAGCCGATGATGCCGCCATGCTGTTCGGCGATGGCACGGCAAATCGCCAGCCCCAGCCCGCTGCCCCCTTTGAGCCGCGTGTCCGAGCTGTCGGCCTGGGCGAACTTGGCGAAGACGCGCGCCTGGAATGCTTCCGGGATGCCTGGCCCATTGTCGCTGACCGATAGCCGGATGCCGGCCGGCACCGCGCTGCAGGCCAGCGTGACGGTATTGTATTGCGGCGAATACTTGATGGCGTTCGACAGCAGGTTGACCAGCAGTTGCACCAGGCGGTCGTGGTCGCCGCGCACGCGCAGGCCGCGGCCGCTGCCCGACCGTTCCAATGCTACCGGGCGCTGGGCCGCGCTGCCGCGCACCGCATCGATGGCTGCGTCGAGCAGCGGGGCCAGCTCCAGCTCGTCGCTGCGGAATTCCATCTTGCCGGCCTCGATCTTCTCGATATCGAGGATGTCGTTCACCAGGCGCACCAGCCGTTCGCTGCTTTGGTAGGCGATGTTGACCAGGTGCTGCACGTCCGGCGGCAATTCGCCGGCGCCACCGTCGATTAGCATCGATAGCGAGGCGCGGATCGACGTCATCGGGGTGCGCAGCTCGTGCGAGACGGTGGCGATGAATTCATCCTTCATTTCCTCGACCTTGCGGCGCGCCGAAATATCGTGCAGGAACACGCAGAACAGGCCACTCGCGGGGCGGCTGATGCTGGCTTCCACCGCCAGTTCCGTTCCATCGCGCCGGATCAGGGTGCGCTGCACGTGGCGGCCGGAATCGGGAGCTTCACTGCCGCGCGCCGCTGCCAGGGCGGCTTCCTGCTGCGCGCGGAAGCGCTGCGGTACCAGCATGTCGATATAGCTCTTGCCCACCGCTTCTTCACGCGTCCAGCCGAACATGTTCTCGGCGGCAGGATTCCAGTCGGTGATATAGCCGTCGGGGCCAACCGCGATGAAGGCGTCCTGCGCGGTTTCGATAATGGCGGCAATGCGCTGCATGGCGTCGCGCAATTGGCTGGTGCGGGCGCTGACGCGGCCTTCCAGGTTGGCAAGCAGCGCATTCAGTGTGCGTGACAGCTTCTGCACCTCGGCGTAAGGCGCAAGTTGCGGCAGTACGGCTGCCGCGCCGCGCAGCATGCGGTCGGCGGCATCGGCCAGCTCGCTGAGCGGCCTGGCAATGCCGCGGGCGAGGGGGAAGGCTAGCAAGGGGAACAGGGCCGCCATCGCAATGCCCAGCCACCAGGCGCGCTCCTGCAAGGCGCGCACCGGCGCCCAGGCGGTATCGACACTCTGGCGCACCAGCACCGTCCAGCCCAGGCCGGGGTAGCTGGAGTGGCCGCGGGTGCGTGCATAGCCGGCCAGGTAGTCGACGCCATCGGGCCAACGCCCGACGCTGTAGCCACTGTCCTGGCCCGGCAGCGGCAGGGTCTTTGCAAGCAATTCCTCCGGCCCCAGCAGCACCTTGCCTTGCCGATCGACGATGATGGCCTGTACCGGGCGATGCGCACTGGCAGGCTCGGTCACCGAGCGTTCAAGCTCGCGCGCCCATTGCCATGACAGGTGGGCGCCCAGCACCCCGCTACCATCGGCCAGCGGGAAGGCCAGGTCGACAAAGCGCTGCGCCTGCGTGTCCGGTGCGGGCAGCAGCTTGGCCAGCATGACCGCATCGCGGACGTCGCCGACGAAAGTCCCGGCCTGGGCGTTGCGGTACCAGGGACGTTCGCTGACGTCGAAGTTTTCCAGCAAGCCGCCAGTGGCGGCCAGCACGCGGCCGTTGGAGGCCGTGACCCCGATCCAGGCATAATGCGGGTAGCTGCGCTGGTGCTGTTCCAGCGTGGCGCGGCGGGCAGCCAGCGTGGCCGCGGCGCCCATGTCGGGGCGCTGCGCCAGCAATTGCACTTCGCGGTAACGCTCGAACATATTGCGATCGAGTTTGTCGGCCGCCTGCTGCGCCAGGTCCGACAGCGCGCTGCCGATATCCGCCTTGACCTGGTTGCCGGCCGTGCGCGCGATGATGGCGGCCAATATCGCCCCCATGGCGATCGCCAGCGCGCAAAAGGCGACGGCAAGGTAGGTGCCGATGCCTGCCTTGGCGCGTGCACGTTTCATGCGACGCGATTGGCCGGATGGCCTGCGACGAAGGCTTCGATATTGTCGAT
>DASWTB010000205.1:0-16671 GCA_036402315.1 Pseudoduganella sp. | reverse complement strand
GGCGGCGAGTGTCTTGAAGCTCATTAAATTCCTGCATTAAGGCGCGCCAGCGTGCTGCGCAGCGCATCGTTTTTTGGATCCTTGTCGCGCGCCTCGCGCCACAGCTTGGCGGCGCCGGCTTTGTCGCCCTGCTTCCACAGCACCTCGCCAAGGTGCACGGCGATTTCAGCGTCGCCACGCAGCGCATAGGCCTGGCGCAGCGATTGCTCGGCCTCCTTCAGTTTGCCCATGCGGAACAGGACCCAGCCCATGCTGTCCATGATGTAAGGGTCGCCCGGCGCCATTTTCAGCGCTTTGTCGATCAGCTCATAGGCTTCGTCCAGCCGCACATTGCGGTCGGCCAGCGAGTAACCCAGGGCATTGTAGGCGTGGTGGTTGTCCGGCACCGATTCGATCACCTTGCGCAGCGCGGTCTCCATCGCCTCGACCTTGCCCAGCTTCTCCGCTGCCAGCGCGTAGTCATACATCAGGTCCGGGCTGTTGGGGAAGCGCAGCACGCCATCCTGCAGCGTCTTGAAGGCTTCCACCGAGCGGCCGGAGTCGCGCAGGAGCTGGCCTTCGGTCTGCAGGATCTGTACTTGCTCGGCCTGGTCGGCCGGCGTGATGCCCTTCAACTGGGCGCGCGCACCGTCGACATCGCCCTTGCGCGCCGTGATATGGGCGCGCTTCAGGCGGGCCGCCAGGGTGGTGCGGGCATCGTCGCCGTCGATCTTGTCCAGCCACGCCAGCGCGCCATCGAGGTCGCCTTTTTCCTCGGCGATCTGGGCCAGCAGCATCAGCGCCTTGTTCGGGTCCCGCTCAGGATCGGGCTGCGCCTGCAGCACCTCCACATAACGCTTGAAATAGCCTTCCGCAGCCTTGCCATCCTGGGCCTGCAAGGCCATGATGCCAAGCGCGTACAAGGTGCTCGGATTGTCAGGCTGCTCTTTCAGCAGCAGCAGGAATTGCTCGCGCGCCTGGTCATACAGTTTTTGCTCCACCAGCAGGCGGGCATAGGCGGAACGCACTTCGCGCGCATCCGGATATTTCTTCAGGAAGTCGGCGAACAGCTTTTGCGCGCCATCCAGGTCGCCCAGCATTTGCGCCATGGTCAGCGTGGCCAGTTCGGAATCGGGCTTGATTGCCACCGCTTTCTTTGCCTCGGCTCGGGCGCGCTCGCCATCGCTGGCGGCACTGGCGCCTTGCGCCAGCACCAGGTGCGCTTCCTGCGTGTTCAGGTAAGGCTGCAGCACACGCTCCATCAGCCCAAAGGCGGCGGCCTTGTCTTTCGCGCGCAGCAGGAATTGCTGCATCTGGAACATCAGCAGCGGACGGCCGTTCGGCGCCGAGGCCTTCAGGCGTTGCGCGAACAGGGTTTCCGCTTCGCTCAGGTCATCGCCCAGTACCGCAAAGCCGAGGAAGTATTGCGCGGCCTCGTCGGAATCGGGCGCCAGCTCGCGCCACAGGCGAATGGCCGCCAGCGCTTCATTGCCCTGCTTGGCCGACAGCGCCATTTCGGACGCCCGCCGCGCCAGGCGCGGGTCGCGCGTCTGCTGCGCCAGCACCATCATCGTCACGTAAGCGCTTTGCCACTGGCCGCGCTTGAAATCGAGTTCGGCCTTGGTCAGCTTGTAAAACAAATCGCTGGTCAGTTCGACACTGGGCAGCTTTTGGTCGGCAGGCGCAGCCTTGGCAACGGCGTCCGGCGTGGGCGCCGGCGGCGCGACGGAAGGCGGCGCAGGTTCAGGCGCGGCCTTTTCCGTTGGCACGACTGCGCAGGCGGACACGAGGGCCGACAGGGTTACAATGGCGAATGCGTTTTTCAAAGGAAGATCCTGCAAATCGGGCTCAAGACTTGATTCTACGCCAACCTGTAGAAAACCACCCTTATGCCTGACTTATGCCTGAATTGCCGGAAGTAGAGGTCACCCGCCGCGGTGTCGCCCCCCATATCGAAGGCCGTATTGTGCGCGAGGTGGCGCTGCGGCGCGAAGGCTTGCGCTGGCCTTTTCCGGAAGACTTGCCAGCCCTGCTGGCAGGCCAGCGCATCGTCGCGACCGGCCGCCGCGGCAAGTACCTGCTGGTGCAATTCGAGCATGGCACACTGATCATCCACCTTGGCATGAGCGGCCATCTGCGCGTGCTGCCAACCGGCATCCCGCCCCAAAAACATGATCATTTCGACATGACTGTGGAAGGCGCCGACGGCAAGCATGTGCTGCGCCTGACCGACCCGCGCCGCTTCGGCGCCGTGCTATGGCACCCGGTGGAAGACGGTGAACTGGAACAGCATTTGCTGCTGCGCGGCCTGGGCGTTGAGCCGCTCGGCCCGGCCTTTACCGGCAAGCTGCTGTTCGAGCAGACGCGCACCCGCAGCGCAGCGATCAAGCAAGTGCTGATCGCTGGCGATATCGTGGTTGGCGTGGGCAATATCTACTGCTCTGAAAGCCTGTTCCGCGCCGGCATCAACCCGAAAACCGCGGCCAACCGCATCAGTGCCGCCCGCTACGACCGCCTGGCGCAGGCCATCCGCGACGTGCTGGCCGAGGCAATTGTGCAGGGAGGCAGCACTTTGCGCGACTTTATCGGTGTAAACGGGCAATCAGGGTATTTCCAACAGACATATTTCGTCTATGATCGTGCTGGTGTGCCCTGCCGCTTATGCGGCGCGCCTGTGCGCCAGATCAAGCAGGGCCAACGATCAACTTTTTATTGTGTAAATTGCCAGAAATAACGAGAGCAGAATGGTAAGGGACCTGGAACAATACAGCCAATGGCGCCAAGGCGTCATGAGCGCCGTCGCCAACTATCGTGACTGGGTCGTGCAGGCCGACCTGTCCGACGCCGCGACCGAGCAGCGCCTGGCGCAAACGCTATCCAAGCTGGCCGACGACAAGCTGTCGGTGGCTTTTGTGGCGGAATTCTCGCGCGGCAAATCCGAGCTGATCAATTCGATCTTCTTTGCCGACTTCGGCCAGCGCATCCTGCCGTCGGCAGCCGGCCGCACCACCATGTGCCCGACCGAGCTGATGTACGACGCCGCCTACCCGGCCTGCATCCGCCTGCTGCCGATCGAAACGCGCGCCGAGAACCTGTCGACCAGCGACTACCGCGACGATCCGCACGCATGGACCGTGCTGCCGCTGCAGCTCGATTCGCCGGAGCACATGCAGGAAGTGTTCAAGCAGGTCAGCCTGACCCGCCACGTGCCGGTGGAAGAAGCCAAGCGCTACGGCCTGTACGACGAGAACGATCCCGACATGGGCGCCACGCTGGACAACAACGGCCTGGTTGAAATTTCGCAGTGGCGCCACGCCATCATCAACTTCCCGCACCCGCTGCTGAAACAGGGCCTGGTGATCCTCGATACCCCGGGCCTGAACGCCATCGGTACCGAACCGGAACTGACGCTGAACATGATCCCGCATGCCCATGCGGTGCTGTTCATCCTGGCCGCCGATACCGGCGTCACCAAGAGCGATATCGAAGTGTGGCGCACCCATATCGGCAATGGCGCCGGCCGCATGGTAGTGCTGAACAAGATCGACTCCATGTGGGACCCGCTGCGCACCGAGGAAGAAATCGAAGCGGCCATCGCACGCCAGCGCGAGCACGCCGCCCATATGCTGGGCCTCGATGCGCGTCAGGTGTTTCCGGTCTCGGCGCAGAAAGCGCTGCTGGGCAAAATCACCGGTGACCATGAACTGGTGCACAAGAGCCGCATGAAGCAGCTGGAAAGCGCGCTGTTCAACGAACTGATCCCGGCGCGCAAGGACATCATCCGCCGCCGCCTGGGTGACGAGCTGGCTGCATTGAGCGGCGCCCAGTACGCGGCGCTGTCGGCGCGCACGCGCGGCATCGTCGAACAACTGCTCGAGCTGAAAGGCCTGCGCGGCAAAAACCAGTCGGTGATCGCGCATATGGCGCGCCGGGTGGAAGCGGAGAAGAAGGAATTCGACGAAAGCCTGTTCAAGCTGCAGGCCACGCGCGCGGTGTTCACCCGCCTGTCGACCGAGCTGTATTCCAGCCTGGGCATGGGCATCCTGCGCGACAACCTGATCAAGGCGCGTTCGGAAATGCAGAACAGCCGCTTCACCACCGGCCTGCGCGATGCGATCAAGGTGTACTTCGACAGCATCCACGCCAACCTGGATGAGTCGGAGCGCAAGATCGAAGAAATCCGCAGCATGATGGAAACCATGTACAAGAAGTTCTCGGCGGAGCACGGCCTGACGCTGCCGATGCCGATGGCTTTCTCGCTGGCCAAGTACCGCGACGAAATCAACGAAGCCTACGGCATCTACGAGAAGCAGTTCGGTACCGCAGTAATGCTGACCACCTCGCGCGTGGTGCTGATGGAGCGCTTCTTCGATTCCGTGGCCTCGGCCGTCAAGCGCTGCTTCAAGGCTGCCAATGCCGATACCGACGCCTGGCTGAAGGTGATCATGGCGCCGCTGGAAGCGCAGATCCGCCAGCACAAGGAACAGTTGAAGCACCGCCAGCAATCGATCGCGCGCATCCACGACGCGACCGAAACGCTGGAGCAGAAGATCGAGGCCTTCGAAACCACCCAGGCCGAACTGGAAGCGCAGAAGGCCAAGCTGGCCGCGCTGGCCGCAGCCATCAGCGATGCGATCTCGGCCGAGCATATCGTGCTGGAGGCAGCGGCGTAATTGCAGTACGAAGACCCGAGCTTTGCTGCCACGCTGGTCGCGTGGCAGAAGGAACATGGCCGCCACGGCCTGCCGTGGCAGCACACCCGCGACGCCTACCTGGTGTGGCTGTCCGAAATCATGCTGCAGCAGACGCAGGTTTCGGCGGTGCTGGGTTATTACGCGCGCTTCCTGGAGCGCTTCCCTACCCTCGCTTCGCTCGCTGCAGCTCCCGTTGAAGACGTGATGGCGCAGTGGGCCGGCCTGGGCTACTACACCCGCGCGCGCAACCTGCATAAATGCGCGCAGCGCGTGGTGGCCGAATATGGCGGCGTGTTCCCTTCCGATCCTGCCCTGCTGGCCGAGCTGCCCGGCATCGGCCGTTCCACTGCTGCCGCCATTGCGGCGTTTTCCGCCGGCCGCCGCGCCGCCATCATGGACGGCAATGTGAAACGCGTGTTCGCGCGCGTGTTCGGCATCGACACCTATCCCGGCGAACGCAAGACCGAAGAGGCGATGTGGGCGCGCGCCGAAGCGCTGGCGCCTTCCGCAGGCATCGAAGCTTACACGCAAGGCTTGATGGACATGGGCGCAACGCTGTGCACGCGCAGCAGCCCGTCCTGCGAGCGCTGCCCGATGCAGCCGCGCTGCGTGGCTTATGCGACCGGCCGCACCGCCGAACTGCCGGTACGCAAGCCGAAGAAGGAAACGCCGGAAAAAGTGGCGCACATGCTGCTGATGGCGGATCGCGGCCAGGTACTGCTGGAGCAGCGCCCCGCGACCGGGATTTGGGGCGGCCTGCTGTCGCTGCCCGAGTTGGCCGGCCACAATGCCTTCGTCGCACAGGCCGAGCCGCCCGGCGACGCGGCCGTGGCTGCTGCCGTACAGCCATTTGGCGCAATGGAATCGCTGGAACGCCTGCTGCCGGTGGTGCACATCTTCACCCACTACAAGCTGCACATCCACCCGCTGCTTGTCACGCTTTCCGCGCGCGCCGCGCTGGCCGGTGAAAGCCGCTACGTGTGGCTGGACGCAGCCGCCATTCCCGACGCGGCACTGCCTGCCCCGATCAAGAAACTCCTGCTCGACCTGCTGGGCGAACGCAGCCAGGCGCGCATGTTCTAGATCTTAACCAAGGTTACGCCAAACAGGAGCAGCAACAGCAGGAACGCCAAAACGCACGCTACCCATTTGACTGTCCTGATCTCAGACTCTGAAACGTCAACCTTGGTTGCGCCCCTGATTTGCGCAAGCGCCAAATCACGCTCCAAGTCTATTACCCGACGCTCCAATTGTCGGCGCCATTCATATGCCGAATCGTCCATGATGGCCTTCACGCGAAGAATTTCGCCACACTTGCAATTGCTCCCAGCGCCGCAATGGCGATACCAGCCAAGCCGCCGATCATCAGTTTGACGAGTTGCGCTTCCATCCTCGCAGCAAGAGTCTCGACCTTGGCAACCTGCGTTTCGACCTGGGCAACGTGAGTCTCTACTTGAGCGATTTGGGTGCCGACCTTTGCAATATCCTCTTTCGTCGCATAGTTGGATTTGATGATAGCAACGTCACGCTCGATCGCGGCGAAGCGACGTTCATTTGCCAAGTGGACATCTTCATGTTCGTCAACCATATGCCCTCCTGACCGGACGCCATTGGGACTATTCTGCGCCCGGCGGGAGAGGAGTTCAAGCAAGCACAGGCTTAGCGCAGGCGGCGCGTCAGCAGCGTGCTCAATGGGCGGACCAGGAACAGCAGCATGAAGGCAAAATTGGCCATGCCAGGCGCCCGTCCCGCCAGCACAACGGTCATGGCAGCGACGGCGACCAGGATGCCCTGGCGGATGTGCCTCACATAGCTGTAGAGACGGTGATTGCCAACCCGGAAAATGGCCAGCACCCTTCTGGCAAGTTTAAGATTGTCAGGAGATTAACCCGACGCTGGCCGCGGCGCAAAGGCTAGAGGTTTTCCAACGAAAAGATGCGGCGGTGCTCGGCAATGGCGTAGCGGTCGGTCATGCCGGCAATGTAATCGGCCACGCGGCGTGCCTGGCCGCTCGCGTCGCCGCGCTCGGTACGGTAATCGGGAGGCAGCAGCGAAGGGTCGGCAGTAAAGGCTTCGTACAGTTCGCGCACCATGCGGCTGGCCTTCAGGCGCATGCGGTTGACCTTGTAATGGCGGTACAGGTTCTCGTGCAGGAAGCGCTTAAGATCGGTGGCATCCTTGCGCATCTGGTCGGAGAAGCGTATCAGCGGCGGCGCGGCCCGCACGTCGTCCAGGCTTTGCGGACCATGCGCGGCAATTCGCTGCTGCGAGGTGGCGATCAGGTCATCGGCCAGCGCCGTGATCAGGCGACGCAGGGTTTCGTAGATGGCGCGGCGGCCGGCCAGGCCGGGATGTGCCGCCTGCACTTCGCGCCACAGGCGGCCGAAGAAATCCACTTGTTCCAGCTGCGCGATGGAGATCAGGCCGGAACGCAGGCCATCGTCGATATCGTGGCTGTTGTAGGCGATTTCATCGGCCAGGTTGGTCAACTGGGCTTCAAGCGACGGCTGGGTCTTGTCGAGGAAGCGCTGCGCCACCTCGCCCAGCAGGCGCGCGTTGTTGACGGAGCAGTGCTTCAGGATGCCTTCGCGCGTTTCGAACATCAGGTTCAGGCCATCGAAGGCGCCATACTGTTCTTCCAGCAGGTCCACCACGCGCAGGCTTTGCAGGTTGTGCTCGAAGCCGCCGTGCTCCTTCATGCATTCGTGCAGCACGTCCTGCCCCACGTGGCCGAACGGCGTGTGGCCCAGGTCGTGCGCCAGAGCGATGGCTTCCACCAGGTCTTCGTTCAGGCGCAGGTTGCGCGCCAGCGAGCGGCCGATCTGGGCCACTTCCAGGCTGTGCGTCAGGCGGGTGCGGAACAGGTCGCCCTCGTGGTTGAGGAAGACCTGGGTCTTGTATTCGAGCCGGCGGAAAGCAGTCGAATGGATGATGCGGTCGCGGTCGCGCTGGAACTGCGAGCGCGAAGCGTGCGGCGTTTCGGGGAAGCGGCGGCCGCGCCCCTTGTCAGAATGTGCTGCGTAGGGGGCGAGCGTCTCTTCCATATTACTCCGTGCAGGCGGCCAGGGTTTGCAGCAGCACCTCTTGTGGCGCCGTCGTGATGCGGGCTTTGCCGAGCGGGTCGAGCAGGATGAACTTGATCGCCCCGCCCTCGTTTTTCTTGTCCACTTCCATCAGCTCCAGCCAGCGCTCGGCGCCCAGGTCCGGCGCCGCGACAGGCAGTCCGGCGGCAGCCACCAGGTCGCGGATGCGTTCCACCGTGGCGGCGTTGATGAAGCCCAGGCGCTGCGACAGGTCGGCCGCCATCACCATGCCGCAGCCGACCGCCTCGCCGTGCAGCCAGGCGCCGTAGCCCATGCCGGCCTCGATGGCGTGGCCGAAGGTGTGGCCGAAATTCAGGATCGCGCGCAGGCCGCCTTCGCGTTCATCCTGGCGCACCACGTCGGCCTTGATTTCGCAGGAACGCGCGATGGCATAGGCCAGCGCGCCCTTGTCGCGCGCCATCAGCAGGCCGATATTCGCCTCGATCCACTCGAAGAACGGCACGTCGATGATGCAGCCGTACTTGATCACTTCCGCCAGGCCGGCCGACAGCTCGCGCACCGGCAAGGTTTCCAGGGTGCTGGTGTCGGCGATGACCGCCTTGGGCTGGTAGAAGGCGCCGATCATGTTCTTGCCCAGCGGGTGGTTGATGCCGGTCTTGCCGCCCACCGAGGAATCGACCTGCGACAGCAAGGTGGTGGGCACCTGCACGAAGTCCACGCCGCGCATGTAGGAAGCGGCTGCATAGCCGGTCATGTCGCCGATCACGCCGCCGCCCAGCGCCACCAGCGTGGTCTTGCGGTCGGCCTTGTTGGCCAGCAGAGCATCGAACACCCGCATCAGCGATTCCCAATGCTTGTGTTCTTCACCGTCCGGCAGCACCACTTCGATCACGTCCTTGCCGGCGGCGGCCAGCGGGGCGCGCACGCGCTCCATATACAGCGGCGCCACGGTCTGGTTGGAAACGATCGCGACCTTCTTGCCGCTCACGTATCTTGCCAGCAGGCTGGCGTCGTCCAGCAGCGCCGGGCCGATGGCGATCGGGTAGCTGCGCTCGGCCAGGTCGACATTGAGCAGGATATGGGTCTGTTCGTTCATAGCGGGTTGGGCCTTGGTGACGCAATTGGGCGCGGCCTGGCAGGCCAGCGCGTCGAGCTGGTTGACAATGTTCTGGACCATCGATTGTACGTTGGGGCGGCCGGTGTCGATGACCAGGTCGGCCATGTCCATGTACAGCGGCTCGCGCTGCGCCAGCAGTTCTTCGAGTTTCTTGCGGGGGTCGGCCGTTTGCAGCAGGGGCCGGTTCTTGTCGTGCGCGGTGCGCGCCAGGATCGAGGCGATCGACGCGCGCAGGTAGATGACGGTGCCGCGTTCCTGCAGCAGGTTGCGGCTGGCTTCATTGAGGATGGCGCCGCCGCCGGTGGCCAGCACGATGCCCTGCTGGCTGGTCAGCTCGCGGATGACTTCCGCCTCGCGCCGGCGGAAGGCCGGTTCGCCTTCGATCTCGAAAATCCACGGGATCGAAGCCCCGGTACGGCTTTCGATTTCATGATCGGAATCGACAAACCGCAAGCCCAGCTTGCGGGCCAGCTGGCGACCTATGGTCGTCTTGCCAGCCCCCATCAATCCAACTAAGTAAACATTTTGCATTCACGCATGATAGCGCAAATTGCGCGGCAGCAGCCCGCCGCCGGGCAGGCGCTGCACCGGGGCTGCTTATTTCGTCGTGACGGTAATGGTGTTGCTGCTGACGTGGTCGACGCCTTTGACGCCGGCGGAAATCTTGATTTCCAGGCCAGTAGGCTGGGCAACGCCGTTCACGGTCACGCCTTTCACACTCAGCTTCTCCGAGACACGGCCCGAGCTGTCGGTGGTCGCGCCGCTGTTGCTGATGGTGCCGGCCGTGGTGCTGAACAGCACGGTGGCGTTCGGCACAGCCTGGTTGCCGCCATCCTTGACGGTGGCGGTAATCGTCACTTCGGTGCCGTCGGCGCCGGAGGCGGCAATGGTATCGGAGCTGGAACTCACCACCACGCTGGAAGCCTTTGGCGTCAGCGGATCGGGATTGGTGTTGCTGACGCCGGGGTTGCCGCCGCCACCACCGCAAGCCGCCAGCAGGCTGGCGCAAGTCAGCGCGCCCAGCAGGCCCAGCAGTTTTCGGGATACTACGTTTGCCATGTTCTTTCCTTTATTCAGATGACACTATATTCGTCTCAACGCGCGGAGAGGCGGTCGGTAACGATCTTTGGCGTAATGAAGACCAGCAGTTCAGTCTTGTCATTGGTACGCGAATTCGTTTTGAACAGGTTGCCCAGGATCGGCACGTCGCCCAGCACCGGCACCTTGGAGGTCACGTTACGCTCAACCTGCTGGTAGATACCGCCCAGCACCACGGTACCGCCATTCTCCACCATCACCTGGGTCTTGACGTGCTTGGTGTCGATGGCGAAACCGGCACGGGTTTCCTGGCCCACGGAATCCTTGTTCACGTCCACATCCAGCACCACGTTGCCGTCCGGGGTGATCTGCGGCACCACGTCCAGCTTCAGGTTGGCCTTGCGGAACACAATCGACGTCGCGCCGGAAGAAGTCGCCACCTGGTATGGCAGTTCCACACCCTGTTCGATCACGGCAGGCGCCTTGTCGGCAGTCACCACGCGCGGGCTGGAGATGATCTTGCCGGCACCGTCCGCTTCCAGCGCCGACAGTTCCAGGTTCAGGAAGCGGTTGGCGGCCGAATTGAACAGGCTGACCGCCAGGCTGCCGGCCTGGACGCCATTGATCGATGCCGCCGGCAGGTTGATGAACTGGGTGTTGTTGTACGAGCCCACGCCATCGTCCACTTTCACGATCCCCTGCTGCTGGCCCATGCCGGTGATGTTACCGGTCAGGCCGACGCGGTTGTTGCCGTTGCCGACGCCCCAGCCGGCGTCGCCGCCGCGGATGGCGCGCATGTCGGCAAAGCCCAGCTTGGCGCCCAGGTTGCGGGTGAAGGTGTCGGACGCTTCCACGATGCGCGCTTCGATCAGCACCTGCTTGGTGGCGATGTCGGTCTTCTGGATCAGCTTGCGCACTTCCTCCAGCTTGGACGCGATATCGGTGACGAACAGCTGGTTGGTGCGGGTTTCGATGATGGCGGTGCCGCGCTTGGACAGGATGCGGTTCTTCTGGTCGCCGCCGCCTTCGATGCCGAACACGGTCTTGAACGCTTCCGCCTTCTGGTAGTTCAGCTGGAAGATCTCAGACTTGAGCGGTTCCAGGTCGGCGATCTGGGCCTTCTGTTCCAGCTCCAGCTTTTCCTTGGTCAGCAGTTCTTCCTTCGGCGCGATCCACAGCACGTTGCCGTTCTTGCGCATGTCCAGGCCCTTGGCTTGCAGCACCACGTCCAGCGCCTGGTCCCACGGCACTTCCTTCAGGCGCAGGGTCAGGTTGCCCTGCACGCTGTCGCTGGTGATGATGTTCAGGCCGGAGATGTCGGCAATCGCCTGCAGCGCTGCGCGCACTTCCACGTTCTGGAAGTTGAACGACAGCTTTTCGCCGCGGTAGCCCTGGCTGCCTTGCACCAGCTTGTTCGGGTCTTCCTTGATCGGCTTGACGTCCACCACCAGCTGGGTGTCGCTCTGGTACACGCTCTGTTCCCACAGGCCGTGCGCTTCCACCGTCATGCGCACGTTGTCGCCATGCGGCACGGTGGTGATGCGGTTGACCGGGGTGCCGAAGTCGGTCACATCCAGGCGGCGGCGCAGGGTTTCCGGCACGGTGGTCTTGAGGAAGTCCACCACCACGCCGGTCGGGGTCTGGCGCACGTCGACGGCTACCTGGTTGTGCGGCAGGTCGATCACCACGCGGCCTTCGCCGTTGTTACCGCGGCGGAAGTCGATATCGCGCAGTGCTTGCTTGCCGGCAGGCGCCGGCACGGCTGGCTTGGCGGCTGCCACTGGCAGGCCGCGCGCATCGACTGCCTGCGCCACGCCGCCGGAAGCGTCGATGGTCAGGATCACGTTCTTGCCATCGATTGCGGTGGCATAGTTCAGCGTGCGCTTCAGGTTGAACACCAGGCGCGAACGGTCGCCGGCTTGCACCACGTTGACGCTGGCCAGGTCGCCCATGTTCAGGTCCTGGCTGGTCTTGCCGGTGGCATTCACGGTCTGGCCGAAATCGAGCGCAATGCGGGCCGGATTGGTGATGGCAAAGCCGATCGGCAGCTTTTGCGGCGTATCCTTCATTGCGATCTTCACGATCACATTGCTGCCTTGCTGGTTGGCCGTGATCGATTCGATCGCGTTGCCTTGCTGGGCCTGCGCAACAGCTGCGCTGCCGGCCAGTGCCAGCACAACGCTAGCCTGGCGGCACAAGCGCTTCAGGGTTCTGATGGCGATCATTTGGAGCTCTCCTTACTTTCCTGCAGTTCCAGCTTCGACATGCGCTCGACCCAGTCGCCGGCCGCATCCTGAACAATTTCACGCACCGTGATCGCGTCATCCGTGACCGCGGTGATCAATCCATAATTCTGTCCCACGTACTGTCCCTTCCTGACCTGGTAGACGGTGCGGTCGATCTGCACCAGGCCATTGACCACATTGTTCTTTTCCATGGTGCCGACCATCTTCATGGCATCCAGCGGGAAACTTTCGAGGAATTCCTTGCGCCGGTTCTGGTCCGGCGCCTGGGCGCCGCCAGGGCGGCTCTTGGCCAGTTCGGCCAGCAGCTTGCTGGCATTGAACGGGTCGAGCGCGTCGCCGGCCACATAGGCGAACGGCGTAAAGGTCTTCGGTTCCGACAGCGGCTTGACCGTCGGCTTGGTCTGGCTCTCGGTTTCCTTCATCCAGCTGCGCACCTGGTCCACGTCGCTTTCACCGCAAGCGGTCAGCAACAGCGCGCACACGAGGGGGGCTAACTTCCTCATTTCTTCGCTCCCTTCTTCTTCTTCTCGGCGGCGGCTTTGCGCTGCTCAGCCACCTCCTCCGGATCAAGATAGCGGAAGGTCTTTGCGATAGCGTTGAGCTGCAAGGTACCGGCTGGCAATTCCTTGCCTTCCTTTGGCTTGGTATCCAGCGAAATGTTGTTGAGCGTCACGATACGCGCCATGCCTGCCAGGTCGCCGGCAAAAGCGCCGAGGTCATGGTAGCTGCCGTTGACGCGCAGTTCGATCGGTTGCTCGGCGTAGTAATCCTTGACGTCGACATGGTTCGGCTTGAACAGCTCAAAGGTCAGGCCGCGGCCGGTACCGGCATTGTTGATGTCCGACAGCAAGGCCGCCATTTCAGCCTTGCCAGGCAGTTGCTTCTCCATCTGCACCACGTACTTGTCGACTTGCTCTTTCTGCCGCTTGAGCTCTTCCAGGTTGACCGCCTGGCCGATCTTCAGCTTGTACTCGTCGCGCAGTTTCTGTTCCTGTTGCGCGCCAGCTTCCAGCTCTTCGTATTGCGACTGCCAATACAGGAAATAGCCGGCTGCTACCGCCACAATCGCCACGCCCACTGCCAGCAGTATGCGCGGGACGATCGGCCACAGGCCCGGGTGCACGCCGTTCAGGTTCCTGAACTGGCTTTTGAGCACCTCATCCAATTGTTTCAAATCAGTTGCCATGGTTATGTTCTCAGGACTGGGCTGCGGCATCCGGCTTGGCGCCAGGTTTGGCGCCCGGCTTGCCGTCCGGGTTTTCGTCCTTGTCGCGTGGACGTTTAATCATGACGGTGAGCTGGAACTCGACAATCGCGCGTCCGCCCGACTTGTCTTTGCCGCCGATCGTGCCGGCCTTCACTTCCACCAGTTCCGGACGCTCCAGCCACGGCGAATTGCCCGACAGGTTGCGCAGCAGCTCGGAGACGCGCTCCTGCGACTGGGCACTGCCGTTCAGCGTGACTTTCTGCGCTTCCTGCTTGACCGTCTTCAGGAACACGCCGGCCGGCGTCTGCTTGACCAGTTCATCCATCAGGTACACCGGCTGGTTACGGTCGGCCTGCAAATCTTCCACCGCCTGCTGGCGCGCTTTCAGCGCATCGATTTCTTCGCGCAGCGTGGAGATTTCCACGATCTTCTTGTCCAGTTCAACGATGGCGCCCTTCAGCACATCGTTGCGCTGCGACTGGATCGACAGCGCACGTGCGTTGTAACCGCCCACCATCAGCACGATCGTTGCGCCGGCGGCAGCACCGAGGCCCAGCAGGGCGTAAAAGGCCTTTTTGCGCAGTGCGCGCTTTTCCTCCCGGTGCGGGAGAAGGTTAATGCGTATCATCAGCCGAACCTCCGCATGGCAAGGCCGCAGGCCACCAGGTATGCCGGCGCATCGCTGCGCAGCGCCTGTTCACGCACGCCGGACGCCAGCTGCATGCCTTTGAACGGCGAAATGACGGCGCTGGAAATGCGGGTGCGGCTGGCGATCATGTCCAGCAAGCCCGGCAGCACGGCGCAGCCGCCTGCCAGGAAGATCTGGTCGATCTTGGTAAATGGCGTCGAGGTGAAGAAGAACTGGATCGCGCGCGTCACTTCCAGCGCAGCGCCTTCCAGCCACGGTGCAAGCACGTCGGACTGGTAGTTCTCCGGCAGGTCGCCGGCCTTCTTGCGCGCCTCGGCTTCTTCGAACGCCAGGCCGTAGGAACGCACGATATCCTGGGTCAGCGAATTGCCGCCGAAAGGCTGTTCGCGTTCATAGATCGTGGCGCCATCGAGCATCACCGAAATCTGGGTCGACACGGCGCCGATCTGGAACAGCGCGATCACCTGGCCGGCGCCGGCATTCGGCAGCTGGGAGGTGACGTGGTCCAGGGCGGCACGCGCGGCGTAGGACTCGACGTCCACCACCGATGCTTTCATGCCGGCTTCTTCAGCGATCGCCACGCGGTCGACGACTTTTTCGCGGCGTGCCGCTGCCAGCATGACCTCGATGTCTTCGGTCGAATTGGCAACCGGGCCGATCACGTCGAAGTCCAGGCTCACCTCGTCGAGTGCAAACGGGATGTACTGGGCCGCTTCAGATTCGACCTGCAATTCCAGCTGCTGTTCCGACAAGCCTGCCGGCAGCACGATTTTCTTGGTAATCACGGAAGCAGGCGGCATGCCCAGCGCGACATGTTTGGCGCGCGTGCCGCTTTTCTTGACCAGGCGGCGCACCGCCTCGACCACTTGCTCCATATTTTCAATATTGCCGTCGGCGACAGCGCCGCGCGGCAGGGGCTCCGAGGCGCACCGTTCGAGACGCATGCCGTCCTTGCCCGCATCGGACAATTCCACCAAACGCACACTCGAGGTGCTGATATCTAAGCCGACTAGCGGGGCCTGCGCGCCGCCAAACAGGGCTTTCAGGTCCAATGACATGGATGCACTCCTGACAACTCCATAGACATTTACATATCCAAATTCGTTTAAAAACCCGTGTTTAGACCGCAAACATGAGACAGTACATTAGATGCTAGCAACATTGTCAGCGCCATGTAAAGGTATTTCTCCAGTGCACCATTAATGTTTTGTGAGGGATTTGCCACACCTAATGTTGCAATTAATGGCATATCAATAAACTAAGTTGTTTTGTTGCTCACGGTAAATATTTCCGGATATCACGTGCGCTCAGGCCCCAGGCCCCTCATTTATAATGCCTTGCATAAAACCTACTGAAGCTGCGTATGACTGCAAACAACCACGAGACCACGGCAAAAAAATCGCCGAAGGGGTTTCTGCTGATGGCCCTGATTTCTTTGCTGGGCCTGATCCTGGCCGGCGTGCTGCTGGTAGTGTTCGGCCTGGCCCTGGCCTACCCCAACCTGCCCTCGCTCGATACCATTACCGACTACCGGCCGAAAATGCCGCTGCGTATTTACTCGGCCGACAATGTGCTGATCGGCGAGTTCGGCGAAGAGCGCCGCAACCTGGTGCATATCAAGGACATCCCCGATGTCATGAAGAAGGCAGTGCTGGCAATTGAAGACAGCAACTTCTATGAACACGGCGGCGTCGACTACTGGGGCATCCTGCGCGCCGCTGTACATAACGCAACCGGCGGCGCCCGCCAGGGGGCATCCACCATTACGCAGCAGGTAGCGCGCAACTTCTTCCTCTCCAGCGAGCAGACGTTCAAGCGCAAGGCCTACGAAGCGCTGCTGGCCTGGAAGATCGAGCAGAACCTGACCAAGGACCAGATCCTGGAGGTCTACATGAACCAGATCTACCTGGGGCAGCGGGCCTACGGCTTTTCTTCGGCCGCCCAAATCTATTTCGGCAAGAACCTGAAAGACATTAGCGTGGCGGAAGCGGCCATGCTGGCCGGCCTGCCTAAAGCGCCTTCGGCCTACAACCCGGTGGTCAACCCGAAGCGCGCCAAGGTGCGCCAGCAGTACATCCTGCAACGCATGGCCCAGCTTGGTTATATTACGCCCGCACAGTATGAGACGGCGAAGAATGAGCAGTTAAAAGTGAAAACAGACAGCAGCGCGTTTGGTGTTCATGCCGAATATGTTGCGGAAATGGCGCGCCAACTGGTCTACGAGCAGTTCAAGGAAGAGACCTACACGCGCGGCCTGAATGTCTTCACCACGATTACCAAGGCCGACCAGGATGCAGCCTACCTGGCCCTGCGCAGCGGCGTGATGGAATATGAGAAGCGCCACGCCTACCGCGGCCCGGAATCCTATGTCGACCTGCCGGCCAACAAGTCGGAAGCCGACGAAATCATCGAAACCGAACTGGCCGAGCATCCGGACAGCGACAATATCGTGGCTGCCATGGTATTGAGCGCCGCTGCCGACAAGGTGGTGGCAGTCACCGCCTCCGGCGAGGAAATCACCATCAAGGGCGCGGGCCTGGCCATGGGCAAGAGCTGGCTTTCGGACAAGAACCCGCCGAACAAGCGCATCCGCCGCGGCGCCGTCATCCGTGTCATGCAGGACGACAAGGACTGGCAGATCACCCAGATGCCGGAAGTGGAATCGGCCTTCGTCTCGGCCAGCACCGAAGACGGCGC
>DASWTB010000204.1:0-18244 GCA_036402315.1 Pseudoduganella sp. | reverse complement strand
AGGCTGTCGCCGAATCCGGCGTGGCGCGCAAGGATCTGTTCCTGACCACCAAGGTCTGGAACGACAATTTCGCTGCGGGCCGCCTGCTCGCCAGTCTTGAAGAAAGCCTGGAGAAGCTGCGCACCGATTACGTCGACCTGGCCCTGATTCACTGGCCGTTGAGCAATGTCCCGGTTGAAGAGTACATGGTCGCACTGGCCACGGCGCGCGAGCGCGGCCTGGCGCGCCAGATCGGCATCTCGAACTTCAACATCGAGTACAGCAGGCGCGCTATCGCCGCTGTCGGCGCCACGCAGATTGCGGCCAACCAGATCGAATTGAGCCCATACCTGCAAAACCGCAAGCTGGTCGAGTTCCTGCAAGGGCAAGGCATCCACATCACGTCGTATATGACGCTCGGTTACGGCAAGGTGCTGGGCGACCCGGTGATTGGCGCGATCGCGGAGCGCCACAACGCTACGCCGGCACAGGTGACGCTGGCCTGGGCAATGCAACTCGGCTACTCGGTCATTCCGTCCTCGACCAAGCGCGAGAACCTGGCCAGCAACCTGCTTGCCACCGGACTGAAACTTACCGCGCAGGACATGCTGGACATCGCGGCGCTGGAACGCAACGGCCGTATGGTCAACCCCGAAGGCCTGGCCCCGGCCTGGGACGAATAAAGCGGTCCCTTTGCCGCCCTGGCACGGGCGCGTTGGCGCCAGCCCAGGGCGGTAGCGCAGGTCAGAGCGACTTCAGGAACGCCAGCAGCGCTTCACGGTCCGTCTGCGACAGCGCAGCGAAACGCTGGCGTGCCGCCTCTCCCTCGCCGCCATGCCACATGATCGCTTCGGTCAGGTTGCGGGCGCGGCCATCGTGCAGGTATCCGGCCTTGCCGGCACTGCCCATTACCTTGTCGGTATACCCGATGCCCCACAGAGGCGCGGTACGCCACATGCTGCCCTTGGCTTGGCCTTCAACAAAATTATCGGCCAGCTCTGCGCCCATATCGTGCAGCAGCAAGTCCGTATAGGGACGAATCACCTGGTTGCGCAACTCAGCCAGCAAATGTCCGGGGCCGGTGCGCATTTCGGCGGTATGGCATGCCGAGCAGCGCATAGCCTGGAACAGGCGCGAACCTGCGCCTACCTGCTGCGGATCGACGCGGTGCTCGTCAAGCGGCGCCACGCCTTTCGGGAAGCCGCTTGACAAGCTGCGCTGGGCCGGAACGGCAACCAACGCAAGGTACTGCGAGATCAGCTGCAGTTCCGGTTCGCTGACGCCACGCTGCGCCGTAGCGGATCTGCATCCGGCTGGGTCGCTGCTGCAGCTCCGGTTCGGGTAGACCGGCGATGTGACCGACATATCCTGCAATAGCGCTGCTGCAGCCTGGTGGCGCAAAGTCGCCTTGGACGCCTTCCAGCCGAAACGGCCGAGCCGCACGGCCCCAGTTTCAGGGTCGTAGACGAAGTTGGCAGCGCCTTTCACTCCATCGGCATCGGGCGTACTGCGCACGCGGGCGAGAATGTCGGCTTCAGGGACAGCCTCCAGCAGGCCAGTGCCAATCATCGGCTGTGCCGCACGCAGCGACGCGATTTCCGGCGCCGGGCCTTCGTAAGCGATGGCCGGCTTGCGCAGTTCGACAGCCGTGCCATCGGCCAGCTTGACCGAGCGCGTTTCGAAGCCTGCCACACGCACCCCGGTTCCCCAGTTCTGCGGTGCACCGGTACTGGAAGCGGCGTTCATCTGCACCGCAGTGCCATACACGGGATGCGGCATCTGCTGGCCGTCGGCCGCAGTCACAGCGACCCGCACCGACATCGTATCGAGCTTCTGGTTCACGGCAAGCGGGGCCGGGCTGCGGCCATTGTTCACGTGGCAGCCGATGCAGGCTGACTGGTTAAAGCGCGCGCCTTGCAAGCCGACGGCTGGCGTGTAGCGGTCGTTGCCGGCTTCATTATGGTCGCCGGTAGTAAAGCTGGTGTGGATCAGGCGGCGGCCTTCTACGAAGCGCTGCATGTTCTGCATGCCGGCGTTGTTCTGCGGCTGCTGGAACATGAACATGCCGTTGTCCGAGTAGTTGTACGACACCGAACCAAGCCCGCCGGACAACGTCTCGGCCGGCAGCGGGACGGAATTCAGGCGCGGCTGCACACCGTACCACGGACGCAAGCCGGTCCCGACCACGTAAGTCCATTCGGCCGAATAATAGCGGATGCCGCCGTTGTCGCCTTTGGCAAGCATCGACTCCGTGGTCGAGAACATGGAAGGCGAAACTTCAATGACGTCTCCCAGCACCAGCGGGCGCGCCGGAATATTGGTGCCGTTCGGGAAGCCGTTCGCATCCAGGCCGTTCATGCCGGGGTATTGCTTGACCAGCAGCGTGCAGGCGCCGTTGATGCCGCCCGGCGCCGCGAGCTGGCCGGCCGCAGGGTAGGGCGCGGGTTTGCACACCTTGACGTTGTTGTCGACCAGCTCGCCCGGCGCCATCCAGCCGTACCCGGTGACGCCCGGGCGATCGATGGCGCGGAAGAAGGCGATCCCGCCGGAGAGGAAGTCGACCGTCGTGTACTGGTTGACGACCAATGTCGGCTTGGTCACGCCAGGGACGCGGCTGTTGTCGACGATTTCGACGCCCCAGGTGCGATTCTTGAAGTACTGCGGCACGAATGTCAGGTAATTGCCGGGCCCCTTGTCGACCGGCTGACCGGTTACGGGATCGACGGTTTCGTTGGGGCCGTAGCCGATTTCATTCCAGTCTTCGCCGCGCTCCCGGCCATGGCGTGCAAAGCCGCGCGCGCCAAATCGGGTGACGAGCGTGCCGTCCGACAGCGTGAACTGCAGCGTTTCGAGCGGAGACGCGGCGGCCGGCAGTGGCAGCAGGTTCTCGCCGCTCGCAGGGAAACGCAGGGCCGACGTCGCACCCGGCTGCAAGGTGTTGTCGCTGCCCGGCGACTTGAACTCGACTTCGAACAGGGAATAGCCATATTGCGTTGCACGGGCGATGCCCTGCAGACGGATATAGCGGGCATGTGCACCGAGGTTGAAGAATTCTTCCGTGCCGCCCTGGCCGTTGGTGACCAGCCGTAGTTGCGACCAGTTGCTGCCGTCATCCGAAACGAGCAGGGAGTACTGTTTGGCGTAGGCGTTTTCCCAGGTCAGCTTCATATAGCCGACCGCTGTCCGCACCCCAAAATCGAACTGGATCCATGCGCCGTCTTCGCGCGTGCTCGCCCAGCGCGTGTTGGCCTGGCCGTCGATTGCAGCCGCCGCTGACAGGCCGGCGTTCTCCACCGCTGACGAAGTCGCGGCTACCGGCTTCACCGCTACGCCTGGCGCAGTGGGATCGGCTGGCTGCGGCTCCGGTGTTGGGGGCGGGGTTGGGGAGGCTGGCGTTCCCGAAAATGCCTGGATTTCGAAGATGGAATAGCCATACTGGGACGAACGCTTGATGCCCTTCATGCGCAAATAGCGCCCCTGGCCAGCGAGGCCGGACCAGTCCTCGGTACCGCCCTGGCTGTCCTGCACTGTCTTGATGGTGGTCCAGGAGGCGTTGTCGTCCGAGACCTGCAGCAGGTACTCGGTAGCGTGCGCATTCTCCCATGCGATTTTGACGCGGTTGATCGCAACGGACTTGCCGAAGTCGAGCGTCAGGTACTGGTCGTCGGTAAAGCCGCTGCTCCAGCGCGTGCTGTCATTGTGGTCGATTGCCGCTGCAGCCGACAGGTCGCCACGTTCGGATGAAGAGGCGATGGCATTGGCGGGTGTCAGCGCAGTTTCCGTCGATTGCAAGACGCTGCTGCCTTTCAGCACGGTCGCTGGCGCACCGCCATCTCCATTACCGCCGCCGCAAGCTGCCATCAGTGCGGCCAGTGCGAGCGGAAATCCGTGGGTGATCCGGGTTCTGGTCAACATGAAGCCTCCATAAAGTGGAATCCTTTCCAGTTACTGATAGGCAATATTGTCCAAACGGGTACGAAAGTCAAGCGTGCATCGTTAAGGTGATGCCAATCAAGTATTATTGCTGCCGGCGGGTGCGCGCGTCGCTCTGCCTTGTCGAAGGCGTTTGAAGCGGAAAAGCGTATGAAAGTAAATTTTGCCGTCACAGCGGCTTGCGTACTGGGACTCCTCTATTTTGGCCGGGAAGTCCTGCAACCTGTCGTCACGGCCCTGGTCCTCAGCCTTGCGCTGGCCCCCTTGATCCGCACCATGGGTGGCCTGGGACTATCCCGCGTCAATGCGACATTCGGCGCACTGGCCCTGGTGGTCGTGCTGTTTGCGGGGACTTTTGCGATGCTGGGCGCAAATGTCATGGCCCTGACGGCCGACCTGCCGCAATACACCGCCGAGATCCGCACCAAGTCCAGGTCGCTGGAAGAACTGGCGCAGCACCCGCTGGCGAGGCTGGCGCCGCAGCTGCTGGAAGAATCGGCTTCGGCACCGGCGTTAGAGGCGGGGCCCCGGCCAGTGCCGGTGGAGATCCGCGAGCACGCCAGCACGAGCGATTCAATCGCCAAGGCCATCGGCGTGGTATCGGGCCCGCTGGGCGAGGCATTCCTCGTGCTGGTGCTGCTGGTTTTCATCCTGTTGGATCGCGAAAACCTGCGCGACCGCGTATTGCGCCTGGTGGGCCAGCATGAAGTCGGTCGTGCCATCAAGGGCCTGGAAGACGCGGCGGAAGGCGTCTCGCGGTTCTTCTTCACCCAATTGCTGCTGAACGTGACATTCGGCGTGGTGATGACGTTCGCGCTCTGGCTGATCAATATTCCGCACGCCGCGCTGTGGGGCGCATTGTGCGCGGCATTACGCTTTGTTCCGTACATCGGTGCGCTGATTGCGGGCGCCGCGATTGCCCTGTTTGCAGCCGCAGTGGAGCCAGGGTGGACCCTGGCGCTTTACGCGATTGTGCTCTTCGTGGTCCTCGAAGTATTCGTCGCCAACGTGATCGAACCGCGTGTTTATGGCCACAGCGTTGGCATGTCGCCGCTCGCAGTCATCGTGTCGGCGCTGTTCTGGGGAGCGCTATGGGGTCCGCTGGGCCTTCTGCTTTCCACCCCGCTGACGCTGTGCATCGTAGTCGCAGGGCGTTATATAAAGCGCCTGGAGCCGATCAGCATCTTGTTCGCCGAATCGCCAAATACCAACGAAGCGCAACGCTTTTATCACCGCGTACTGAGCGGTGACGCGAACGCAATTATCGAGGACGCACGCGCCTTCCTGCGTAAATCCACATTGGCCCGCTATTGCGACAAGGTGCTTTTGCCCGGTCTTGCAATGGCAGGCGCAGGCCTGCAAAGTGGGCAGCAAAGCCGCCTGCGCGCGACGGTTGCGATGGTGGCCGACACGCTCGACACCGGCCATGCGCCAAGCCGTGCGCGCCGCCGCAGTATCTCCATGCTCGACGAAAGCGTCGGCGCCCATTTGCGGCACCAGCGCGAAGAGCGGCTGGGGCGATGGCAAGGGTCGCTCGACGTGCCGGCTCGTTCAGTCATTCTTTGCACTTCGCTGCCAGGCGTACGCGAAGAGTTTTTGAGCGAATTGCTGGTACTGGTATTCCGCGACGCCAAGCTCGACGCCCGCAGTTTCGTGCTGAATCCGGCGGAGCCTGCAGATGATCCAGGCGCCGGCAACCTCGTTTCTACGGTCTTCGTCGCCTATCCAGTGGAGAGCGCACCGGCGGCGTGGATCGCGGCCGTCACCGAATTGCGCGCAGCTTTGCCCGACGTCCAACTCGTTACGATCCGGCCGCGCGACGACACCAGGAGCGAGCATTCGACGATCGCCACGCATGTCGACCTGGTACTGCAATCGTTTGAAGAGGCATTGGCGTTCGTCTCACCTGGCAAAGTCGGCTAGAATGCGCGCCAAATGATCCTGCGCGCAATCCAATACCTGTTTTTGCTTTGCCTCGCGGCGGGCCTGCCGCCTGCGATAGCCCATGGAACGAGGCCACTGCTGACCGATTACACCCATACAGCCTGGACCGAACTCAATGGCGCGCCGGCAGGCGCCACAAAGTTCGCGCAAGGCGCCGACGGTTGGCTGTGGATCGCGTCGCCAACCGGCCTGTATCGCTTCGACGGGGTGCGTTTTGAGCGCACCGAACAAGTCTTTGGCCATCCTCTTGAATCCAGCAATCTCATGGCGCTGGCCTCAGGTCCCGGCGGGGCACTCTGGGTCGGCTACCGTGCCGGAGGCGTGTCCGTTTTCACGAAGAGTGGGGCGTACACGTATGCCGAGGCCGATGGCTTGCAGCCGGTCGGCGCCCTGCACATCGAAATAGCTCCCGACGGCGCAGTCTGGGTCGCGATGCGCGACGGGGTGGCGGTGCTCCCGGCAGGCGGCAAGCGTTTCCAGCATCTGGGCCGGGAATCCGGCTTGCCAACGCTGGGGGTGTTCCAGATCCTTTTTGCCCGCGATGGCACGACCTGGGTCGGCACCAATTCAGGCGCCTTTTTCCGCCGGCCGGGTGAGGCCCGCTTCAGCCAGGCCTGGCCGCGCAAGGCCCTGGTTGCGCTGTGCGAACTCCCGGACGGAACCATCTGGGGCAATGATTTTGAACGCGGCTACTACAAGATACGAACGGCGGCGCCAGCCTTGAACCAGACCATCCTGCCTGAGATCGAAGGCGTCATCATGCGATTCGACCGGCGCGGCACCATGTGGCTGGCCCAGCCCGACGGCCTGGAACGCAGGCTCGATCCGCTTGCCCCTGGCGATGCAAGTCAACGCCTGTCGAGCAAGGATGGTATCAGCGGCCCGATGATCGGTGCGATGCTCGAGGACCGCGAAGGAAGCTTCTGGATCGGGACGTCGCAGGGCATTGACCGGCTTCGGCCCAATCGCTTGCGCACCGTCCCGGTCGAGAAGCAACTGGAGTTCCCGGCGCTCGTGACTGGACCCGCTGGCGACATCTGGGTCGGAGATTATGCGGGCGATCTCTGGAGTTTCAGCAGGGATGGACGGGTCAGGCGCGAAGTTGCGGGCAAGCTGACAGCCAGCTATACCGGACCGGATGGCGTGCTGTGGCTGGGAGGAATGGACGGCGTAGTGCGGCGTGGAACCGGCGGCGAGGTCTCGGTGATTGCGTTGCCGGAACAGCTTAAGACCTTGCGCATACACGCCCTGCAGCAGGATCGCGACGGCGCCTTGTGGGTTTCGATATCCTCCGGCAAAGGCGTCTACAAGGTGGCCGATGGTCAATGGATCAAGTGGGGCGGGGTGCAAGGCATTCCCGACTTGCTTGTCCCTGCAATGGCACTGGACCATGACGGCGACCTGTGGATGGCGCATTTGCGCAGCCTGGTCACCATTGTCAGACACGGCAAAGCGCGCACGCTAGGGGCACAGGAAGGCCTGCAACTTGGGACCGTGATGACCCTCCATCCTGATGGGAACAGCATGTGGGCAGGCGGGGAGAAGGGAGTCGCACTCTATCGCGATGGCCGCTTCGCCGTCCTGAACGGCGAACGTGGCGAAGTTTTCCGCGGCGTGTCCGGCATCGTGCGCTTACCGAATGGAGACTTGTGGTTGCACGGAGCCGATGGCTTGTACAGAATCGCTGGCTCCGCGCTGGCCGCCTGGCTCAAGGACACCGGCGCCGTTGTCGCTTTCGAACGCTTCGATGCGCACGATGGCATGAAAGGGCATGCCCCCCAGCTCCGTCCGGTGCCATCGCTCAAGCTGGCGCGCGACGGCATCCTTTGGTACTCGACCACCGGTTCGGTGGGAACCATCGACCCGGCGAACATCTTGCGCAATCCGGTTGCACCGCCAGTCGAGGTAGTCAGCGTAACGGCCAACGGCCAGCGGTATGCCACAACGGCGGGCCCATTGCTGCAGCTGCCCAAGGGAACGCGCAGCTTGCAGGTCGACTTCACCGCCCTGAGCCTGGCGCTTCCTGAACGGGTACGGCTGCGCTACCGGCTGAATGGCATGGATCAGGAATGGCAGGAAGCAGTAGGGCGGCGGCAGGCGTACTACACCAACCTGGCACCCGGGAAGTATCGGTTTGAGGTGTCAGGGGCGAACGAAGACGGGCTCTGGAACAGCCAGGGCGCGGCGCTGGAAATCGACATTCCGCCAACCTTCGTCGAGACAATCTGGTTCAAGTTCCTGATGCTCCTGATCATCGCGATACTGCTGTATGCCGCTTACGCCATGCGGGTGCATTACCTGACAAAGCAAATGCAGGAGCGCATGCTGGAACGCCTGGCAGAACGCTCACGCATTGCCCGCGCACTGCACGACACTTTGCTGCAAAGTGTGCAGTCGTTGCTGCTCTCCTTCGATGCGCATAGCCGGCACCTGAAGGAGGGCTCGCAGGAACGGAAGTGCCTGGACCAGACACTCGACTTCGCTGAAAAGCTGCTGCTGGAGGGGCGCGACCAAATCCTGGACTTGCGCGCCTCGGCATCACCCGGGAGCCTGGAACAAACCCTCAGCCAGTTCGGCCAAGGACTGGCTGCACGTGGCACCCATGCATTTGAGGTGAAGGTCAACGGGCTGCCGCGCCAGTTGCGCCAGCATGTACACGACGAGTTGTACGCGATTGCCCGCGAAGCCTTGTTCAACGCTTCTCGTTACGCAGGCGCCAGCCGGATTGAACTGGAACTGAATTACAGCAGCGATTCCCTGAGGGTTCGCATCACCGACAATGGCCGCGGCCTGGATGAAAAAGTTGCCGCCATGGGCCAGCGGCCCGGCCATTGGGGCTTGGTCGGCATGCGTGAGCGCGCAAGCTGCATCGGTGCGGTCATGGAAATTGAGAGCAAACCCGGCGCTGGAACGACAATCACCGTCGAAGTCCCAGCAAAAAAAGCCTATTGACGGCCAGCCAACTGCCTTTGCGGCGCGCTCGAAAACAGCCGATAATAGCGGCCACGCTATTTTGAGCATTATTTTTGGAACATTCCCATGGAAATTAAGGTCAACTTTCTCGATAAGCTTCGCCTTGAAGCGAAATTCGACGATTTCACGGTCATTGCAGACCAGCCAATCCGCTACAAAGGAGACGGCTCGGCGCCTGGGCCGTTCGACTATTTCCTGGCGTCGTCGGCACTGTGCGCCGCGTATTTCGTGAAGCTGTATTGCTCGACTCGCAATATTCCAACTGAAAATATCCGCCTTTCGCAAAACAATATTGTCGATCCTGAAAATCGCTACCAGCAGATTTTCAAGATCCAGGTCGAACTGCCACCGGACATTTCGGCCAAGGACCGCGAAGGCATTTTGCGCTCAATCGACCGCTGCACCGTCAAGAAAGTGGTGCAGCAAGGTCCCGAGTTCGTGATCGAAGAAGTGGAGAACCTGGACGCCGATGCGCAGGCCTTGCTGACCCTGGACCCGGACTCCGGCACCAGCACCTATATTCCGGGCAAGGACCTGCCGCTGGAGCAGACCATCGCCAATATGTCCGGCCTGCTGGCAAACCTGGGCATCAAGATCGAAATCGCCTCCTGGCGCAACATTGTTCCCAATGTATGGTCGCTGCATATCCGCGACGCGCATTCGCCTATGTGCTTCACCAACGGCAAAGGGGCGACCAAGGAGAGCGCCCTGGCGTCGGCGCTTGGCGAATATATCGAGCGTATCAGCTGCAACCACTTCTACGCCGGTGAGTTCTGGGGCGAAGAAATCGGCAACGCCGACTTCGTGCATTACCCGAACGAGCGCTGGTTCAAGCCCGGCCGAAAAGATGCGCTGCCGGCCGAAATCCTGGACGAATACAGCCGCGGGATTTACGACCCGGACGGCGAGCTGCGTGGCTCGCACCTGTACGACACCAACTCCGGCAACGTAGAGCGCGGCATCTGCTCCTTGCCATTCGTGCGGCAGTCCGATGGTGAAGTCGTGTACTTCCCCACCAACCTGGTCGAAAACCTCTTCGTCAGCAACGGCATGAGTGCCGGTAATACGCTGGCGGAAGCGCAGGTGCAATGCCTGTCGGAGATTTTCGAAAGGGCGGTCAAGCGCGAAATCCTGGAAGGAGAGATTGCGCTGCCAGACGTGCCGCAGGAAGTGCTGGCGAAGTATCCCGGCATCCTCGCCGGGATCAAGGGCCTGGAAGAACAAGGTTTCCCGGTTCTGGTAAAGGACGCTTCGCTCGGCGGTGCGTATCCGGTGATGTGCGTCACCCTGATGAATCCGCGCACAGGCGGCGTATTCGCCTCGTTTGGCGCGCACCCAAGCTTCGAAGTGGCGCTGGAACGCAGCCTGACTGAATTGCTCCAGGGCCGCAGCTTCGAGGGCCTGAATGATTTGCCGCGTCCGACCTTCGTCAGCAACGCGGTGACCGAGCCGAACAATTTTGTCGAGCACTTCATCGATTCGAGCGGCATCGTGTCGTGGCGCTTCTTCAGCGCCAAATCGGACTATGAATTCGTCGAATGGGATTTCACCAGCCAAGGCGAAAACTCGAATGCCGAAGAAGCCGCGACGCTGTTCGGCATCCTCGAAGACCTCGGCAAGGAAGCTTATATGGCTGTCTACGACCAGTTGGGCGCCACGGCATGCCGCATCCTGGTGCCGGGCTATTCGGAGATCTATCCGGTAGAAGACCTGATCTGGGATAACACCAACAAGGCGCTGCAGTTCCGCAACGACATCCTCAACCTGCATCGCCTGGACGATGAGCGCCTGGAAGCCCTGCTCGAACGGCTGGAGAACAGCGAGCTCGATGAATACGGCGATATCGGCACCCTGATCGGCATCGAATTCGACGAGAACACCGTTTGGGGGCAGCTGACAGTCCTGGAACTGAGATTGCTGATCAACCTGGCCCTGAACGAATACGAGGCCGCACGCGAACTGGTCGACGCCTTCCTGCAGTACAACGACAACACGCTGGATCGCGGCCTGTTCTACCAGGCCTTGAGCGCAGTGCTTGAAGTACTGCTGGACGAAGAGATGGAGCTGGACGATTACGTCGTCAATTTCCGCCGCATGTTCGGCGACGAGCGGATGGACGCGGTGATCGGTTCGGTCGACGGCAGCGTGCGCTTCCATGGACTGACGCCGACCAGCATGAAGCTGGAGGGATTGGACAGGCACCAGCGCAAGATCGACAGCTACCGCAAACTGCATGCAGCACGCGCTAAAGCGGCGGCCAAATCCAACTAGGCGCTGACCAGGAGCTGCACGGCGCTGGCTCCTCAGCAGACGCTTTCCAGCAGGCCGCGCTGCCACAGCCAGGCGGCGATGCGCTTGGCCTTATGGCCGGGCATGGTGGTGGCCAGCATGTGCAGCAGCTGTGCCAGCGGCAGTGGCTGCGCCAGCCTGGCCAGATGCGGGAACAAGGCCTCGTTTTCCAGGAAAGCCAGCGGCCGTTCCAGCTGGGGATGGTCGAGCGCCATGTGCAGGCCGATCCGGTCGTCCACCACGCAAGGCAGCTCGATAAGCGTGGCGCTGCCGTGCAGGCGCAGCGGCAGGGCAGGGTTTAGCCCGGCCAAGGGCTTCAGCTCCGGCGGCCGGTAGCTGGCCAGCCTGGCGCGCTCCGTAGATAACGCCGCCAGCAGATCCGGGCGCACAGCGCCATCGCCGCTGGTCTGGCAGCGCGCACGGGCTTGCCAGAAAGGCTGGTCGGCGCACCAGGCCTGGCCATAATATGCTTCGGTCCAGTGGGCATGGCGTGCGCAGGCCTCCACCAGCCGCCCCTCGAGGAAGCGGCGGGCCAGCGCATGGTTGCCCTTGTGCTCGTCGGCCAGAACGGTATGCAAGGCCGCGGCCGCCTGCAGCGAGAAGCGCATGGCTTTTTCCACGCCGGACGAGGAAACTGGATCGAGCGCGAAGGCAGCGTCGCCCAGTTTCAGTCGGCCTTCCTGCCAGCTGTCCGGGGCCAGGTAGGGCGTGGCCGAGCACATTTGCACGGCGCCCAGCAGGGGCAGCGCGGCCGCCGCGCGCAGCAAGCGACTGGCCGCGCAGGCGGCGCGCAGGCGGGCTTCCGGGCCGGACGGCATGGCCTGACGGGCCGCCAGCGGATCGCACACCAGCATCAGCCGATAGCGCCGGCCGGGCAGGCAGCCGGCCCATAGCCAGCCGTGTTCGAGCGCTTCCACCTGGGTGGCGCCATCCAGTTCGGCCAGGGCCGTCTGGTCCACCTCGCCCCACAATGCCGCCAGCCGCGGCGCACAGTCGATACGCTGCCCCGCGCTGCGCCCGCTGGCGTCGAGGATGAAGCGGGCGCGCAGCTGGCGGCTGCGCGCTTCGCCGCACAACAGGCTGACGCGCCAGTCGCCTGCTGCGCCGGCCACGCGCAGCAGGCGGGCCGGCTGTTCGAGCTCGATACCACGGCGCCGCGCCAACGCCAACAGGGCCGCGTCGAACCGGCCACGGTCGACGATGGCCGAGCCGCCGGGTGGCAGTTGTTCGGGCTCGCGCCTGCGCCACAGCACCCGGCTACCCGTATGGGCGAGGTGGGGCACGTCCGCCAGCGCTTCATTGGCATCAAGCAGGTCGATAATGTTGCGTACGCCCGGCGTCAGTGCCTCGCCCACTTGCGCTCGTGGCCAGACCGCGCAGCGCTCGGCCAGCAGGATACGGTAGCCCAGCTGTTGCAGGCGCAGAGCTGCGCTCACGCCGGCGGGGCCGGCGCCGATCACCAGGGCGTCGAACGGGCTGTCGCCGTCGCGCATCGCCTAGTCCGGTGTGCCGGGCGGCGCGGCGAACCAGCCGGGCGCGAGGTGGCTCAGGCGTTGGTGCGCGCCTATCGTGTAGTGCAGCCAGCCGCGAATATAGTCGCAGGCGCTGCGCCCGCGTGCCAGCACCTCGTGGTGGCAGCCGCCGCCGCACAGGTAGCGTGCCCAGCAATCGGAGCAGGGCTGCTGCCGGTGCACATGGCGTTCGCGCAGCCAGATCGCCTGGCGCGCGCGGTCGACCCCGCCATCCAGCGAGCCCATGGCGCCCTGCGCGTCGCCGACGAAGCGGTGGCAAGCCGACAGCTCGCCGTCGGCCGACACGCCGAAGTAGCCGGCGCCGGCGCCGCAAGGGTAGGGCCGATGCGTGCCGCGCTGCAGTTCGCGCAGCGCGTTCTGCATGTTCATGAACGGATAGCGGCGCCCCTGCAGCACGTGCTGCTCGAAGGTCAGGCCGCAGGCAATCATCGCCTCCAGCATCTCGGCCAGTTCAGCCTCGCCCATTTCAGCCCGGCCGTTGGAGGCGCGCAGCAGCGGCGAGAAGCCGACGCTGTGGAAGCCCATGCCGATGAACAGGTCGAGCGTGCCCGGCAGGTTCAGGTTGAACGGCGTGACGGTGACGCGGGCCGACACCTGCATCCGGCGCTGCAAGGCCAGCAGCGGCGCAATGCGTTCCAGGATGCGGTCGAAGGAACCCTTGCCGCCCTTGAAGGGACGCAGCCGGTTATGTTGTTCGGCCGCGCCGTCCAGGCTGACCGTGACGGCGAAGCCGTGCTGCTCGAAGAAGTCGGCGTCGTCCGCGTGCAGCAGGGTGCCGTTGGTGGTGATCGAGAAGCGGCAGTCGACCTGGCGCAGTGCGGCCTGCCGGCTGGCGTACTCGGTCACGCTGCGCAGCACGGCGCGGTTCGACAGCGGCTCACCGCCCATGAAGGCCAGATTCACCTTGGCGCCGGGCGCCGCCTGCTGCAGCAGCAGGTCGACCGCCTTGAGGGCCTGCCCCTCGTCCATGCTCTTGGCCTTGGCGCCGAACTCGCCCTGCTGCGCATAGCAATAGGTGCAACCGAGATTGCATTTCTGCGCGATCGCCAGCGACAGCGCGTGCAAAGGCGGCGCTTCCAACGGCGTGTCGTCGATTAGCGCTTCGGCGCGCAGGCCGCAGCTGTCGACCAGCGCTTGCAGCAGGGCCGGGTCGCCGCTGCCCAGCGCCGCGCGGAACTGCTCGGTCAGCGCGGGCGGCAGGTGGTACAGGCGGGTGCCGTTGACCATCAACAGCTGCGCACCCTGGGCGTCGTCGACCAGGTGGGCGTGGCGCTGGCGCGGCTGCGATGCCGCCGCGATGCGTCGGCTCAGCCCACGCGCCAGGGCGGCGGTCGGCGCTTCGGCCATGGCGTCAGGATTCATCGGCATCCTTGCCACGAATGATGAACTGCAAGTCCTCCTGCCAGGACTTGAACAGGTCGTCGTAAGAGTACAGCCGGGTGTCGACGCGATTGTCCGGAATGTAGGTGCCAGTGCGCTTCTTGGCGAACCACATGTCGCCGCGCGACAGGCCGTTGACGCCCGGTTCGACGTTGACATAGTCGGGACGCGAGGCAGCCCAGTAGTAGCAGGCGCACTCGCGGTAGTCGTTCTGCCACGGCGCGCACAGCCCCTGGGTCAGCTCGCCCGGCTGCAGCAGCGCCGGATTGAAGGCCGCCGTCTCGGGTTCGAAGAAGGTGCGCAGCCTCAGTTCGACGGTAATGACGGGGGTATCCGGGCCGGCCAGCACCTCGGTGCTGGCGTCGGTCTGGGCCGTGAATTCGCAGCTGACCAGCTGGCCCTGCAAATGCAGGATGCGGGCAATCGAATTCGACCATTCCATGAAGGACACCGCATTCGGATTGGCCGCCGACGCCAGCGTGCCGGAACTGCCATCGGGGAATACCGGCCCGGTGGTGTTGACCATTGTGCCAACCTCGAGGCCGGCGAAGCGCAGCAGGCGGCGCGTGACCAGGTGCTGGTATTCAGGCTCGGCGTCGATCACGTAGTTGTTGTTCTCGACCAGCACGATGCCTTCGAAGGCGCGCCGCCACAGGTTGCGGAAATCGAATTCCAGGCCGGGGAAGCAGTTGGAAATCGCGCTGCGCGGCAGGATCGAAGCCGGGTTGCCGGCCCCACGGTGGTGGATTTGCGCGGTCAGGTTGTTGGCGCTCAGGCTGGGCTGTTTGGCGGCCATCACAGATCTCCTGCAGGGTTATTGGGTTGGCTGAACATGGCGTTGCGGGCAGCCTTGAGCACCATGTCGATGTGGCGCCGCGTCAGCGTCAGGCTGCGGCCGTCGGCGCCGCGCATCAGCGCCGGCATCTTGCGCAGCGCGGTCGACGACAGATCGCCGATTTCTTCCGGCAGGCGCAGCGTCTGGGCGAACCAGGGCGCGCCGCCGGCCGACAGGGCACTGAACACGCGCTCGTGCAGGGCGCGCAGCGCCAGGTTGTCAACCAGTGCGGTGGCGGCGATCGGCTCGTAGTAGCGCTCGAAGTCGCTGCTGTTCTGGCGCACCATGGTGCTGGCCACGTTGAGACGGCCGTTGACCGGATTGCCGTTCATGACCGCTGTGTTCATCAGGCGCACCGTCTCCAGTGCGCGCAGCACCAGTTCGGTGGCCTGCTCCAGTGACACTTCCTCCTCCGCCACCGTGGGGCCGTGCAGCAGCTGCTCCATCTCGTCGGAGACGACGCGGATCGGCAGCGTGTCCGGCGCATAGGCCGGCGGGCCGGCACCGATCGTGGCCTGGGCCACCAGCGTGCTGCCGTCGGCCAGGGTCAGCACCGCCCGCACCAGGCCGTCGCATTCGTCGTCCAGGTAGCCCCAGCTGACCTGTTGCCCGTCGGCGTTGGCATAGCCGGCGTAGATGCCGGCCGGGTTGGTCAGCGTCGGGCCGCTGCTTTCGGTGTAATTGAGCCAGTCGCCGCGCGCCGCGTCATACAGCACCAGGTCTTCGCTGTCGATGATGGGGTCGGGTACCAGCAGCGGCACGCCGTCGGCCTGCGGTTCGAGGCGCTGCATGCGGCTGCCGTAGACCTTGCCGGCGGCCGGCGTGTAGCGCAGGCGGATTTCCGGGAAGTCGTCGCTGGGCGCAATAAACTGCACGTGGCCGAGCGACAGAGTCTTGCCGGCCTTGAAGTTTTCGCACCAGCCTTCCAGCGCATGGCGGGCATGGTCCCGCAAGCCGAACAGGGTGGCGTGGATCTGGTCGTTGCGGTTGTTGGTGCGGCGGTAGATCTTGATGTTGCCCAGCTCGACATCCCAGTGCAGATTGGCCAGCGTCAGGCCATGCTCGGCCAGCAGCGCAACGGTCAGCGGTTGCAGCTGCTCGGGGTCCGTGCTGGTGCGCGCGTACACTTCAAGGAAAGGTGCAACCGGGCGCACCAGCTTGTTCTCGTCCTTGAAACGGATCTTTTCGGGAACGTAGGCGCGCACGATGCGGCCGCTGGCCGGATCGATCTCGAAACTCTCGCGCGGCACGATTCGACGATAGTTCAACGGACTGTCCGGATCAGTTTCCAGGTCGAAAGCTTCGAGCGGCTCGGCCGCGCCGCCCAGGCGGGCGACGGCAAGCGGGGGCAGGATTCTCAGTTCCAGTATCGGCATCATGGTCTCCTAGAGCAGGGCGGTATCGATGCTGCCCGACAGGATGCGCAAGATCAGTTCGCGCATATTGCGGTCGGCTTCGCGCAGCGACGCCAGATAGGGATGGCGGGACTCGGGCGCCAGCAGCTGCAGCGCTTCAACCACGCTGGCTGAGGCCGTCAGCAGGTCGAGGTGGCCACGCCACTTGTTGGCCTCGCCGAACGGGCTGTTCAGGGTGTAGGGCATCTGGAACGGCGGCCCGGCGAATCCGGCGGCCGGGTCGTCGGCCGAGATGGGCGACTGCATCAGAATCTCGGAGACGGCCCGCAAGTTGTACATCTCGCCGAAAGTGGCGTTGACGATGGCGCCGCGCGGGGTCATCGCGCCAGCCGCGTTCAGGCCGCCATACAGCGTGAAGCTGTGAATCAAATAGTTCAGCAGCATGCGGTAGCGGATGTTGTGCAGCGTGGCCCACAGCGCCGATTCTGGATGGGTGATGCGAGTGGTTGCGGCGCTTTCGTCGCCGCCCTCGCTGTCGGGATCGAGAGAGACGTAGGGGTTGATGGCGACCTGGCGCGCCGGTGCCCAGGCGGCGCGACCGCCGGCGAGCAGGCCCGCTTTGCTTTCAGGTTGCAGGGCCTGCCATTGCGGCGTAGCGAAATCGGATGGGCGCGCTGCATTCCATTGTTCAGCGCTCAGCGGCGTGTACTCGATCAGCTCGCGCATCTCGACATAGATGCGCAGGAAGCGCACAAAGTGCGAGGCGGTAGTGCCGCTGGTTGCCTCGCCCTGCTGGGCGATCGCGCGCAAGGCGGCTACCATATCGTCGCGGCTGGCCTGCGGCACCACCAGCACGTCCGGCGTCTGCGTCGGCTGGCCGCTGGGACGCCCGCGATGGCCGCCCTGGTAGCCGCGCCCCCACTCGGCGAAGTCGGCCTGGGCCGGCAGGGTCGTGGCATCGAAGGCTGCGTCACGCAGGTATTCAGGATCGGCCACCAGCGGAATCAAGGTGTTGAACAGCGCCGCCACCTGGTGCGGGCTGTCGGTCTGGGCGTGCACGCGCTGGCGGATTTCGTCGCCCAGCGCGCCGCCGTCCCAGTCAACCGGCGATTCGGCGAACACGTACTTGGCAAGCGAGTCGAGTGTCAGTGGTTCGAGCATGAACGGGAAGGGGTAAAACGGGGAGTCCCAGGGCTCGTCCTCGCGTTCCATATGCAGCGGGGAGCCGATCAGGCGCAGCGAGTTCTGCACCGAGATCAAGTGGCCCATCTCCTCCTTCGCGATGCCCAGTATCACCTCCTGCCAGGTGCGCACGCAGTCGCGGTACGCCTCGGGCACCTGGGGGCCGCCCAGCGAATAGGCGGCATACAGGTATTGCACCATCAGGCAGTGTTCGATCTCGGCGTCGATCGATAGCAGGTAAGTGATGTAGTCGCGCGGGGAAAATTCCAGGTTCAGCGCCGGTGTCTTGGCGGCCTTGGCGCCAGCCGCCGGCGCGACCGTGCCGCGCAACAGCAGTGGCGTGGTCGATGGCAGGCCTTGTTCAGTGCCAGTGCGGGGCAGTAGGGCGGAGGGAGCGCCGAGGTGGCGGCGGATCTGTGCAGCTCGCATTTCTAGTCCTTCTCATGTCGGGCATCCCGAGGGACGCGTTGCAATAGGCGTCGGGACAAGCGAAGCGTGCTTCGGCTGGAGCCGGCGGCGGCAAATGACAATAGCGTGATAAGGCAAACGAGAAAGGTAGTGCGCCGCATCGCGGGCCGGTCTGAGAAGCTTGCGTCAGGCTGGCTTGGGGAGGTGGCATGCTGGCACCGCTACGGCGGGCCAACAGTGCTGCGAGTATCGCAACGACTTATAAAGTCTTCAACTATAAAAATTCCATGGTGGGGGAAATACCACGCGCAACGCTTGCATCATGTGCCGCCGGTGCAAACGACGTGGCGCGGCCACTGGGTTTGGTGGCAGTGGCGATGTGTCAAGAGGGGCCCGTGTTCCGTTGGCGTTCGCTGACGCCAGATTGGTAAATT
>DASWTB010000203.1:0-5744 GCA_036402315.1 Pseudoduganella sp. | reverse complement strand
CGCTCATCCGTTGGCGCAGAATAGTCATGTCGTCCTCCTGTTGGATTCGGGGGAGATCCCCTGAACAGGGTTGGACGCCAAGCGTGGCAACTCAAGCTCGCTCCGCCAGTCACCGCGCAGCGGTTTAGTTCAACGTAAAGTCGACGTCATATTGACGTTTTAACAAACTTCATTATGAAGCCTAATACTCCTTTGATCAATGTCTAGATCCTCGAGTTGAAAGTCGGCGAACATAAATTCTCCTAACACCAGAGGATTGCGTCATGCCCCCAACCGAGCCAAAGCTCCTTGACCAAGTGCGTGCATTGATCCGAACCATGCACTACAGCATTCGAACTGAGGAGGCATACGTAGACTGGATTCGCCGCTTCATCCTCTTTCATAAAAAGCGGCACCCTGCGCAAATGGGCAAAGCCGAGATTGAGGAATTCCTGACTCACCTCGCTGTCGACCGCAGGGTTGCGGCCTCAACACAATCGCAGGCCAAGTCAGCCCTACTCTTCCTTTATCAAAAGGTCTTGAAACTGGAGGTCGAATGGTTGAAGGACGTAGTCGCAGCCAAACAACCCCAGCGTCTGCCCACCGTACTCACCGTCGACGAAACAAGAAGTCTGCTGTCGCACATGAAAAGCGAGACCTGGCTAGTGGCATCGCTCCTCTACGGTAGCGGACTGCGCCTCATGGAAGCGTGCCGGCTGCGTGTGCTCGATATTGATTTCAACATGCGCCAAATCACGGTACGAAATGGCAAAGGCGCCAAAGACCGCGTGACAATGCTACCGGAAGCTCTTGTTGTTCCGCTTAAATCCCATCTGGAGCTGGTCAGGCTTCAGCATCAGCGCGACTGCGAGCAAGGCGGCGGAGAAGTCTACTTGCCGTTTGCATTGGATCGCAAGTATCCGGCTGCTGCGCGAGAATGGAAATGGCAGTATGTTTTTCCAGCAGATGGTCTTTCAGAGGACCCGCGCTCGGACATCGTGCGGAGGCATCATATCGATGAACAGCGTGTGCAACGCGCTGTGAAGCAGGCGGCGCAAGACGCGAACATCCCGAAGAAGGTTACGCCACATACGCTACGGCACAGCTTTGCAACGCACCTGCTGCAAAGCGGCTATGACATTCGGACCGTCCAAGAGCTGCTCGGTCACAAAGACGTTCGCACAACCCAGATCTATACGCATGTACTCAACCGGGGTGGCAATGCCGTTCTCAGCCCTTTGGACCGCTCATAGCATCCGCATCAGCCGTTTTCTACAACTTCTGCCGTTCGGGAAACCAATACAAATAGAGTGCGGTTTCATTGGCGACTTCCGCCTGGGTGCGATAAACCAGCCGATCGAAACCACCGACCTCAAAGCCGTTGCGCAAATAGAGATTAATGGCGGGGACGTTGTTGGTCTGCGTTTCCAGCCGCACTCCCTTGAGCCGCCTGTCCTGCGCCCACGATTTGGCGAAGTCGATCAGCGCAGTGGCAATGCCTTGCTGACGAAAGTTGCGCGCAACGACAATGTGCTCGATGGAAGCAAGCTCGTTCCAGGTCGACGCGAGCTCGATCTTGCCGGCCAGCGCTCCATCTACAAATGCGCCGTAGGCTTCGATATCATCGTCGCATTCACTATCTGCGCCATAGCTCTTGGTGAACGGTTCGACAGCTCGAGTGCTGAGCCGGATTTCGCCATTCGCAAAGCTTATGTCGAACACCTCGCTGCATGTAAAGGTGTTCTCATCGCGATCAAGTGAGGCCGACAGCTGGTCGTGGATTCTCTCGATCTTCATGAAGACTCGTTTCCGTATGCTTCCAGCGCAAGCAATAAACTGGTGCGCTCTTCCCGCGCTACTTTTTGCCACGGCTAGACAGTCAGTGCGCCTTCCAACGCCCACTGCAGGTTGAGGCTCACGCCTGGATTTGATGCACGGGTTTTGGCATAGGCAGCGACGGCGCCTAGCGCACGTAACTGTTCAACGGAAGTGATGCCGGCACGCGCCAGCAGCTCCTGTGACTTTGGCCCAAGGCCATTAAGCCCAGCAATCGGTTGGTCACGGCCTGCGATTCCTGAGCGGGTGGCAGCCGTCATCTCGCTAACGGCTTGATAGCGTAATTAGCAATTACCCTTCTTTGCTTGACCAGGTGGGCAGAACTTCCCTTTGCCAGATTCCTGACGTGCTCCAGGGTCAACGACGACGGAACCGGACGGTGTGTAAACAGCGCAACCGGCGAGGGTCGATGCAAGGATAACCAAAGTGATAAGTGTTCTCATAATTACAGCCTGTTGTTGGTGGAGTGCCTTCCAGTTTATGCGGAAGTACCCTGCCGTGACAAGTCATCGCCAGCCGGACGGAAGCGACAAACAGAGTCCACGGCGCGCTCGAATGTTAGCCTTTGGACAAAGCTTTCAAGGCTTGCTTGATGCCGTCGGAGACCGATGACCCGGCAGGCACGGTCTTCAGCGCCTGCAATGCCTCCTTGTCGGAGTAGCCCAGCGCCAGCAGCGCATTCAAGATGTCGGCCTGCGAATCGTGGACCGGGTGCGCGCCGGCGGCGCCGATGTCGGCGCCCAGCTTGCCCTTCAATTCCAGCAGCAGACGCTCGGCGGTCTTTTTGCCGATGCCGGGAATCTTCACCAGGCGGCCGGCTTCCTGCAGCGTGACGGCCTGCGCCAGGTCGGCGATCGAGAGGCCGGACAGGATCGACAGCGCGGTGCGCGCACCGATGCCGCTGATCTTGATCAATTGGCGGAATACGGCGCGTTCTTCTGCATTGCCGAAGCCGAACAGCAAGTGCGCGTCTTCGCGGATCGTCAGGTGGGTGAACAGGCTGACCTTCTCGCCTACGCCAGGCAGGTTGTAGAAGGTGGACATCGGCACGTCGACTTCGTAGCCGATGCCATGCACGTCTACCAGCAGTTGCGGGGGATTCTTTTCGAGCAGGATGCCGGTGAGACGTCCGATCATATGGTTCCTTTGGATGCGGTTAACCCACCAGGCGGCCGCGCTTCATACGCAGGCCGGACAAGGCGGGATGGGCGTTGGTGACGATGGCCAGCGTGGCCTGGCTGTTGGCATGGCAGATGGCGATGCCGAGGGCGTCGGCGGCGTCGGAGCCGGGCAGGCCGGGCAGCGCCAGCAGGCGGGCGACCATGTCCTGTACCTGCGCCTTGGTGGCGCGGCCAGTGCCGACGACGGCTTGCTTCAGCTGCGTTGGGGAGTATTCGGCGACTTTGAGGTCGTGCGTCACGAGGGCGCAGATCGCGGCGCCGCGGGCCTGGCCGAGCAGCAGGGTCGATTGCGGGTTGACGTTGACGAAGACTTTTTCGATTGCGGCGCAATCGGGTTTGTAGGTGGCGGCGACTTCCGCTACCCCGTCGAGGATGACTTTCAGCCGCTGCGGCAGATCGCCCTCGCCGCTCTTGATGGTGCCGGAAGCGATGTAGCGCAGCTTGTTGCCCACTTTTTGGATGACGCCAAAGCCTGTGGTGCGTAAGCCGGGGTCGATGCCGAGAATTATCATTCCCGGATTTTACGGCAGAAACCGGTAAACCGGTGTCAGACCCACGGGGTCTGACACCATCTGCGCACTATTTGCGGCCTGAAAAACACCTGCGACCGCCGAGCAGACGGGGTCTGACCCTGCGGGTCAGACCCCGCTTTGCCGGTTTTAGTGACGGAAGTGGCGAGTGCCGGTGTACAGCATCACCACGCCGCGCTCGTCGGCGGCATCGATCACTTCCTGGTCGCGCATGGAGCCGCCCGGCTGGATCACGCAGGTCGCACCCGCATCAACCACCACATCCAGGCCGTCGCGGAACGGGAAGAATGCGTCGGACGCGACCACGGAGCCAGCCAGCGACAGGCCGGCATTCTGCGCCTTGATCGAAGCGATACGCGCCGAGTCGATACGGGACATCTGGCCCGCGCCCACGCCCAGGGTCATATTACCGCCGCAGAAGACGATAGCATTCGACTTGACGTACTTGGCCACGCGCCATGCAAACATCAGGTCAGCGAGCTGCTGCTGGGTAGGCTGCAGCTTGGTCACCACGCGCAGTTCCGACTGCAGCACGTTCTTGGCGTCTGCCGACTGCACCAGCAGGCCGCCGCCCACGCGCTTGAAGTCCATCGCGTTCACGCCATCGCCCAGCGGAATCTCCAGCAGGCGCACGTTCTGCTTGGCCGACATGATCTGGCGCGCTTCAGCGGTGAAGGAAGGAGCGATCAGCACTTCCACAAACAGCTTGGCCAGTTCGGTGGCAGCGGCGCCGTCCACTTCCACGTTGAAGGCGATGATGCCGCCGAATGCGGAGGTCGGGTCGGTCTTCAGCGCGCGCTGGTAGGCTTCCAGGGCGGTGGCGCCCAGCGCTACGCCGCATGGGTTGGCGTGCTTGATGATCACGCAGGCGGTCGAGCCCATGGACTTCACGCACTCCCACGCTGCGTCAGCGTCCGCGATGTTGTTGAAGGACAGTTCCTTGCCCTGCAGCTGGCGGTAGTTGGCCAGCGCGCCGGCTACCGGAGCCAGGTCGCGGTAGAAGGCAGCCGACTGGTGCGGGTTTTCGCCGTAGCGCATGTCCTGCACCTTCTCGAAGGCCACGTTCAGGGTTGCCGGGTAGGCGGAACGGGTCTCGTGCTTGCGGTCCGGGCCCAGGCTGGAGAAGTAGTTGGTAATGGCGCCGTCGTACTGCGCGGTGTGCGCGTAGACCTTCTTGGCCAGGTTGAAGCGGGATTCGTACGACACGTAGCCAGGAGCGTTGTCAGTGCCTTTCATCTCCGCCAGCACCACGCCGTAGTCGGTCGGATCGCAGATCACCACCACGTCCTTGTGGTTCTTGGCAGCGGAACGCAGCATGGCCGGGCCGCCGATGTCGATGTTCTCGATCGCGTCTTCCAGCGAGCACTCGGCCTTGGCCACGGTCGCCTGGAACGGGTACAGGTTCACCACCACCATGTCGATGGTCGGGATGCTGTGCTCTTCCAGCTTGGCGACGTGCTCAGGGAAGTCGCGGCGGGCCAGGATGCCGCCGTGGACTTTCGGGTGCAGCGTCTTCACGCGGCCATCCAGCATTTCCGGGAAACCGGTGTAGTCGGCCACTTCGGTGACCGGCACGCCGTTATCGGCCAGCAGTTTCGCGGTACCGCCGGTGGACAGGATGTTGACGCCCATGGCCGACAGGGCCTTGGCGAAATCCAGCACGCCGGTCTTGTCGGATACGGAGATGAGAGCTTGTTTGATCATAGCTGTGGGGGGAAGGTTACGGAAATCTGTACAAACCAACCGGCCCCACGGCCCGTCGCGGCCAATAGGGACCGGGACGCGGAATCAGCCTTACAGCAGGCCGTGTTCCTGTAATTTCTTGCGCAAAGTATTGCGGTTAATACCCAGCATCTGGGCTGCGTGCGACTGGTTGCCGTCGGCGCGGCCCATCACGACTTCGAGGATCGGACGCTCAACAGTCATTACTACCATGTCGTACACGTTCGATGCTTGCTGCTCGCCCAGGTCATTGAAGTAGTCTTCCAGACTTTTCTGGACTACTTCCTGAATGCTTTCTTTGCTCATTTTTTATCGATCTTGCTAAATATTTGCCAATGCAGGCGCGGTTCACGCAGCCAGCGGTTCTTCGGCGAGGCGGTATTGTAACCGGTCGCCGTACTTCCATTGGGATTCGAAGAAACTGTCGACTGCGCGCAGTTGTTCTGCGGTCGACTCGAGGCGGTTCATCTCCTGACGGAACTCCTCCCCGCCCGGG
>DASWTB010000202.1:0-6039 GCA_036402315.1 Pseudoduganella sp. | reverse complement strand
GCGCTGGGCGATGGCCTTCTCGTAGGTGGTGGCTTCCTTCATCGCGCCTTCCAGCTTGGCGCGGATATCCTGCGGCAAGCCATCCCAGAACTTCCTGTTGACGATGACGGCATAGCCCAGGTAGCCGTGGTTGGAAATGGTCAAGTGCTTCTGCACCTCATGCATCTTTTGCGTGTACATGTTCGAGGGCGGATTCTCGGTGCCATCCACCACACCGGTCTGCAGCGCCATATAGGCTTCGGAGAAGGCCAGCGCCTGGGGGATGGCGCCCAGCGCGCGCATTTGCCCATCGAGCACCTTGGAGGATTGGATCCGCATCTTCAATCCCTTGAAGTCGGCCGGCACGCGTAACGGCCGGTTGGCCGACATCACCTTGAAGCCATTGTCCCAGTAGGCCAGCCCGGTAATGCCCTTGCTCTCGAGCTTCTTCAATAACAACCTGCCAATCGGGCCTTCGGTCACGTTGTACAGCGCGGTCTTGTTGGGGAAGATGTAGGGCAGGTCGAACACCTCGAACTCCTTCACGCCCAGCGGGCCGAACTTGGCCAGCGAGGGCGCCAGCATCTGCACCGCCCCCAGCTGCAGGGCCTCCAGCTCTTCCTTGTCCTTGTACAGCTGGCTGTTCGGATAGACTTGCACCCGGACCCGGCCGCCAGTGGCCTTTTCCGCCAGCTGCTTGAAACGCTCCGCTGCCTGCCCCTTGGGCGTATCGGGCGCGACGACGTGGCTGAATTTGATGACGATGGGCGCCTGCGCGAGTGCCTGGGACGTGACAAGTGCGGCCGCGCCGAAGGCGGCCAGGAGGGTCTTCAAATGCATAAGGTCTCCCGGCAATTTTGGTGCATTATTATTCTCACTTTATATTGTGTTGACTGGAATGGTGGCACACAACTGTGGAAACCCACAATACAAGCAGCATCTGGATTCGCTACCCTCGGCGCATGTTAAAACGCATATCCCTGCCCTTTTCCGTGCGCTGGCTGCTGCCGGTGATACTGGTGCTGCTGTTCCTCGCCATCGTGTTCTGGCTGCCCTGGCAGGCGCGCCAGCTCGAGAGTACGGAGCGGCAGGAGCAGCTGATCGCCGACACGCTGTGGGTGGAGCAATCGATCCGCTTCCAGCTCGGCCGCCACGAGGAAAGCCTGCGCGGCCTGGCCAATGAAATCGCCACCGGCCACCCGGCGCCAGCCGACGTGCAGCAGCGCATGGGGCGCATGCTGAAAAATGGCGCCGAACTGAAAAGCCTGGTGCAGGTCGATCCCGAGGGCCGCGCCGTGGTTGCCAGCGAAGGCGCGCCCGTCGGCCCCGCCGGCCGCACCATGCTGGGCCCGGCCTCGCTGGCAGCACAGGACCATGCACGCCGCACCCATACCCCAGTCTATGCCGAGCCCGAACCGATCGGCGGCGATGCCCCGCCGGACGCGCTGAAGATGGACTTGCTGTTCCCGATCTACCGCGGCGACCAGTGGATCGGCAGCCTGGTGGCCACCTTCCAGCTCAGTAGCCTGCTCGACGAAATGGTGCCATGGTGGTTCGCCCAGGATAACCAGATCAGCCTGCTCGACCGCGACGACAAGGTGCTGGCGCGCCGCAGTTCGGCCGGCCCGGGCCACGGCGTGTACACCCACAAGCGCGCCCTCGACCTGCCCGGCGCCACCATTACCCTGATGACTGACAGCGTGAAGGGCGAGCCGAAGCTGCTGCCCAACCTGCTGGTCGGCTCGGTCATCGCCCTGTCGCTGGCCCTGCTATGGAGCCTGTTCGCGCTGTGGGGCCATATTTCGCGCCGCCTGGCGGCGGAAGGCGAACTGCGGCAGCAAATGTCCTTCCGCACGGCGATGGAAAACTCGCTGGTGACCGGCCTGCGCGCACGCGACCTGGAAGGCCGCATCACCTACGTCAATCCCGCCTTCTGCCAGATGGTGGGCTATCCGGCTGAGGAATTGATCGGGCGCTCGCCGCCCATGCCCTACTGGGCGCCGGACGTCATGGAGGAGTACCAGCACCGCCTGGCCAATGTGCTGGCCGGCTCCATCACGCCCGAATTCGAAACCCTGTTCCAGCGCCCGGACGGCACCCGCATTCCGGTGCTGGTGTTCGAGGCGCCGCTGGTGGACAAGGAAGGCCGCCATACCGGCTACATGGGCTCCATCCTCGATATCTCAGACCGCAAGCGCATGGAGGAATTGAACCGCCAGCACCAGGAAAAGCTGCAGGCCAGTGCGCGCCTGGCCACCATGGGCGAGATCGCCTCCATGCTGGCGCACGAATTGAACCAGCCGCTGGCCGCCATCTCGAGCTACACCACGGGCGCCTTGAACATCCTTGCGCGCGGCGGCGACGCGGCCATGTTGAAGCCTGCTCTGGAGCAGGCCGGCGCGCAGGCCCAGCGCGCCGGCCAGATCATCCGCAGCGTGCACGAATTCGTGAAGAACCGCGAATCGGAGCGGCAGGACGTGGCGCTGCAATCGATGCTCGACTCCATCCTGGTGCTGATCGAGTTGCAGGCACGCCAGCACCACGTATCGCTGCAAATCGAGATCCCCGAATCGCTGCCGCTGGTGCGCGCCGACCGCCTGCTGATCGAACAGGTGCTGCTGAACCTGACCCGCAACGGCATTGAAGCCATGGCCGACGTGCAGCCGCTGAAACGGGTGCTGCGCGTGATGGCCGACAACGATCCGCTGGCAGGCATGGTGGTGGTGCAGGTGATCGACAGCGGCCACGGGATTCCGCAGGACGTGGCCGAGCGCCTGTTTTCGCCCTTCTTCTCGACCAAGGCGGAAGGCATGGGCATGGGCCTCAACATCTGCCGTACCGCAATCGAGTTTCACGGCGGCACATTGACGCACCGCGACAACCCGCAAGGCGGTACCATATTCACTTTTACGCTGCCAGTCGCAGGCGGGGTTCATTAGAGCAAATCCGGAGACACAGAATGCTACATATCGTTGACGATGAAGCCGTGGTGCGCGATTCACTGTCCTGGCTCGCCTCCTCGCGCGGCATCGCAGCCACCACTTACGACAGCGCGGCCGCCTTCCTGGCCTTTGCGCAAAGCGGTGCTTTCGACCCGGAAGGCGACTGCGTGCTGCTTGACGTGCGCATGCCCGAGATCAGCGGCGTGGCCGCCTTCGACCAGCTGGCGGCGCGCGGCCTGACGGCGCGCCTGCCGGTCATCTTCCTGACCGGCCATGGCGACGTGCCGATGGCGGTCGATACGCTCAAGCGCGGCGCCTTCGACTTCTTCGAAAAGCCCTTCAACGACAACCAGCTGATGGACCGCGTGCAGGAGGGCCTGGCAGCCTCGCGCCAGGCCAGCGGCAAGGCGGCGGTGCAGGCGCGCCTGGCCACGTTGTCGAGCCGTGAGCGGGAAGTGCTGGACCTGATCCTGGCCGGCAAAATGAACAAGGTGGTGGCCGACGAACTGGGCATTTCGATGCGCACCGTGGAAGTGCACCGGGCCCATATCTTCGACAAGATGCAGGTGAAGACCGCCGTCGAGCTGGCCGGCTTGTTGAAATAGAAGCCGGCCAGTGCGGCGCCTGCGCGCAGGCGGCATTCAGTTGCGCCGGATCTTGACCTCCCAACGGTTGAGCTTGCCGACATCGCGCGACTCCAGGTCGGCCACGCGCAAACGCCACGTGCCTTGGCATGGCGTGCCGCGCAGGGCGGCCAGGGCCGACACCGTGGCAGGCGTGTAGGTCCGGATCAGGTTGTCGGCGCTGCCACCGCCGCGGTTGTGCAGCACGCACTGGGCACCGTTTGGCGCCACCAGCGTCACCTTCAAATCACCGATATAGCTGTGGGTAATATCCACCGCCACGGCCAGGTCGGCGACTTGCCCGCTTGCCGCCGTCGTCAGCGAACGCTCGATGCCGGCGGCATCGTTGTCCGGCATTGCCAAGCCGGGCGCCTCCTGCAGCGTCAGCAAAGTGTCGGCTTGCGGCACGATGTCAATGCTCCAGCGATTCAGTGTGCCCGTGTCCTCCGCCGCCAGGTCCTGCACCCGCAGCGTCCACGCCCCGGCCACCGGCTGGCCCACTGCAGCGGCCAGCGCTGGCGTCGTGCCCACGTCGAAAGCCCGCTGCAGGTTGGCCGTGCCGCCGCCGTTGCGGTTATGCAGCAGCATGCTGGCGCCGGCGGGCGACTGCAGCGTCACCGCCAGGTCGCCGATATAGGGGTGGCTGATGTCCAGCACCACCTTGATGGCGCCCACCAGCGCCTGTCCGTCAAAGCTCAACTGGTCCGCCACCCCGGCCGCGCTATTGTCGGGAATGCGCTGCTCGCGCGTCGATTGCCGGCGCAGCGTGGCGCCCGGCGGACTGGCGCCGCCCAGGCGCTGCGCTTCGGCGACCGCGGACGGCGCATCGACCCGGCCATGGCCGAACCAGGGACTCCAACTGCCGTCGGCGCTGCCGGTATTGGCGAAGCCGCCCTGGTCGAACGGCGCCACCGGCGACACGTCCCATCGCGGCTGCGGATCGTACACCGCGCCGGGCGTGCGCGCATACGGGGCAAGATTCAAGTCCTTGGCCGCCGTGCGTTTCAGCACCGAGATGACCTGGGCCGCTGTCAGCGACGGGTTGGCTGAAATCGCCAGCGCGGCGACCCCCGCCACCAGCGGCGTGGCGCTGGAGGTGCCGCCAAAGCTGGCGGTCACCGCCGCGCTGCTGCCGCTCGCGGTGGTAATGCCCAGCCCAGTCACGGTGGCACGCCGGTACAGGTGCAGGTTGCTGGACGGCGCACACAGGGCGATGCCAGTGCCATAGTTCGAATAATGGCTGCGTTGCCCATTGCTGGCCAGCGCCGCCACGTACATCACGCCCGGCAGTGCCGCCAGGTTGTGCCGGAACTGGCGCGCCGTGCGCACGCCGACCCAGGTGCCGCTGCCGTCGGCGTGGTAGCGCCAGCCGCTATCGAACGGCACGTCCTGCGCCGCCTCGTGCACGATCGGACAATTCTCGTTGCCGGCCGCCCACAGGAACACGATGCCGAGCCCGCGCCGCCCGCCGCTGAGCGACAGTTCGGCAATCCGGTTGAGCACGGGGGTGGCGAATTCGCTCACCGGACTGCTGCCCCAGGAGTTGGAAACGATGTCGACCTTGTCGGCCATATAGTTCAGCGCCGTCAGCAGTTTCGAATCGCTGATGAACAGCGCCGGCCCGGACGACTCCCAGCGCACCGGCAGCAGGCAGCAGCCGGGCGCCGCGCCCACCGTCAGCACGGCGTCGGCCTCCCCGGCGATCACGCCGGCGCAGGAGGTGCCGTGATTGGCGCCGGCCACATACATCAGGCGCGGGTCGGCATCGATATCTTCGCGCACCACCAGCCGCTCGCCGGCGAAATAGCCCCAGCCGGCGAATTTCCGGTCCGAGTCGAAGTCGCCATGGTCGAGCTTGCAGCCATCGTCGGTCACGCCCACCACCACCTCGGGCAAGCCGTAATGGCCCAGGGCACGCCAGGCATCCTCGCAGCGCGCGCTGGCGCGGGGGTCGAAGGCCGCGTCGGCCAGGTGCGTATGCAAGTGCCACTGGCGCGCATAGTAGGGGTCGCTCGGCTCGGCATACTGGTAAGCCTGCATGCGGTAGTTCAAGTCATTTTCCGCCGCCGCCACCAGGCTGTTGCGCTCGCTCAGTTCGACCACCAGCGCCACCGCGTCGCGGCCGCTGTGCGTGGTGAGCTGGAACAGGTAGTCGCGGTCGCTGAATTTTTGTTTCAGCAGCAAGCCGTATTGGCCGGCAAACGCATCCACTTCCTGCGCCGGCAAGGCATCGCGGAAGGTGACGAAAATGCGGTCGGTCGCCAGAAATTCCTCGCCGCCCGCCGTGTAATATGCTTCCTGCACGGTTACCGCCTGGCTGGCCTGCTGCTTCAGCAACGGCAAGTCGTGCGCGTCGGCCACGATGCGCGCAGAATGGGGCGACAAGGGCTCCGCCCCGGCGACGCCGAGCTGCTCCAGCTGTTCGGCGTTGGCGCGCGCGACGAAGGCGTCGGCGCGCGCCTGCAGCGGCAGCTTGCGGCCGCCGCGGTAAGTGT
>DASWTB010000201.1:0-21420 GCA_036402315.1 Pseudoduganella sp. | reverse complement strand
CGACCATGAGCCAAGCGACGAATGCGTTTTACACCGGCCTGCAACAAAACCTGGAAAAGCTGCGTAACGATGGCCTGTACAAACCCGAGCGCGTGATTGCCTCCCGCCAGGGTAGCGAAGTGCAGTCGGAAGACGGTCGTACCCTGATCAATATGTGTGCCAACAATTACCTGGGCCTGTCGGGCCAGGAGTGGGTGGCGCAAGCCTCCATCGAAGCGACTGAAAAGTACGGCTACGGCTTGTCCTCGGTGCGCTTCATCTGCGGCACGCAGACCGTTCACAAGCAGCTGGAGAAAGCGATCTCCGAATTCCTGGGGACCGAAGACACCATCCTGTACGCGGCAGCATTTGACGCGAACGGCGGCGTATTCGAGCCTTTGTTTGACGAAAACGACGCCATCATCTCCGACGCGCTGAACCACGCTTCGATCATCGACGGCATCCGCCTGTGCAAGGCTGCGCGCTTCCGCTACGCCCACAACGACATGGCCGACCTGGAAAAGCAGCTGCAGGCAGCCGCCGACAAGCGCCATAAAGTCATCGTGACCGACGGCGTGTTCTCGATGGACGGCACCATCGCCCAGCTGGACAAGATCGTCGAGCTGGCTGAAAAATACGGAGCCCTGGTCATGATCGACGAATGCCATGCTTCCGGCTTCATGGGCAAGACCGGCCGCGGTACCCACGAGCACCACAATGTGCTGGGCAAGATCGACATCATCACCGGCACCCTGGGCAAGGCCCTGGGCGGTGCAATGGGCGGTTTCACCTCCGGCCGCAAGGAAGTCATCGACACGCTGCGCCAGAAATCGCGTCCTTACCTGTTCTCGAACACCCTGGCGCCAGCCATTGCCGGCGCTTCGCTTGAAGTGCTGAAGCGCCTGTCCGCTTCCACCGAACTGCGCGACCGCCTGCACGAGAACACTGCCTACTTCCGCAAGGTGATCGAGCGTATCGGTTTCACCATCAAGCCAGGCACCCACCCTGTTGTGCCAGTGATGCTGTTCGACGCGCCGGTAGCGCAGAAGTTCGCGGCCCGCATGTATGAACTGGGCGTGCTGCTGTCCGGCTTCTTCTATCCGGTGGTGCCGATGGGCCAGGCGCGTGTGCGCGTGCAGCTGTCCGCCGCCCACACCCGCGAGCAACTGGACAAGGTCCTCGCAGCATTCGAACAAGCCGGCAAAGAGCTGGGCATCATCAAGAACTAATCAGGAAAACAGGTAGGAATCATGGAACGCATTCTCGTCATCGGCGCCAATGGCCAAATCGGTAGTGAACTGGTGGAAGCGCTGGCAAAACAGCACGGCGATCAGAACGTCATCGCAACCGACATCAGCCCGGTCAACAAGTACAACGCAGCCCGCTACCAGGTGCTGAACGTGATGGACAAGGCCGCGCTGCAGGAGCTGGTTGCTGCCGAAGGCATCACCCAGGTGTACCAGCTGGCCGCCATGCTGTCCGCTACCGGCGAGGCAGCTCCGCTGAAGGCGTGGGACCTGAACATGGACGGCCTGTTGAACATCCTGGAAGTGGCGCGTGAGCGCGGCGAGCAGGGCAAGCCGCTGCGCATCTTCTGGCCATCGTCGATCGCTGCTTTCGGCCCGAACACTCCGGCCGAGAACACCCCGCAGTACACCGTGATGGATCCGACCACGATTTACGGCATCTCCAAGCTGGCTGGCGAACGACTGTGCGAATACTACTTCCTGAAGTATGGCGTGGATGTGCGTTCGATCCGCTACCCTGGCATCATCAGCTTCAAGTCGCCTCCAGGCGGCGGCACCACCGACTACGCAATCGCGATTTTCCACGCCGCGCTGCGCGGTGAACGCTACGATTGCTTCCTCGGTCCGAAGACCACTTTGCCGATGATCTACATGCCCGACGCGATTCGCGCAACCATTGAATTGATGGATGCACCCGCTTCACAAATCAAGATTCGTTCGTCGTACAATGTCGCCGGCGTTTCCTTCAACCCGGAAGAACTGGCTGCAGTGATTGCCCGCGCAGTGCCAGACTTCAAGATTGCCTACACGCCGGACAGCCGCCAGGCTATCGCTGACAGCTGGCCGCGCAGCCTGGATGATTCCAAGGCAACTGCGGACTGGAACTGGAAAGCCCGCATCGGCGTGGACGAGATGGTGAAGGACATGCTGGAGAATATTGACGTGAGCCTCAGCGAGGCCGCATAACCAGAGAGAGACAAGCAACAATGGACATGAGTGTTTTCGACTTATTCAAGATTGGCATTGGCCCATCGAGTTCGCATACGGTGGGACCAATGGTGGCGGCGCGCCGCTTCCTGGTCGAAAACGGTCCATTGGATGATGTCACTTCTGTGACGGCCGAGCTTTTCGGCTCGTTGGCCCTGACCGGCATCGGCCACGGCACCGACAAGGCGGTACTGCTCGGCCTGATGGGCGAAACGCCGCAAGGCGTCGATCCGGACGCAGTGGACGATATGCTGGCTGCAGCCGACGTTGATGGCGAGCTGCGCCTGCTGGGCGAGAAGGCGATTGCTTTCACCCGCAAGCAGCACCTGGTGTTCCACATGTCCGAGAACCTGCCGGAGCATCCGAATGGCATGCGCTTCACGCTGGCGCGCGCAGACGGCAGCTCGGTATCGAAGGTCTATTATTCCATCGGCGGCGGCTTCATTCGCGCCGAAGGCGAAGAGGCGGCCACTGACGGCAAGCCTGCCGTGCGCCTGCCTTACCCGTTCAACACCATGGCTGAACTTCTGGGCCATGGCGTCAGCAGCGGCAAGACTATTCCGCAAATGCTGCGTGCAAATGAGCTGACCCGTATCAGCGAGTCGGAGCTGAACGAAGGCATGGACCGTATCTGGCACGTCATGCGCGACTGCATCCAGCATGGCCTGGAAACCAGCGGCCAACTGCCGGGCGGCCTGAATGTAAAGCGCCGCGCAGCCGACCTTTGGCGCCAGGCGCAGGGCGGCGACCGTGCCAACCAGCTGCCGCATGACGCGCTGAATGGGGTGAGTTTGTACGCTATGGCCGTCAACGAAGAGAACGCAGCGGGCGGACGTGTTGTAACGGCGCCTACAAATGGGGCCGCAGGCATCATTCCCGCTGTGCTGAAATACTATGCGGAAGACTGCAAACCGGTCGACCCGGTATCCGGCGTGCGCGCATTTTTGCTGACCGCTGCGGCGATTGGCATGCTGTGCAAACGGAATGCTTCGATCTCCGGCGCGGAAGTTGGGTGCCAGGGCGAGGTTGGCGTGGCATGCGCGATGGCGGCAGCCGGCCTGGTGGCGGCACTGGGCGGCACGAATGCACAAATCGAGAACGCGGCGGAAATCGGGATCGAGCATCACCTGGGCATGACTTGCGACCCGATCGGTGGCCTGGTGCAGATTCCTTGCATCGAACGTAACGGCATGGGCGCGGTGAAGGCGATTACCGCTGCTTCGCTGGCAATGAAGGGCGATGGCACCCACTTCGTCACTTTGGATAACGTGATCGAGACCATGCGCCAGACCGGCGCCGACATGCAGGCGAAATACAAAGAGACCTCGCTTGGCGGTTTGGCAATTCACGTCGTTTCTGTGAATCACGCAGCTTGCTGACGCTAGAAAATTCCGAAATTTAGCGAAATTCACAAAGAAAGTCCGGTGGCACTATAATAAGTGTCCGTTTTCACTGCCACCGGACTTTCTACTCTATGCAATACGTGTCTACCCGTGCCGACGCGTCGGCTGCATCGCACTCCCCCCAGCAATTTTCCGACATCCTCCTGGGTGGTCTGGCGCCAGACGGCGGCCTGTACCTTCCAGTCGAGTACCCGCAAGTCACCGGCGAGGAGCTGAACAAGTGGCGTCACCTGTCTTACGCTGACCTGGCAGTAGAAATCCTGAAAAAGTTCGCAGGCGACATTCCAGAAGCCGACCTGCGAGCACTGGCGAAAAAGACCTATACCGCCGATGTGTACCGCAACGTGCGCGAAGGCGAGAACGCCGCCGACATCACACCGCTGCGTGTGCTGGAAGAAGTCGATGGCAAGAAACTGGTGCTGCAATCGCTGTCGAACGGCCCAACCCTGGCCTTCAAGGACATGGCGATGCAGCTGCTCGGCAACCTGTTCGAGTACGCCCTGGCCAAGCAGGATGCGCAACTGAACATCTTCGGCGCCACATCCGGCGATACCGGCAGTGCCGCCGAATATGCAATGCGCGGCAAAAAAGGCATCAAGGTCTTCATGCTGTCGCCGCACAAGAAGATGAGCGCTTTCCAGACTGCCCAGATGTTCAGCCTGCAGGATCCGAACATCTTCAACATCGCCGTCGAAGGCGTGTTCGACGATTGCCAGGACATGGTCAAGGCTGTTTCCAACGACCTGGAATTCAAGGCCCGCCACAAGATCGGCACCGTGAACTCGATCAACTGGGCGCGTGTGGTGGCACAAGTGGTGTACTACTTCCGCGGCTACCTGGCAGCGACCAAGAGTAATGAGCAGAAGGTGTCGTTCACCGTCCCATCGGGCAATTTCGGCAATATCTGCGCCGGCCATATCGCCCGCCAAATGGGCCTGCCGATCGACAAGCTGGTGGTTGCCACCAACGAGAACGACGTGCTCGACGAGTTCTTCCGCACCGGCATTTACCGCGTGCGCAAGTCGGCTGAGACCTACCACACCTCCAGCCCATCGATGGATATTTCGAAAGCTTCGAACTTCGAACGCTTTGTGTTCGACCTGGTGAAGGGCGACGGCAAGCGCGTGCGCGAGCTGTTCAAGAAAGTGGAAACCGACGGCGGCTTCGACCTGTCCGGCGCGCCGGGCAGCGATGGCGACGAATTCAAACTGGTGGCCAACTACGGCTTCAAGTCCGGCAAGTCGACCCACGATGACCGGGTGCAGACCATCCGCGACGTGGCGGACGATTACGGCATCGTGATCGACACCCACACCGCCGACGGCATCAAGGTCGCCAAGCAATACATGGAGCCGGGTGTGCCAATGATCGTGCTGGAAACCGCATTGGCCGCCAAATTCAACGAAACCATCCTGGAAGCATTGGGCGAAGATGCCGAGCGTCCAGCGGGGTTCGAAAATATCGAAGCGCTGCCGCAGCGCTTTGAAGTCATGCCAGCCGATGTGAGCAAGATGAAGGCTTACATCGCCGCCAATACAGGACTGTAAAAACATGGCAATGCTCGCCGTACGCGAAGCCCTCGATTTCCTGCTCTCCGCCGCCCGTCCGGTGGCGGAGGTGGAGAAGATCCCGACCCTGGAAGCCAATGGCCGTGTGCTCGCGAGCGCCGTGGTGTCCGGCATGAACGTGCCGGGCCACGACAACACGCAGATGGACGGCTACGCGGTGCGGGCCGCCGATTGCGCCAGCGGCAACGCTACGCTGACCGTCACCCAGCGCATTCCGGCAGGCCACGTCGGCCAGCCGCTGCTGCCCGGTTGCGCGGCGCGCATTTTCACCGGCGCCCTGATTCCGGAAGGCGCCGATGCGGTTGTCATGCAGGAGCAATGCCAGGCGAGCGATGGCCTGGTCACTGTCCGCCATGCGCCGAAAGTGGGCGAATGGATCCGCCGCACCGGCGAAGACATCAGCATCGGCAGCGTCATTCTGGCTGCCGGCACACGCCTGCGCAGCCAGGAGCTGGGCCTTGCGGCATCGATCGGCATGGCGGAGCTGAACGTGCGCCGCAAACTGCGCGTGGCGGTGTTCTTTACCGGCGACGAACTGGCAATGCCGGGCGAACCATTGGCGCCTGGCGCCATTTACAATTCCAACCGCTTCACGCTGCGCGCCTTGCTGGAAAACCTCGGCTGCGAAGTGCGCGACTTCGGTATCGTCCCGGATTCGCTGGAAGCCACCCGCAATGTGCTGCGCCAGGCAGCGGACGGCAATGACCTGATCATCACTTCCGGCGGCGTCTCGGTCGGCGAGGAAGACCATATCAAGCCTGCCGTTGAAGCTGAGGGCAAGCTGAACATGTGGCAGATTGCCGTCAAGCCAGGCAAGCCGCTGGCCTTTGGGGAAGTAGGGCAGGCATTCTTCCTTGGCCTGCCGGGCAATCCGGTATCAAGTTTTGTGACCTTCCTGCTGTTCGTGCGGCCGTTCCTGCTGCGCTTGCAGGGCGCCGATGTGCCGGCGCAGCCGCGCAGCATGATGGTGCGCGCCGATTTCAACTGGCCGAAAGCGGACCGCCGCAACGAATTCCTGCGCGCCAAACTGAATGGGCAGGGCGGACTGGACCTGTTCCCGAACCAGGGCTCGGGCGTACTGACTTCGACCGTATGGGGCGATGGCCTGGTCGACAACCCGCCGGGCAATCCGATCGCGCCAGGGGATCTGGTACGTTTCATCCCCTTCAGTGAACTGATGTATTGATATGCGAATCAACCTTAAATATTTTGCCAGCGTGCGTGAAGTACTGGGCAGCGGCGAACAAGTTGTCCTGCCGCCGGAGGCGCAGACGGTAGGCGATGTGCGCGCCTGGCTGCTGGCGCGCGGCGAGCCATGGGCTAGCGCTCTGGCCGAAGGCCGTGCCCTGCGCATGGCTTGCAACCAGCGCATGTGCGACGCCAGCACGCCGATCGCAGCAGGCGACGAAGTTGCCTTTTTCCCACCTGTGACAGGCGGTTAATGCCGATTGCTGTGCGCGCGCAACAGTCGGGCACCGAATGTTGACCGTAGGCATTGTCACGTTATACTTGAACTCATGCGGCCCCAAACCTGCGCCGCACTCATCCTTCATCTAATTTCCCGTCGCCTCTTCCCTGCGGCTTTTTCCCTTCACTGCAAGGAGAGCCGCAATGGGTTTCGTTTTCGCCGCACTTGGTCTGAATGGCATCACGCGGAGCCAGGTTCCAGTCCCGCCCCGCAAGCGCCCACACAAGCTTCATATCGCCGGCTCATCCACCATGGGACCGTTGTTGAAGGAGATCTCCGCCAAGTACCACCTGCTGCATCCTGAGATCGCAATCGAAGTGGAGTTGGGCGGCTCCTCGCGCGGGCTGGAAGATGTGCGCAGTGGTCACGCACATATCGCCATGCTTTCCCGCGCGCTTGTCCCTTCTGAGCGCGACTTGTACGGCATTCCGATAGCACGTGACGGCGTCGGCGTAGTGGTGCATGCCAATAACCCAGTGCGGCACTTGGGTCTCGAAGAACTGCAAGCCATCTTCACCGGCCGCATGCGCGCGTGGCGCGATGCTGGCGGCGGGAACGATTCGATCTACGCCATGGGTGAGCTGCGCGGCGGTGCTTCCAGCGCGCTGTTCGCGCGCTTCCTCATGCAACCACTCGACGCTTTCAGCCTTAATGCGGCGGTGCAGTCTCCTATCGAACGCTTGTCCGTGGTGGCCGCGTGCGAAAACGCCATCGCCTACGTTTCGGTCGGTGCGGCGGAGCGCGCAATTGCGCAAGGCGTGCCGGTTCGGCTGCTGCCCATCTCGGGTGTCGCCGCCAGCACTGCCAATATCCGCAATGGGAGTTACCCGATCTGCCGTGTGCTGACCCTGGCAAGCCGGGAAACGCCAACCGGCGTCGCCCGAAGTTTTTTCGCCTTTTGCCTTTCCACCCAAGTGAACAGCATCCTGTCGGCATTCGACTTTGTTCCTTACCTGGATTGACGCCATGGAAAACTATACGGATGAACTGCCAGGTGCCAATCGTGCCTTGCGCATGGCCTCGCGCTGCCGGGAAGCGCTGTTGCGCGCCGGGAGTACCGAGGAAATGATGGCCGCTGTGTGCCGCGGCATCTCGGACGAAGGCAGCTATTCGCTGGTCTGGACTGGTTTATCCATGGCGGGCAGCAGCAAGAACCTTCTGGCCAGCGAGATCCAGGGCACTCCGGCAGGACGCTTTGCGGCGGTGGCGGGAGGCTTGCTGCGCGGTTGCACTTGCGGGGGCCTGGCGCTGGAGGTAATGGGAGACGGCAAACTGCGCCTGCAGCAGGCAACATCGGCCGAATTTGGTTACCCAAGCGCACTGGCCTTACCCCTTGCCGGCGCGGCCGAAGATGCGGCGCCGCTGGGCGTGCTGTGCGTGTATTCGATCGATCCCACCGCTTTCGACAGTGAAGAAGTGGCGGTGTTGCAGGAGCTGGCCGCTGACCTGGCGCTTGGCTTGAAGAGTATGCGCGAAGCCGGCAAGCGCCGCGCATCGGAACAGGCCATTGCCGAGTATAGCCGGCACGACCCGGTGACAGGGATGGCCAACCGGTCCTTGTTCAACGACCGCTTGCGCCAGGCCCTGATGGCGGCCGAGCGCACCGGCCGCAAGGTGGCAGTGCTGGCACTCACCATGGACCGTTATCGCGCCGTCAAAGCCAGTTTGGGCCATGACGCCTGCAGCGCCTTGCTGGTGCATGCTGCATCCGCTATCAGGTCTTGCCTGCGGGAAGGCGACACCGTGGCCCACCTGCTCGGCAATGAGTTTGCTGTGATCCTTTCCGATCTGATGAAGGACGACGATGTGCTGCCAGTGGCGGCCAAGCTGCTGCAAGCGGTGAAGGCGCCAATGCGTTGGCAAGATAATATCGTCAACACCACCGTCAGCATCGGTATTGCATTGATGGGCGAGGACGGTGCTGAAGCCTTGGGCATGCTGCGCTCAGCCAATTTGGCTAGGGCGCATGCGGTGGGTCATGGTGGCAACCGCTTCCGCTTTGTTTCGCAGGAAATGAACGATCGGGCTTCGCGCGTGTTCGCAATGGAGGCTGGGTTGCGCAGGGCCCTGGTGCACAACGAGATGGTGGTGCATTACCAGCCGCGTGCGGCCTTGAGCGATGGCAGCCTGACCGCCGCCGAAGCCCTGGTGCGCTGGCAACACCCGACACGCGGCCTGGTGCCCCCGGCAGAATTCCTCCCTTTGGCGGAAAGCAGCGGCTTGATCGTTCCCCTCGGCGCCTGGGTGATCCGCGAAGTGTGCCGTCAGCAGCGCGCATGGCGTGAGGCGGGGCTGCCGATGGTGCCGGCCTTCATCAACTTGTCGGCGCGCCAGTTCCGCGAAGAGGGACTGGTTGAGCACATTGAAGTGGCATTGGAGGAATACGAGGTGCCATCGGCCATGCTGGGCTTTGAGATCACAGAATCGATGGTGATGGAAGATCTTGACGATGCAGTAGCCAGGATGAACGAATTGAAGGCAATTGGCGTCAAGCTGTCGATGGACGGCTTTGGCGCCGGGTATTCCTCCCTGGCCCGCCTGCGGCTGCTGCCGCTGGACCAGCTGAAGATCGAGAAGTGCGTTGTGCGCCAGCTCGGCAGCGAGCAAGCCGATGAAGCAATCTGCCGTTCGGTCATCGACGTCGGCCACAACCTCAACATGCAGATTGTGGGCGAAGGCGTGGAGACGCTGCTGCAGCGTGAATGGCTGCGCGAGCACTACTGTGACGAAATGCAGGGCTGCTTCCTTGCCGGGCCGATGGCGCCGGAAGACTTTGCCCAACTCCTGGCAGCCGATCGTCCGAGATCGAATACAATGCTGCCCCTATGGAAAGCAATCAATTACAAGGGGTAGCGGTGATCGGCGGCGGGCCCGCCGGCCTGATGGCGGCCGAAGTTCTGGCTGCGGCCGGCGTGCGTGTAGATGTTTATGATGCAATGCCGTCGGTCGGCCGCAAGTTCCTGCTGGCTGGCCGCGGCGGCATGAATATCACCCATTCCGAGCCCTACGAAGCCTTTGTGGCACGCTACGGCAGCCGCGCCGGCGTGTTGCGTCCCATGCTGGACGCCTTCAAGCCTGACGACTTGCGCGCCTGGGTGCACGGGCTGGGCATCGATACATTTGTCGGTACCTCGGGCCGCGTCTTCCCCACCGAAATGAAGGCTGCGCCCATGCTGCGCGCCTGGCTGCACCGCTTGCGCGAAAGCGGGGTGCATTTCCACCAGCGCCATCGCTGGCTGGGATGGTCGGCCGACGGCGCACTGAATTTCGAGACACCGGAGGGCGAGCGCACGGCGCACCACGGCGCAGTCTTGCTCGCGCTGGGCGGTGCGAGCTGGGCGCGCCTCGGCTCGGACGGTGCCTGGCAACCATTGCTGGCCGGGCGCGGCGTGGAAATTGCGCCGCTGGTGCCGGCCAACTGCGGCTTTGATGCCGGCTGGAGCGCCCATTTCTCGGAAAAATATGCAGGCCAGCCCCTGACCACGGTGGCAATCGGCGGCCGCAAAGGCCAGATGGTGGTGACTGCGACAGGCGTCGAAGGCAGTTTGATCTACGCCCTGTCAGCCGGCATCCGCGACCGCATCGCGGCGCATAGCAGTGCCACCATCGAGCTGGACCTGTTGCCTGACTGGCCGCTGGAGCGCCTGCGGAAGGAGTTGTCGCACCCGCGCGGCTCACGTTCGATGTCGAGCTTCCTGCAAAGCCGCGTCCACATCAAAGGCGTCAAGACTGGCCTGCTGCATGAAGTGCTCGACAAGGAAGCCTTCCACGATCCGCAACGGGTCGCGGCAACGCTGAAAGCTCTGCCCATCATGCTGCGCGCGCCGCGCCCGATCGACGAAGCGATCAGCAGCGCTGGCGGCGTCCGTTTCGAAGCGCTGGATGGCACCATGCTGAAGGCGATGCCCGGTGTGTTTGTAGCCGGTGAAATGCTGGATTGGGAAGCCCCGACTGGCGGCTACCTGCTTACCGCCTGTTTCGCCAGCGGCCTGGCCGCCGGCAGGGACATGCTGCGCTACTTAATGAACCCAGTTCACGCCGCCTGAACCGCTGCGGCTGACGTTTCGTTCGGAAGGGTTGCCGAACACGCGGATATTGCCGGTCCCCTTCACGGTGAGATCGGCCGATTGGCGCGCAAAGACATTGGTGGTGCCCGAACCGAGCAAGGTAACTACCACTTTGTCGGTCGCCAGGTGCTGCGCATCGAGCTCGCCGGAGCCGGTGACTTCCGCTGTCAGCTCCTTGCAGCTGCCGCTGGAGGTGATGGCGCCCGAGCCCACCATTTCCAGCATCACTTTCTCGCCGTGGCCGGTGTTCAGGTTCAGGTCACCGCTGCCATGCACGCCGGCTTCCACATTCTTGTAGCGTCCATTGAAAGTCAGGTTGCCGGAGCCCTGCAACTGCACGCTCAGGTGTTCGCCGGTGAAGCCATTGACGTTGCTGTCGCCGCTGCCATTGACCACCAGTTCATGCAGGGAAGGCAGCACCAGCTCAACTTCAATCGGACGGCGCGGATGCAGCAGCAGGCCTTTGGAGCCAATGCGCAGGGTCGAGCCATCCTGTTCGGTGCCGATATTCCCCAGCAGGCGCTGCTCGCCGCGCACCTTCAGCGAAGGCACGTCACCCTGTTTCAGACGCAAGTCGATCGGGCCGACCAGTTCGACATTGGAAATCGTTGCACTCACTTCGCGCACTTCGGTGCGGGCGGCGCGGCCGGCCACGCTGGTCGGGTTGGCGGCGCCCTGGGCGCGCAGCATGCTGTAGGACACGGCCGTCAGGAGCACCGCCAGCAGCGTCATGCCCAGGCCGATCTTGAACAGGGAACGGACGTTCATTGGCATTCCTTTATCAGCGGCCGCGCAGCAGCGAAACGTTCATCTGGATGTAGCGCTTCAAGCCGATCAGCGAGTAGCGGGTGACCACAATGCTCACCAGGGTCAGCACAATACCCAGCAATACCAGGCCAATGCCAACGGCAGTTTGCGTGGCCCGCGATTCGTTATCGAGGTCGGAGGTGATGCGTACGCCGCCTTCAGCCATGGCCTCGGCGCCTTCCAGCCATTTTTCGGACTTGCTGTCCGCCTCGTCCCATTCCTTGCGCAGGCCGGCCGACGGCTCCTGGAACACTTCGACGCCCTGGTCGCTGATCGAGATCTTGGTTTGCATGCGGGCGTCGACCTGGTCGTCATCGTGGTCAAAGACGACAAGATGGCGCAGCGGGCCTGTCAGCACCAGTTCATTGGCGCCGGCCAGGCCGCTTGCAGTAATGGCAATGCCACTGATGTAAAAGGCGAAGGCGCTGGCGTAAATCGAAATCAGCAGTGCTGAGAAGACGGCTGCCGGAACCACCATGAACAGGTTGAAGATGCCAAGGCCGATGAGCGAGAACATCATGCGGGCCAGATTGGCTGGATTGCGGCTTTGCTCGAATGCACTGCGATGGGCGTTGGCGCGCAAGGTCATGGCGATTTTGCGCGGCGCATCCAGCTCGGCGGCGATTTCCTCTTCAGTCTTGCCGGCGGCCAGGCTGTCGATAAAACGCTGTTCGTAGTAAGCCATCGTCCTGGCCGCCGCGTCGGGCGGCAAGCCGGCGAGGGCTTGCTTCAGTGCCTCGAGGTATTCATGCTTGCTCATTGGAAACTCAAGCCTCCTGTTGTTCCATGCTTGCACTGTATCGCTTGCAACGGAGGGGCTCGAGCTGTTTACGACAGGATGCAGAAATGGGGGAGCAGGCGACTGAATCGCGGGACAGGCGGCGCATCGGATTCACGCCTTCGCGAGCAGGCGCGCGGCTTGTACGCCGCTGCGGACGGCCATTTCCAGCGTTGCCGGGTACTCGCCGGCCGTGTAGTCGCCGGCCAGCACCAGGCCGTGCGCCGCGGTTTCGTTGGCCGGGCGCTTCAAGCCTGGCGTGCATGCGTAGGTAGCGCGCTTTTCGGTGATGACCTTCGACCATGCCGGTTTGGCAAGTTCAGGTCGCGCCAGGTCGGCGGCCAACTGAGCGGCAATAGCTGCCGCCAGCACGTCTTGCGGCAGGCTTGCCGCGTCACTTGAAGCGCTGATCACGACGGCGAACAGGCCGACCTGCCTGGCATCGAGCTGGCCGCGGTCGAAGACGAACTGGCCCCAGCGTTGGGTCGCCGGATCGTCAAGCAGCGCGTAGAACGGGATTTCCAGGCGCGTGCCGGGGGCGTATTGCAGGTAGCAGGTCGTGATCGGTTCAGGCTCGAACGCCGCCAACTGGCCCGCCAGCTCGGCAAAGCCCCCGGCGCCGGCGTCCTGTAGCGCGCCAAGCAAGCCGGCTGCTGCGGCAGGCGAGGCGGCGAGTACGACGCCATCGAAATCATCCGTCCAGTCGCCGCCAAGGGGGGCGCCGCTTGCTTTGACGGTCCAACGCCGGGCTGCGGGGCGGAAGGCAGCAACTTTCGTTCCCAGGTGGACGGTATTGCCTTTGCCCTGCAGCCAGGCTGCCGCGGCATCCGGGAAGAGGGCGGAGAGGTCGGCACGGGGCACCAGCATGTCCGACGCGGCGCGGCGAGCGCCAAGGCTGTCGCGCAGCACGGCAAGGAAAACATTCGCCGACGCACGCTCCGGCGGCGTGTTCAGCGCAGCAAGGCACAACGGCCGCCACATCAGCGCCGCCAGTCGCGGCGTCTGGTCGAAGCGCTCGAGCAACTCCGTCACGCTGCAGTCATGATTCAGGCGCCAATCCATCCAGCGCGCGGTGGTGGTAAAGCGCGCCAGGGCCATCTTGTCGATCCGTTCCAGCCCGCGTGCACGCAGCAGGGCAATTCCGACATGGAGCGGCGCCGGCAAGCGCGGTGCGACAAAATCCATGCCGCCGCTACCAGGCGGATACCGCATCTGCAAAGGAAGTGTCAGGACAGCCGACCGCAAATCCACGCCAACTGCACGCATCATGCGCAGTGATTCCGAATAGGCGCCCAGCATGATGTGCTGGCCATTATCCAGTTCGCGCCCATCGAAAGACACACGCCGCGCCCGGCCGCCCAGGGATCGGGCCGCCTCGAAAACGGTCACCTGGTGGCCAGCGCGCACCAGTTCAACGGCGGCAGCGAAACCCGCCCAGCCCCCGCCGACTACGGCAAAATGCTTAGCCACGAACCCAGGTCTTCCACGCCAGCCACAGTTTGCGGAGAGGCGTCAGCGAGATCCGCTGTTTGAGGACGTGGTAGCCATCCTCCTCGATTTCATTCAGAAGGGTACGATAAATCGCCGCCATGATCAGGCCAGGACGCTGCGCCCGGCGGTCTTCCTTCGGCAGCAGTGCAAACGCCTCATCGTATGCCTTCTGCGCGCGCGCCACCTGGAATTCCATCAGTTTCGCGAAATTCTCGGTCTCGCGCGCATTCAACAGGTCCGCCGCAGTCACATTGAACTGCTGCAGCTCATTGATAGGCAGGTAAATGCGGCCTTTGCGCGCATCCTCGCCCACATCGCGGATGATATTGGTCAGCTGGAAGGCATGCCCCAGCTTTTCGGCATACTGCAGCGTCTCGGGCCGCGTCACGCCGAAAATGGACGCCGACAGGATGCCGACCACGCTGGCCACATGCCAGCAATACTTCGACAGGCCAGCGTAATCGAGGTAGCGGGTCTGGTTCAGGTCCATCTCCATGCCATCGATGATCGCCTGCATATGCTCCTGCTTCAGGTCATACACCGCGATATGCGGCTGCAAAGCCTGGGTCACAGGGTGGGTCTGCTTGCCCTCGTACATCTGGGCGATCTCGTTGCGCCACCAGGTCAGCTTGATGCGCGCCAGCGACTCGTCGCTGCACTCATCGACGGTGTCGTCAACTTCGCGGCAGAAGGCATACAGCGCCGTGATGGCGCGGCGGCGCTCCGGCGGCAGGAACAGGAAGCTGTAGTAGAAACTGGAACCGCTGGCGGCGGCCTTCTGCTGGCAGTATTCGTCGGGGGACATTTTGTTATGGCTTGGGTAATGCTGACAAAGGCGCTATTTTATAGCGAAGAAGGCTTCATCCGAAGCGCGCGCCATAAAACCTTGAACCAGTCGCGCTTTTCGAGCGTGGGCCGACGCAGGAAAACGTCATAATCAACTTCCTCGATTGCCTCCAGAATACGCAGGCCGCCCTGGACCACCATGCGCAATTCCAGGCCGATGCGGCCTTTCAGGCGGCAGGCCAACGGCGCGCCGGAAAGCATCAGGGCGCGGGCGCGGTCGACCTGGAACGTCATCATGGCGCGCCATTTGGCTTTGTTATCGGGGCGCGCCAGGTGGGCCGGCGACAGGGCATAGCGCGCCAGGTCTTCCATCGGCAGGTAAATGCGCTCCTTATGCTCGTCGATCGCCACATCCTGCAGGAAGTTGATGATCTGGAGCGCGGAACAGATGGCGTCCGACTGGCGGATATTCTCCTCATCGGCGGCGCCATACAGGTGCAGCATCAGCAGTCCGACCGGGTTGGCCGAGCGGGCGCAGTAATCGAGCAGGGACGCGTAGTCCTGGTAGCGATGCACCACAATGTCTTGCTTGAAGGCGGACAGCAGGTCGTAGAAAGGGCGCAGCGGGAGTTTGTGCTGCGCGACGACGGCGGCCAGCCGCTCGAACATCGGTTCATGGCCGCCCTCGGCGCGCTCAATGCGGCCCAGGGCTTCTTCATAAGCGGTCAGGCCCGCCAGGCGCTGTTCGGGCGTGGCGTCGCCTTCGTCGGCGATGTCGTCGGCACTGCGGGCAAAGGCGTAAATCGCCTCCACCGCCGGGCGCAATCGGCGCGGCATGAGAATGGAAGCGACAGGGAAATTCTCGTAGTGGTCAACGGGCATAGAGGTGCTGTTCTAAATTAATGACGCGAAAGTCATTTGCAAGTTCGGTTGACCCGGCTATAATTTTTTCTTACTAAACGGAAAGTCATTTAGTTCCAAACGGGAAATAATAATGGCAAACATGTACACCCGGCAATTGTCAGAGACACTAAAAAGGAATTCATCGTGTTCGTAGCGAAAAAACTACCCCTGGTTGCGGCCTGCGCCTTGCTGCTCGCAGCCTGCTCGAAAGAAGCCCCCAAAACCGAAGATATCCGGCCGGTACGCGCCATGGTGCTGCAAAGCTCGGACATCGATGTGAATGCTGAATTCTCTGGCGAAGTCCGCTCGCGCGTCGAATCGCGCCTCGGCTTTCGCGTTGGCGGCAAGATTATCTCCCGTAAAGTGGATGTGGGTAGCGTGGTCAAGCGCGGCCAGGTGCTGATGGATCTCGATCCGCAAGACCTGAAGCTGTCGCAGGCGCAGTCCATGGCAGCCTTGCGCGCCGCCGAAACCACGCGCGACCTGGCCAGCGCCGAATTGAAGCGCTACCAGGAACTGCGTGAAAAGAATTTCGTCAGCCAGGCAGTGCTGGACGCCAAGCTGTCCGCTTATAAGTCGGCGCAGGCCCAGGTCGATTCGGCGCAGGCGGCATATCGCGGCATGTCCAACCAGGCCGGCTACGCCAGCCTCGAATCGGACATCGACGGCGTGGTCACCGCGGTCGATGCGGAAGTAGGGCAGGTGGTGGCGCCCGGCACGCCGGTAGTGCGCGTGGCCAAGACCGATGAAAAGGAAATCGTGTTCGGCGTGCCTGAAGATAAAGTCGACACCCTGCGTGCCATCACCGACGTGCACGTGCGCCTGTGGGCCAACCCGGATAAAGCCGTGTCGGGAAAGATCCGCGAAATCTCGCCCGTGGCCGACCCGTTCACCCGTACCTATGCGTTCCGCGTTTCCATCCCGGCCAGCCTGGCCGAAGCAAAGCTGGGCATGACTGCGCTGGTGGCCTTTGCTTCGCGCACGCCGCAGCCGCAGATCAAGGTGCCGCTGACGGCGCTATTCCACGAAAAATCCGCGACCTCCGTGTGGGTGGTTGAAAATGGCGTGGTGCGCCTGGTGCCGGTTACCGTGAGCGGTGTATCGGGCAATGACCTGGTGCTGGGCAGTGGCGTCAAGCCAGGCCAGACCGTGGTCACCGCCGGCGTCAACCTGCTGAAGCCTGGCCAGAAAGTCACCATCCTTGGAGCCGCTAAATGAAGGGCTTCAACCTCTCGCGCTGGGCGTTGGAGCATATTCCGCTCACGCGCTACCTGATTGCGGTGCTGCTGTTGGGCGGCATGCTGGCGTACAAGAACCTGGGCCAGGACGAGGACCCGCCGTTTACTTTCCGCTCGATGGTGGTGCAGGCCTTCTGGCCTGGTGCAACATCGCTGCAGATGGCCGAACAGGTCACCGACAAGCTGGAGAAGAAGCTGCAGGAAACGCCGTTTATTCATGAAATCACCAGCTACTCGAAGCCGGGGCAGACGCTGATCATCCTGAGCCTGCGCGAATCGACGCCGCCAAAGGAAGTGTCGCAGGCCTGGTACCAGGTGCGCAAAAAGATAGGCGACATCAGGTCGACGCTGCCCTCTGGCGTGCAGGGGCCGGTATTCAACGATGAATTCGGCGATACCTACGGCTCGATATTTGCGCTGTCCGGCGATGGGTTCACCTACGCGGAACTGAAAGACTACGCGGACCTGGTGCGCCAGCAATTGCTCGGCGTGAAAAAGGTATCGAAGGTCGAATTGTTTGGCGTGCAGGACGAAAAGATCAATATCGAGTTCTCGCACAAGAAATTCGCCCAACTGGGCCTGACCATTGAGCAGATCGCCAACCAGATCGCCACCCAGAACGTGGTTGAGGCAACGGGCGTAGTTGTGACGCCGACCGATAACCTGCAAGTGCGCGTATCGGGTGCCCTGCGCACGGTCAAGGATCTGGAAGAGCTGGAACTGCGTGCGAACAACACCGCTTTCCGCCTCGGCGACTTCGCAACCATCAAGCGTGAATATCTGGATCCGCCGCGCGACAAGATGCGCTTTAACGGCAAGGAAGTAATCGGCCTGGGCGTGTCGATGGAGAAGGGCGGCAATATCATCCAGATGGGCAAGGAGCTGGAAAAGACCGTCAATGCCATGAAGACCAAGCTGCCGGTCGGTATTGAGCTGGAGCGCGTGTCCGACCAGCCGGCGGCGGTCACGGCGTCCGTTGGCGAATTCCTGCATACGCTGATTGAGGCGGTGCTGATCGTGCTGGCGGTGAGCTTCGTCTCGCTTGGCCTGCATACCAAGCCGAAACTGCGCCTGGACGCGCGCCCTGGCCTGGTGGTGGCGCTCACCATTCCACTGGTGCTGGCCGTGACCTTCCTGTTCATGCGCATCCTGGATATCGACTTGCACAAGATCTCGCTCGGTGCGCTGATCATCGCGCTCGGCCTGCTGGTCGACGATGCCATCATCGCCGTGGAAATGATGGTGCGGAAGATGGAAGAGGGCCATTCGAGGCTGGAGGCCGCGACCTTTGCCTACACCTCCACGGCCATGCCGATGTTGACCGGCACGCTGATCACTGTCGCCGGCTTCCTGCCGATCGGCCTGGCAGCGTCGGCAGCAGGCGAATACACCTTTTCGCTGTTCTCGGTGAACGCAATTGCGCTGGTGACTTCGTGGATCGTGGCCGTGGTGTTCACGCCTTACATCGGCTACATCCTGCTGAAGGTGAAGCCGCATTCGGAAGGCGGCGGCCACCACGAACTGTTTGATACGCCGGGGTACCGCAAGTTCCGCGCCGTCGTGAACTGGTGCGTGGAATACCGCAAGACCACGATTGTGGCGACGCTGGTGGTGTTCTTCCTGGGCGTGTATGGCTTCAAGTTCATCGAAAAGCAGTTTTTCCCCGATTCCAGCCGTCCAGAGCTGATGGTGGAAATGTGGTCGCCGGAAGGCACGGCCTTCGCACAGACCGAGCGCCAGGCGAAGAAATTCGAGGAGTTCATCCGCAAAGAGCCAGGCGTGGCCAGCGTGACGACCTATGTCGGCACCGGCAGCCCGCGCTTCTACTTGCCGCTGAACCAGATCTTCCCGCAGACTAACGTGTCGCAGACCGTGGTGCTGGCGAAGGACCTGAAATCGCGCGAGGAGTTGCGCAAGAAGATCAGCAATGTCTTCAAGACCGATTTCCCGGAAGTGCGCGGCCGCGTGCAGCTGCTGCCGAATGGTCCGCCGGTGCCGTATCCGGTGCAATTCCGCGTGACCGGCACGGAAGTCGACAAGGTGCGTGCCATCGCCGACCAGGTGAAGGACATCATGCGCGCCAACCCGAATGCGGTTGGGGTCAACGACAACTGGAACGAATCGATCAAAGTGCTGCGTCTTGACCTGGACCAGGACAAGATGCGCGCGCTCGGCGTGACCTCGCAAACGGTGATGCGTGCTGCGAATACCATCCTGTCCGGCACGCCGATCGGCCAGTTCCGCGAAGGCATCCGCCTGATCGACATCCAGGTGCGCCAGCCGCTGGACGAGCGCAGCACCATCGCTGTGCTGAACGACACCTACATTCCGACCAATAGCGGGCGTTCGGTGCCGATCTCGCAACTGGCGCGCGTGCATTTTGTGTGGGAGCCCGGCGTTGTATGGCGCGAGGGCCGCGAATGGGCGATCACCGTGCAGTCGGATGTGGTGGAGGGCGTGCAGGGGCCGACCGTGTCGGGCCAGATCAATCCGAAACTGGATGAGCTGCGCGCCAAGCTGCCGCCGGGCTATGAGATCAAGGTGAAGGGCGCCGCGTCGGACAGCAGCGCGGCGGAGGAGTCGATTGCCGCCAACCTGCCGCTGGCCGTGTTCATCATCTTCACCTTGCTGATGCTGCAGCTGCACAGCTTCTCGCGGGCGCTGCTGGTGTTCCTGACCGGGCCGCTGGGCGTGGCGGGGGCGGCGATGGCGCTGCTGGTGATGGGGCGTCCGCTGGGCTTTGTGGCCAATCTGGGCATCATTGCACTGTTCGGCATGATTATCCGTAACTCGGTGATCCTGGTGGACCAGATCGAGCAGGATATCAAGGCGGGCGTGCCGGCCTGGGATGCGATTGTGGAGTCGGCGGTGCGGCGTTGCCGGCCGATTATCCTGACGGCGGCGGCGGCGGCGCTGGCCATGATTCCGTTGTCGCGCTCGGTGTTCTGGGGGCCGATGGCGGTGGCGATCATGGGCGGGTTGATTTTGGCGACGGCGTTGACGTTGTTGTTCTTGCCTGCTTTGTATGCAGCGTGGTTCCGGGTGCCTAAACCAAACCGGTAAACCGGTGTCAGACCCGCAGGGTCTGACACCTCGGTTGCCGGTTTTGCCCAAATGTTGCGCATAACGCAAAAAACCACTACCGCACTCCAGAAACACCGTATAGAATGCCGGGTTGAAGTTGAAAGCCCCGGGCGACCCTGTTTTCACTTAATGGTCGCCCTTTGCTTTTGTGCAAATATGCCGCGAGGATGGCGAAATTGGTAGACGCACCAGGTTTAGGTCCTGACGCCAGCAATGGTGTGGGGGTTCGAGTCCCCCTCCTCGCACCATAAGTACACTTAAATTTTTATTGGACGATTTTTACAATGGCCACTGCAGTTGAAACCCTGGGCAAACTCGAACGCCGCATGACGATTTCCTTCCCACTGTCGGACGTGCGTTCCGAAGTGGAAAAGCGCCTGAAAGTGCAGGCTCGCTCCGCACGTGCTCCTGGCTTCCGTCCAGGTAAAGTGCCAATGAAGATGGTTGCCGCACAATACGGCTACCAGATCGAAACCGAAGTGCTGAACGACAAGGTCGGCCGCGCTTTCAACGATGCTGCCAACGAAAACCAGCTGCGCGTTGCCGGTTTCCCACGCATCGAGCCAAAACAAGACGCACCGGAAGGCCAGCTGTCCTTCGACGCTACCTTCGAAGTGTATCCGGAAGTTGAAGTTGGCGACCTGACCAAGGTTGAGATCGAAACCGTCAAGTCCAACGTGACCGACGTAGAAATCGACAAGACCATCGACATCCTGCGCAAACAGCGCGTGCACTTCCACGTGAAGGGCGAAAAGGGCGAGCACGGCGACGGCGGCGAAGCTATCGCTGCCAACGGCGACCGCGTGACCGTGGACTTCGTCGGCTCCATCGACGGCGTTGAGTTCCCAGGCGGCAAAGCTGAAGGCTACCCGTTCGTACTGGGCGAAGGCCGCATGCTGCCAGAATTCGAAGCCGCTACCGTTGGCCTGAAAGTTGGCGAGTCCAAGACCTTCCCACTGTCGTTCCCAGAGGACTACCATGGCAAGGACGTGGCCGGTAAAACCGCCGAGTTCACCATCACCCTGAAGAACCTGGAATGGGCGCACCTGCCGGAAGTTGACGCTGAATTCGCCAAGTCCCTGGGTGTGGCTGACGGCGACTTGGCCAAGATGCGCGAAGACATCAAAGTGAACCTGGAACGCGAAGTTGCCGGCCGAGTCAAGGCGCGCAACAAGGAAGCCGTGATGGACACCCTGGTGAAGACCGCCACCCTGGACGTTCCACAGTCGCTGATCGCGCAAGACACCGAGCGCCTGGCTGAAATGACCCGCCAGGACATGGCTCAGCGCGGCATGAACGTAAAAGATGTACCATTCCCTCCAGAGCTGTTCAAGGACAAAGCCGAGCGTCGCGTACGCCTGGGCCTGATCCTGTCCAAGCTGGTGGGCGACCAGAACCTGCAGGCTACCCCTGAGCAGGTGAAGGCACAGATCGAAGACTTCGCACAAAGCTACGAAGATCCACGCGAAGTGCTGAAGTACTACTACTCCGATCGCCGCCGCCTGGCCGAAGTCGAAGCTCTTGTATTGGAAGAAAACGTCGCTACTTACGTCCTGGGTCTGTGCAAGAACGTCTCGAAAGAAATTCCTTTCGACGAACTCATGGGAAGCGTAC